>NZ_CP087597.1:1080697-1412597 GCF_020990385.1 Paracoccus sp. MA
GGGTCGAGCGCCCGGAGGCCCGCGCCAGCATGGCCGAGACCAGATGCGTCGAGGCGGTGGAATAGAGCATCCCCTGCCCGGGATCGGCGACGAAGGGCGCGGCCAGCGCCGCGCGCACCCAGTTGCGGCTGCTGACCCAGGCCCCGTAATTCGGCCCCGACTGCCGTTCCAGCCCCGCCTGCATCGACAGAAGATGACCCAGCGTCAGCCGGGCGAGGCGCGGATCGGGATCGGCAGGCAGGTCGGCGCGCAGCAGTTCGGCCACCCTCTGGTCGGTGCCGGAAAACAGCCCGCGCGCGATGGCGATGCCGGCCAGGGCCGAGACGATGGATTTCGAGGCCGACTTGATGTTGGTCGGCCTGTCCGGGGTGAAGCCGCCGAAGCCGCGCGCCGCCACCTCCTCGCCGTCGCGCCAGACGGCGATGGCGCGCAGCTGCGGCAGGTCCACCGCCTCCAGCACCGCGGTGGGCGCGCCGCGCATCAGGCGCGGCATCGCCAGAAGAGGCAGGGCCAGCAGGATTGAACGTCGCTTCATCCGGGTTATATGGGAGACACCGGGTCCGGGCCGAGCAGGCTCACCCATTCGTGACCCCTTTCATGTCCGCCAGCCGCCGCCAGCCGGACCCGCAAGACAGGAAAGCCTATGTCCCAGACCGTCATCCTTTCGACCTGCCGCGTGGCGACGCCGAATGCCAGCCGCTACCTGCAACAGCTCTGCAAGCACTGGGCGCACAAGTTCGAGGTCGAGTTCGACGCGAGCCGCGGCCGCATCGCCATGCCCGAGGACCGCACCGTGACGCTGACCGCCACGCCCGAGGCGCTGGAGATCCGGCTGGAGGCCCCCGAGGAGACCACCGCGCATATGCGCCACATCGTCGACAGCCACATCGCCCGCTTCGCCTTCCGCGAAGAGCTGGCCTTCGACTGGCAACCGGCCTGAGGGCGGTTGCCGCCCCGGGGCCGGGCCGCTAATCTGCGCCGATCACGAAAGGCCGGTGCATGAGCGAAGAACAGACCTATCAAGTGCTGGCGCGGAAATACCGCCCCGAGACCTTTGCCGATCTGGTCGGCCAAGACGCCATGGTCCGCACGCTGAAGAACGCCTTCGCGGCGGACCGCATCGCCCAGGCCTTCGTGATGACCGGCATCCGCGGCACCGGCAAGACCACCACCGCGCGCATCATCGCCAAGGGGCTGAACTGCACCGGCCCGGACGGCCAGGGCGGCCCGACGACCGAACCCTGCGGGGTCTGCGAGCATTGCGTGGCGATCTCCGAAGGCCGGCATGTCGACGTGATGGAGATGGACGCCGCATCTAGAACCGGTGTGAACGATATCCGGGAAATCATTGAATCGGTTCACTATCGCGCGGCCTCGGCGCGCTACAAGATCTATATCATCGACGAAGTCCACATGCTGTCCACCAGCGCCTTCAACGCGCTTCTGAAGACGCTGGAGGAACCGCCGCCGCATGTGAAATTCATCTTCGCCACCACGGAAATCCGCAAGGTGCCGGTGACGGTGCTGTCGCGCTGCCAGCGCTTCGACCTGCGCCGCATCGAGCCCGAGGTGATGATCGCGCTGCTGCGCCGCATCGCCTCGGCCGAAGGCGCGCAGATCACCGACGACGCGCTGGCGCTGATCACCCGCGCCGCCGAGGGCTCGGCCCGCGACGCGACCAGCCTTCTGGACCAGGCCATCAGCCACGGCGCGGGCGAGACGACGGCGGCGCAGGTCCGGGCCATGCTGGGGCTGGCCGACCGTGGCCGGGTGCTCGACCTGTTCGACATGATCCTGCGCGGCGCGGCGGCCGAGGCGCTGGCCGAATTGCAGGCGCAATATGCCGATGGCGCCGACCCGATGGCGGTGCTGCGCGACCTGGCCGAGATCACGCATTGGGTCTCGATCGTGAAGATCACCCCCGAGGCGCTGGCCGACCCCACCATCGGCCCGGACGAGCGCGCCCGCGGCCAGCAGATCGCGGAAAAGGTGCCGATGCGGGCGCTGACCCGGTTGTGGCAGATGCTGCTCAAGGCGCTCGAGGAGGTGGGCCAGGCCCCGAACGCCATGATGGCGGCCGAGATGGCGATCATCCGCCTGACCCATGTCGCCGACCTGCCCGACCCCGAGGCGCTGATCCGCAAGGTTCAGGCCAGCGCCGCGGCGGGCGCGTTCAGCCGCAGCGCCGCACCGCCCGCCGCGCGCGGCGAGGCGCGCCAGGATGCGCCCCGCGCCGCCGCCCCCCGCGCCCCGGTCGCCGTCCGCCAGGACGGCAGCGCCGCGGCGCTGGCGGTCTCGCCCGACGCGCTGGCCGGTTTTCCCGATTTCGAATCGGTGCTGGAGCTGATCCGGCGCATGCGCGACATGAAGCTTCTGCTGGATGTCGAGGATCACCTGCGCCTGGTGCGCTATTCGCCGGGCCGGATCGAGTTCCAGCCCACCGACGACGCGCCGCGCGACTTTGCGCAGCGGCTGGCGGAACGGCTGCGCGGCTGGACCGGCGGCCATCGCTGGGCGGTGACGGTGACCTCGGAACCCGGCGAGCCGACGATCAGCGAACAGCGCGCCGCGCGCGAGGCCGCCGCCCGCGCCCGCGCCATGCAGAACCCGACGGTGCAGGCGATCTTCGCCGCCTTCCCCGGCGCGAAGATCACCCGGATCCGGCCTGTCCCGATGCCGGCCGCGGTTGAAAAACCGGCGGGCGAGGATACATCCCCGCATGAGCTGACCGAAGGCCCGGTGGCCGAGGTCGAGGAATGGGACCCTTTCGAGGACGAGGATTAGGCGATGTTCAAGGGCCTTGGCGACATGGATCTGTCCAAGATGATGGAAGCCGCCCAGCAGATGCAGGGCAAGATGACCGAGATGCAGGAGGGGCTGGCGCGCCTGACCGTCACCGGCGAGGCCGGGGCCGGTCTGGTCAAGGCCACCGCGACGGCCAAGGGCGAGCTGACGGCGCTCGACATCGATCCCTCGATCTTCAAGGCCGAGGACAAGGAGGTGGTCGAGGACCTGATCCTGGCCGCGATCAAGGACGCGCAGCGCCGCGCCCAGGACAAGACCGCCGAGGAAATGGCCCGCCTGACCCGCGAACTCGGCCTGCCGGCCGACATGAAGATGCCCTTCTGACCGATGCCGCCCGCCTCCGGCGACGAGATCGAGACGCTGATCGCCACCATGGCGCGGCTGCCGGGGCTCGGGCCGCGCTCGGCGCGGCGCATCGTGCTGCAGCTGATCCGCCGCCGCGCCGGACAGATGGCGCAGCTGGCGGCGCTGATGGCCAGCGTGGCGGAAAACGCCCGCGAATGCCTGGTCTGCGGCAACATCACCCAGTCCGATATCTGCGCGATCTGCGAGGACCCGGCCCGCGCCACCGGCGAGATCTGCGTGGTGACCGACGTGGCCGACCTCTGGGCCCTGGAACGCGGCCGCGCCTTCCACGGCCGCTATCACGTGCTGGGCGGCAGCCTTTCGGCGCTGGACGAGATCGGCCCCGAGGACCTGCGCATCCCGCAGCTGATCGCCCGCATCGCCGAGGAAAACGTCACCGAGGTCATCCTCGCCCTTTCAGCCACCATCGAGGGCCAGACCACCGCGCATTACATCGCCGAGGCGCTGGCCCAGACCGGCGTCGCCGTCACCGGCCTGGCGCAGGGCGTGCCCATCGGCGGCGAGCTCGACTATCTCGACGACGGCACCATCACCGCGGCGCTGCGCGCCCGCCGCAGGCTCTAGCGGCACCCGCCGCGCCGGGGCTCCGCCCCGGACCCCGGGGTATTTTTGAAACAGAGAAAGACGCCTGAAAAGGGGCCGGCAGCGCGCATGACAAAAGGGGCGCTGCAACCGGCGCCCCCTGACTTTCTCCGTTTTTCAAATACTCCGGGGGTGCGGGGGCGGCGCCCCCGCCTCCTTAAACCGAAGCTCAGGCGTCCAGCTTTTCCACCGCCTTCGCCGGCTTGGCGATCTCGATCCGGCGTGGCTTCAGCGCCTCGGGGATCTCGCGCACCAGGTCGATGTTCAGCATGCCGTCCTCATGGCTCGCGCCCTCGACGCGGACATGATCGGCCAGGGTAAAGCGGCGTTCGAAGGCGCGGGTGGCGATGCCGCGATGCAGATAGCTGCGGCCTTCGTCCTCGGCGGCCTTCTTGCCCGAGACGATGACGGCGCCGTCCTTGACCTCGACGCTCAGGTCGTCGGCCGCGAAGCCGGCGACGGCGATCGAGATGCGATAGGCGTTCTCGCCGGTCTTTTCGATATTGTAGGGGGGATAGCTCGCGATATCGGCCGAGAGGGCACGGTCCATGACATCGGCCATGCGGTCGAAGCCGACCGAAGCACGATAAAGCGGAGTCAGGTCGAAGTTGCGCATTTCGCATCCTTTCATCAAAGCGATACAAAGGCTTGCCCCCCGATCCGGGCGGGCAGGTCCGCCGGCGCCGCAAGGGCCGTCCGGCAGGATTTCAGGTAGGAATGCGCGTTGCGGCTTTCAAGCCCGGAACCGCGGGCCGGAAAGGGGGCGCGGACCCGCCGCGCGCCCGTCGTTCATGGCGCCGCGGCCGCCTGACGGCCCGCGGCCAGATCCGGCATCAGGCGCTGGCGCCGGCCAGCATGCGGGCGATCTCGTCCTTCAGCGCGGCGCGCTGCTTGCGCAGGGCGGTCTCCGCCTCTTCCGACATCGGGGTGTGGCGGCTTTCGGCGCCCGCCACCTGGTCGTTCACCTCGTCATATTCCGCCAGCAGGCGGGCGAAATGCGCGTCCGAGACCTTCAGCTCGTGAATGCGCGCCGTATCGTTCGGAAATTCCTCGTGGATGGCGTGGGGTGCTGCCATATCATTATACTCCGGGACAAAGATAACCGGCCATTGGATAGCCGCCGGAACGCCGGCTGGCAACAGCAAGACCGCAGGGGTAGAACCGCGCCATGAATCCGAACTCATCCCCGATCGCGCCCCTGGTGCTGGGCCCCCTGTCGCCGGCGGATCTCGCCGCATTGCTCTGGCTTTTCCTGGCCTGGTTCGGCATCGGCTGGATCACCGAGCGCCCGCCGCGCCGCCATCCCTCGGTCTCGGTGCTGATGAAGGCCTATCGCCGCGAGTGGATGCGACAATTCATCACACGCGACCCGCGCATCTTCGACAGCAATATCCTGACGACGCTGCGCGAGGGGACCGCCTTCTTCGCCTCGGCCTGCCTGATCGCGGTGGGCGGCGGGCTGGCGCTGATCGGCAATACCGACCAGCTTGCCGGAGTGGCGCGCCAGTTCGACCTGGGCCATGTCCCGGCGCTGAAATGGGAAATCAAGATCGTCGTGGTGCTGTTCTTCGTGGCCAACGCGCTCTTGCGCTTCGTCTGGTCGCACCGGCTGTTCGGCTATTGCGCGATCATCATGGCCTCGGTCCCGAACGAGCCCGAGGACCCGCGCGCCATGCCGCTGGCCATGCAGGCCGCCGACATCAACATCACCGCGGCGAAAAGCTTCAACTCGGGGCTGCGCTGCGTCTATTTCGCGCTGGGAGCGCTCGGCTGGCTGGCGGGGCCGCTGGGCCTGTTCCTGGCCACCAGCTATGTGCTCTTCATCTCGTGGCGGCGGGAATTCGCCTCACACTCGCGCCGGGCGCTCCTGCAGCTGGTGCCCGGCGAGACGGGCCCGCTGCCAGGCGAGGCCGAGGGCGACCAGCCCCGCCGCTGACAGCGCCACCGCCACCACGCCCGAAGAACGCCAGCCCCAGCCCGCCGACAGCGCCAGGCCCGCCAGCCAGGGCCCCAGCGCATTGGCGGCGTTGAAGGCGGCGTGATTCATCGCGGCGGCCATGCTCTGCGCCCGGCCTGCCACGTCCATCAGCCGGGTCTGCAGCGGCACCACCATGCCCGAGCCCAGCCCCAGCGCGACCGAGGATGCCAGCATCAGCACCCAGTCGCCCACCGCATAGGCCGCGAAAGCCTGCGCCGCCGCCATGAACAGCATCAGCTGCAACGCCGCGCCCCAGCTGCCATAGCGCATGGTCAGCCGCGCCGCGACGATGCTGCCCAGGGTGCCGCCGATGCCGAAGGCCGAAAGCGTGGCCGGAATCGCCCAGCCCGGCGGCTGCGTCGTCGCCAGGATCGCGGCCGAGAGATAGGAATAGACCGCAAACAGCCCGCCGAAGCCGATGGCCCCGACCAGCAGGATCAGCACCACCGCCGGATTTCCCAGCGCCTTGAGCTCGTCAAACGGCCGCGCGTCCTTCGGCGCGCCGACCCGCGGCGCCAGCCGCAGGATCAGCCAGCCGGCCAGCAGCGCCAGCACGCCCGGCAGCGCGAAGCCCCAGCGCCAGCCGAAGCCCTGCCCCAGGATGCCGGCCAGCGGCACCCCGGCGATATTGGCGATGGTCAGGCCCAGAAGCACCTGAGTCACCCCCTTGGCACGCTGCTCGCGGGGCAGGGCATCGGCGGCGAACAGCATGGCCACGCCCAGGAAGCCGCCATGCGGCAGCCCGGCCAGGAAGCGCGTGCCGACCAGCGTGCCATAGCCCGGCAACACCGCCGCCAGCAGGTTCATCGCGCCATAGACCGCGATCAGCGCCGCCAGATAGCGCCGCCGCGGCAGCCGGGCGCCCAGGATCGAGGTGACCGGCGCGCCCACCACCACGCCCAGCGCATAGGCGGACACCACATGGCCCGCCTGCGGCTCGGTGATGCCGAGATCGCCGGCATACCAGGGCAGAAGCCCCATGGCGGCGAATTCCGATGTTCCGATGGCGAAAGCGCCAAGACCAAGGGCAAGAATGGCAAGCTTGAGATTCGGCTGCGGCGGCATGGCGGCACCTTCCGGGCTGGCATGTGGGGAAAGCAAAGGCCCGATAGCGTTAACAGATGCGACCATATGCCGCCAAGCCGGGTCCGGCGAAGTCCAGACATGCAAAAGGCGCAAGGCTGCGGAAAGCGCGCTGCGCCCGTCTTCACCGTTTTCAAATACTCGAAAGCGGCAGGGCCAGCCGGCGCGGCGTCGATCTGCAGGCCCGACATTGCCGCCCCGGCTCGGGTCGCTTTCCGGAATGAGTACTTGGAAAACGGTGAAGCTGCCCCGGCCGGCGCCTCAGCCGGACTGCCAGCGCGGCTTGCGCCTGTCGAAGAAGGCGGCGATGCCCTCGGGCGCCTCGTCGCCCTCCCAGACATCGACGAGGGCCTGGATGCTGGCCTCGATCTCGGCCTCGCCGACGGGGGGGCCGAGGCGGCGGATCAGGCGCTTGGCCGCCGCCACCGCGCCGGGGGCGCAGGAGAGATAGGGCACCACCTCGGCCTCGACGGCCGCGTCCAGGGTCTCGGCATCGGCAAGGCTTGCCAGCAGGTTCAGCCGCATCGCCTCCTCGGCGCCGAAGAGGCGGGCGGACATGAAGACGCGCCGCGCCTTGTCCTCGCCCATCCGCGCCAGAACATAGGGGCCGATGGTGGCGGGGATCAGGCCGAGCCGCGTCTCGGTCAGGCCGAAGCGCGCCTCGGGCACCGCCACGGCCAGGTCGCAGACCGAGATCATGCCGATGCCGCCGCCGAAGGCGTTGCCCTGCACCCGGCCGATCAGCGGTTTCGGCAGGGTGTTCAGCGCGTTCAGCATCATGGCGAGCTCGCGGGCGCCGGCCCGGCGGGTCTCGGCATCGGCGCGCATCTGCTCCTGCATCCAGCCCAGATCGCCGCCGGCGCAGAAGCTCTTGCCCTCGGCCGCCAGCACCACGACGCGCACCGCCGGATCGGCGCCGAGCGCCCGGGCGGCTTCGGTCAATTCGCGGATCATCTGCGCCGACAACGCATTGTGCTTGTCCGCGCGCGCCAGCCACAGATGCGCCACGCCGCGGGCGTCGGTATCGATGCGGATCGTCTCCATCATGCTCCTCCTCTCATCGCGCGCGCCATGGCGGCGGCCTCGTCGACCACCGCGAGGTCGAGCCCGGTGTCGTGGCCCTGCGCGGCCAGATGCGCGGCGACCTTTTCCGTCGCGACATTGCCGGCGGCGCCCGGCGCATAGGGGCAGCCGCCCAGGCCCCCCACAGCGGCGTCGAAGACCCGCAGCCCGCGCGCCAGGCTCGCGTCGATATTCTCCAGCGCCCGGCCGGCGGTGTCGTGGTAATGGCCGGCCAGCCTGTCGGGCGGCAGTTCCTGCAGCACGGCGGAGAGCATGGCGTCGATGGTCTCGGGCCGGCCCTGGCCGATGGTGTCGCCCAGGCTGACCTCGTAGCAGCCCATGTCGCGCAGGGCGGCCGCGACGCGGGCGACATTCGCGGGCGGCACCGGCCCGTCGAAGGGGCAATCCGTCACCACCGAGACATAGCCGCGCAGCGGAATGCCGTCGGCCCGCGCCGCCTCGGCCACCGGGGCGAAGCGTTCCAGGCTTTCGGCGATGCTGGCGTTCAGGTTGGCGCGCGAGAAGCCTTCCGAGGCCGAGGCGAAGATCGCCACCTCGTCGGCGCCGGCCGCGCGCGCCGCCTCGTAGCCGCGCAGGTTCGGGGTCAGCACCGCGTAGCGGATGCCGGGCCGGCGGGCGATGCCGGCCATGACCTCGGCCGCATCAGCCATCTGCGGCACCCATTTCGGCGGCACGAAGCTGGTCACCTCGATGCGCCGGAAGCCGGCCTGCGACAGCAGGTCGACCAGCGCGATCTTTTCCGCCGCCGGGATCGGGCGCTTTTCGTTCTGCAGCCCGTCGCGCGGGCCGACTTCGAAGATCTCAACCCGGGACATCGGGCACCTCGTAGAAATCGCGGTCATAGATCGCGTCGCCCCCGGCGCGGGTGGCGGCGCGGCGATAGGCGGGGCGCGCCGTCATGCGGTCGCGATAGGCCGCCAGCGCCGGGTGGTCGGCGGCGGGCAGGAAGCGGAACAGCGCCTCGATATTGAAGCCCAGCATGCAATCGGCGGCGGAAAACCCGGAGAGCAGCGTCTCGCGCCCCGCCAGATGATCGTCCAGCGCCCGGGCGGTCACGGCCAGCCGTTTCGTGTCGAGGCGCATCAGCGGGATCGAGCGCGCGCTTTCGGGCCGCAGGAAGATATGGTGGATGTTCAGGGCCTGCAGGATATTCGCCTGCGTCTCGGCGAAATGCACCCATTCCAGGAAATCGCCGCGCTCGGGCTCGCCGGGTTTCGGGGCCAGCCTGCCCTCGCGCTCGGTCAGGTATTGCAGGATGGCGCCGGATTCGAAGATGGCGCGGCCGTCCACCTCCAGCGCCGGGATGCGGCCGGCCGGCGACAGGGCGCGGAATTCGGGACTGCGCAGGCCGCCATCGGTCAGCGACCAGAGCCGCAATTCGCAATCGAGCCCCAGTTCCTCGATCAGCCAGAGCACGCGCATCGAGCGCGAGCCGGGCACGTGATGCAGGATCATGCGTCTTCTTCCTCCTCCAGCCGGATCAGGGCGGCGCCGGCCTCGACCTGATCGCCGGCGGCCGCCAGCACCTCGGCCACCTTGCCCGCGCGGGCGGCGGTCAGCGTATGCTCCATCTTCATCGCCTCGAGGATCGCCAGAGGCTCGCCCGCCGCCACCTCCTGCCCCGGCTCGACGAAGATCGCCTTGACGAGGCCGGGCATGGGCGAAAGCGTCATGCCGCCGCCCGCCTCCTCGCCGCCGCGGGCCAGCGGGTCGAGGGGGGCGAGCGTCAGCGAGCGGCCGCCGAAGACGCTGCTTCCCGCCGCATGGTTGACGATGCGCGAGCGGCGCGGGCTGCCGTCGACCCACCAGCGCCCCCCCTCATAGCCGATCTCATGCGTGCTGCCCTCCAGCGTCACGCGGGCGGCGCCGGGGCCGAGCACCTCCAGCACCGCCTCGCCGCCCTCCCAGGCGATGGTGCGGCGCAGCGGCTGCCAGAGGGTGATGCCGCCGCGGATCCGGGGATCGTCGAGCCCGGCAAGGCCGAGGACCGCCAGCGCCTTCGCCCGCGGATCGGGCTCGGCGGCGGCGACCAGCGCCTGAAGGTCGCGGGCGATCAGGCCGGTATCGACCTCGCCCTTGCCGAAACCCTCGTGCCGGGTCAGCGCGATGAGGAAATCGACATTGGTGACCGAGCCCGCCACCTCGGTATCGACCAGCGCCGATTCCAGCGCCCGCAGCGCGATGGCGCGCGTCGCGCCATGGGTGACGATCTTGGCGATCATCGGATCATACCAGGGCGAGATGGTGTCGCCGGGCCGCACCCCGGTCTCGATCCGGGCATGGTCGGGAAAGCGCAGATGCGCAAGGGTTCCGGTGGCGGGCAGGAAACCCGCGGGCACGTCCTCGGCATAGAGCCGGGCCTCGAAGGCATGGCCGGTGATGGTCAGGTCCTCCTGCCGCGCCGGCAGGGACTCGCCGCTGGCGACGCGCAGCTGCCATTCGACCAGATCGACGCCGGTGATCAGTTCGGTCACCGGATGCTCGACCTGCAGGCGGGTGTTCATCTCCATGAACCAGAAACCGTCGGGGCGCAGGCCCTGGCTGCCGTCGACGATGAATTCGACGGTGCCGGCGCCGGCATAGCCGATGGCCTCGGCGGCGCGGGTGGCGGCCGCGCCCATGGCGGCCCGCATCTCGGGGGTCATGCCGGGGGCCGGGGCTTCCTCGATCACCTTCTGGTGGCGGCGTTGAAGCGAACAGTCGCGTTCGAACAGGTGCAGCGCGCGGGTCCCGTCGCCGAAGACCTGCACCTCGATATGGCGCGGCTGCCGGATGTATTTCTCGATCAGAACCGCCGGGTTGCCGAAGGCGGTGGCGGCCTCGCCCTGCGCGGAGTGCAGCGCGGCGGGGAAATCCCGCGCGCGCTCGACCAGCCGCATGCCCTTGCCGCCGCCGCCGGCCACAGCCTTGATCAGCACCGGATAGCCGATCGCGTCGGCCTGGGCCTGGAGGTGCTCCGCCTCCTGGTTCTCGCCGTGATAGCCCGGCACGACCGGCACGCCGGCCTCGGCCATCAGCGCCTTGGCCGCGTCCTTGAGGCCCATCTTGCGGATCGCCTGCGCCGAGGGGCCGATGAAGACCAGACCCGCCGCATTCACCGCATCGACGAAATCCGGGTTCTCGCTGAGGAAGCCATAGCCGGGATGGATGGCCTGCGCGCCGGTCTCGCGCGCGGCCTGGATGATGACGTCGCCGCGCAGGTAGCTGTCCCGGGGCGCCGGGCCGCCGATGGGAACGGCCTCGTCGGCCATGGCGACGTGGCGCGCGCCGCGGTCGGCCTCGGAATAGACCGCGGCGGTCCGCACGCCCAGCTTGCGGGCGGTGTCGATGACCCGGCAGGCGATCTCGCCGCGGTTGGCGATCAGGATCTTCTGGAACATGGGCGGCTCCTCGTGGCGCGGGCGGCGCCGGGGGTTTCACACCCCCGGACCCCCGTGGAGTATTTGGGAAACGGAGAAATCATCGGCGGGCCTCGTCCACCGCCCGGCGGAGCGTGGCGTGGCTGGCGGCGTCGAAGCCGACCAGCGTGACTTCGAGGCCGGCGCCGTGGCCGAGGATGGTGGCCACGGCGATGCGGGCGGCGCGGTCGGCCGGGAAGCCGTAGATGCCGGTCGAGATCGCCGGGAAGGCGATGCGGGCGAGGTCATGGGCCTGGGCGAGGAGCAGGCTGTGGCGATAGGCGCTGGCGAGCAGCGCGTCCTCCTCCGCCCCGCCGCCCCGCCAGACCGGGCCGACGGCATGGATCACGTAGCGGGCCGGCAGGGCGTAGCCGCGGGTGATGCGGGCCTCGCCGGTCGGGCAGCCGCCGATGCTGCGGCATTCGTCGAGCAGTTCGGGCCCGGCGGCGCGGTGGATGGCGCCGTCCACCCCGCCGCCGCCCAGCAGGCTGCGATTGGCGGCGTTGACGATGGCGTCCATGGCGAGGCGGGTGATGTCGCCCTGCAGGGTGGTGAGGCGGGGCCGGTCCATGGCCGTCACATCCGGAAGATGCCGAAGCGGGTCGGCTCGATCGGGGCGTTGAGGCTGGCGCGCAGGCTGAGGGCGAGGATGTCGCGGGTCTTGCGCGGGTCGATGATGCCGTCGTCCCAGAGCCGCGCCGAGGCATAGAGCGGGTGCGACTGGCGCTCGAACATCTCGATGGTGGGGCGCTTGAACTCGGCCTCTTCCTCGGGCGACCAGCTGCCGCCCTGGCGCTCGATCCCCTCGCGGCGCACGGTGGCGAGCACGCCCGCCGCCTGTTCGCCGCCCATCACCGAGATGCGCGAATTGGGCCAGGTCCAGAGGAAGCGCGGCCCGTAGGCGCGGCCGGCCATGCCGTAATTGCCGGCGCCGAAGCTGCCGCCGACCAGCATGGTGATCTTGGGCACGCTGGTGGTGGCGACCGCCGTCACCATCTTGGCGCCGTGCCGGGCGATGCCCTCGTTCTCGTATTTGCGCCCGACCATGAAGCCGGTGACGTTCTGCAGGAAGACCAGCGGAATCCCCCGCATCGAGCAGAGTTCGATGAAATGCGCGCCCTTCTGCGCGGCTTCCGAGAAGATCACGCCGTTATTGGCGACGATGCCGATGGGGCAGCCTTCCAGATGGGCGAAACCCGTCACCAGCGTCTCGCCGAAACGGGCCTTGAACTCGTCGAAGCGCGAGCCGTCCACGACGCGCCCGATCACCTCGCGGATGTCATAGGGGATCTTCAGGTCGGCGGGGACGACGCCCAGGATCTCCTCGGGGTCATGGGCCGGGGGCTCGGGGGATTGCCATTGCACGGTCGCGGGCAGGCTGCGGTTGAGGTTTCCGATGGCGCGGCGGGCGAGGGCGAGGGCATGGGCGTCGTCCTCGGCCAGGTAGTCGGCCACGCCCGAAAGCCGGGTGTGCACGTCGCCGCCGCCCAGGTCCTCGGCCGAGACCACCTCGCCCGTCGCGGCCCGGACCAAGGGCGGGCCGGCGAGGAAGATCGTGCCCTGGTTGCGGACGATGATCGTCACGTCGGACATGGCCGGGACATAGGCGCCGCCCGCCGTGCAGCTGCCCATGACCACGGCGATCTGCGCGATGCCCTTGGCCGACATCCGCGCCTGGTTGTAGAAGATGCGGCCGAAATGGTCGCGGTCGGGAAAGACCTCGTCCTGGTTGGGCAGGTTGGCGCCACCGGAATCGACCAGGTAGACGCAGGGCAGCTGGCATTCCTCGGCGATCTCCTGCGCGCGCAGGTGCTTTTTCACCGTCATCGGGTAATAGGTGCCGCCCTTGACCGTGGCGTCGTTGGCCACCACCATCACCTCTTGCCCATGCACCCGGCCGATGCCGGCGATCACGCCCGCACAGGGCGCGGCGCCGTCATACATGCCATGCGCCGCCGTGGCGCCGATCTCCAGGAAGGGCGAGCCGGGATCGAGCAGGTTCGCCACCCGTTCGCGCGGCGGCATCTTGCCGCGCGCCACATGACGCTCGACGGCCCGGGCGCCGCCCCCGGCTGCGGCGGCCAGCGCCGCCTCGCGCACGGTGTCCAGCATGGCGAGATGCGCCGCGCGATTGGCGCGGAAGGCCTCCGAAGACGGCAGGGCCGAGGTGCCGAGTTTCATCGCGTCATCCTTTCGGTCGGGGCGCCGGGGCCTTGCGCCAGTTTGACGCAGGCAGGGCCCGGGCGGGAAATTCTTGATCCAGATCAACGCCGCATCCGCGCCCGGGGCGGCATGAGCGGGCATGCGACAAGAAGAGAGGATCGCCATGAGACAGAAGCTTGCCCTCGCCGCGGCGCTCGCCGCGCTGGCCTCGCCCGCGCTGGCGCAATCGCAAGGGGAATGGACGCTTGGCTTCGGGATCGCGCATGTGAATCCCAAATCCGACAACGGCGACCTCGCCGGCGGCGCCTATCCGACCAGCATCGGCGACAGCACCCGTCCCAGCATCACCTTCGAATATTTCATCCGCGACAATATCGGCATCGAGGTGCTGGGCGCCCTGCCCTTCAAGCACTCGATCCGGTCGAACGGCACCGAGATCGGCACGGTGAAGCACCTGCCGCCGGTCGTCTCGCTGCAATACCATTTCGACGCGACGCCGCAATTCAAGCCCTTCGTTGGCCTGGGCGTGAACTTCACCGGCTTCTGGGACGGCGACGCCAGGGGGCCGCTGGCCGGTTCCGACCTGCGGGTCAAGAACAGCTGGGGCCTGGCCGCCCATGCCGGTGCCGATTACTGGATCAACGACCGGGCGGCGATCCGCGCCGACCTGCGCTGGATCGACATCAATGCCGATGTCGAGCTGAACGGCGCCAAGATCGGCGAGGTCGAGGTCGATCCGGTCGTCGCCGGTATCAGCTATGTGATGAAGTTCTAGGCCGCCACCGGGGCGTTCCGCGACGGGGCGCCCCTGCTCCGGGGACCGGCTCATTCGGCGGATCCCAGCGCCATGAGCAGCGCGACCTGCCGGGCGGTCTCGTCCCGGATGCAGCGGGTGCGGGCCAGATCGCCCTTGCCCTCGGCCGCCGCGTCCCGGGCCTGGTTGCACAGGTCCTCGCGGAACTGCAGCCAGCTGCGCTCGGCCTGGCGCAGGCTCTCCTGCGGATCGGCGCCCTTCTCCCCCTGCGTCTTCAGCGCCGCCTCGTAGACCCCGGTCAGCTTCGCCTCCCAAGCCTGATGCGAGGCGTCGAGACAGTTGGCCATCGGGAAATCCGGGTCGTCGCCGGTATATTTGCCGCGCGCATAGTCGAGACAGGCTTCCATGCCGGTCCCGGCGCAATCGGCGCGGGCGCCCTGGGTCGAGGCAGCGCCAAGGCATCGGTCGATGGCGGCGGGGTCGAAGCCCGAGGCATCGCCGGCGAAGCATGGCGCCGCCAGCAGCAGGGCCAGGGCGCATCCGGCCAGGCGCTTCATTCCATCCCCTCCGCGATGTCGCGCAGGCGCAGGGCCTGTTCGGCCGTCAGGCGCAGCACGCAATCCTGCGCCGCCGGACCGCCCAACGTCCCGCCCTGATAGCGCAGGCTCTCATAGCGGCACGAGGAATCGCGGAAGGCGATCCAGTGGCGCTGCGCCTGCTGCAGGGCCGGGGCAGCGGGCTCGGCGGCCGAGCCGAGTTCGGCCAGATCCGCATCCGCCGCCTTGGCGGCTTTCAGCGCCCGCTCGTAATAGCCGTTCAGCAGCTTGTCCCAATCCTTCGCCTCATGGCCAAGGCATTCCACCATGCCCACGGTGGTCTCGCCGCCCGGCGTCGCCATGCATTGCGTCGAGGCCTCGCCAATGCAGCTTCGCAGCCCCGGCGCGGCGCTGGCATCGGCTTCCGCATCCGCGATGCATTTCGCGAAACCATCGGTATCGTATCGCGGGCCATCCTGGGCCAGCACCGGGCCGGCGGCCAGCAGAAGGAAAAGGACAAGCAGGCGCATCAGGCGATCTCCATCAGTTGACGCCCGATCAACATGCGGCGGATTTCCGAAGTTCCGGCGCCGATCTCCATCAGCTTGGCGTCGCGGAACAGCCGGCTGACCACAGAATCGTTGAGGAAGCCGGCACCGCCCAGCGCCTGCACGGCCTGATGCGCCTGCACCATGGCCTGTTCGCTGGCGTAAAGCACCGCGCCCGCCGCATCCTGTCGCGTGACCTTGCCGGCGTCGCAGGCTTTCGCCACCTCGTAGACATAGGCCCGCGCCGTGTTCAGCGCGACATACATGTCGGCGATCTTGCCCTGCATCAGCTGGAACGAACCGATCGGCTGGCCGAACTGCTTGCGTTCCTTGACATAGGGCATCACCTCGTCGAGGCAGGCGGCCATGATGCCGGTGCCGATGCCCGACAGCACCAGCCGCTCGTAATCGAGGCCGGACATCAGCACCCGCACGCCCTTGCCCTCCTCTCCCAGCACGTTCTCGAAGGGCACCTCGCAATCCTGAAAGATCAGCTCGCCGGTGTTCGAGCCGCGCATGCCGAGCTTGTCGAAATGCGGGCTGGTCGAGAAGCCCTTCATGCCGCGCTCAACGATGAAGGCGGTGATGCCCTTGCTGCCGGCCTCGGGGTCTGTCTTGGCATAGACCACCAGCGTATGGGCGTCGGGCGCGTTGGTGATCCAGTATTTGCTGCCGTTCAGCACATAGCGGTCGTTCTTCTTTTCGGCCCGCAGCTTCATGCCGACCACGTCGCTGCCCGCGCCTTCCTCGGACATGGCCAGCGCGCCGACCGCCTTGCCGCTGCACAGGTCCGGCAGGTATTTCGCCCGCTGCTCGTCAGTGCCGTTCAGCTTGATCTGGTTCACGCACAGGTTGGAATGCGCGCCATAGGACAGGCTGACCGAGGCCGAGGCGCGGGCGATCTCTTCGGTGGCGATCACATGCGCCAGATAGCCCATGCCGCTGCCGCCGAATTCCTCGGGCACGGTGATGCCCAGAAGGCCCAGATCGCCCATCTCGCGCCACAGCTCGTTCGGAAAGGCGTTGCTGCGATCCACCTCGGCCGCGATGGGCTTCACCCGCTCCTGCGCCCAGCGATGGACGGTGTCGCGCAGGGCGTTCACGTCCTCGCCCAGGTCGAACTGCATTCCCGCGGTGAACATCGGCCATCTCCTCCATTTATTGAACGAGTGTTCATTTAACTGGTTTATGCCGCCAAGCCGGGGCCTGCGTCAAGCCTGTTCTCGGCGGTTCAGGGCGATCCTGCGCCTGCGGGGGCCGCGTTGACAAGCCTGCGGCCGCGCGCCATTCCTGCCGCGCCTAGCCGCAAGGATGCCCGATGAGCCCGCTTCCCGATGCCGCCGCGCGGCTGCTGATCCTGCGCCACGCCCCGCTGGCCCGGCCGGGGCTTGCGGGGCGCCGCGATGTCGAGGCGGATTGCAGCGACGGCGCGGCGCTCGACTGGGCGCGCGCGGCGCTGGATGGGGCCGGGACGCATTGGTCCAGCCCCGCCCTGCGCTGCCGCCAGACCTGCGCGGCCCTGGGGCTGGCCCCGGAATGGCAACCCGCCTTGTGGGAGCAGGATTTCGGCGCCTGGGAAGAGCCCGGCGCGATCATCCCCGACCTCGGCCCGCTGCCGCCCGAGCAATTGGCACGTCAGCGCCCACCCGGCGGCGAAAGCTTCCTCGACATGGCGGCGCGGGTGCAGCCGCTCCTGGACCGGGCGCGCGGCACGGTGGCCATCGTCGCCCATGCCGGCACAGTGCGGGCGGCGCTGGCGCTGGCGGTCGGGCCGGCGGCGCTGTCCTTTTCCGTGGCGCCGCTGTCGCTGACCGTCCTGTCGCGCAGCCCCGCCGGCTGGGCGGTCGAGGCCGTCAACCGGGTCGCGCCCAAGGTCGCGCCATGATCCTGTCGCAGGACACGCTGACCATTGCGCTGGTGGCGCTGCTGGTCGATGCGCTGATCGGCTGGCCCGAGGCGCTTTATCGCCGCGTCTCGCATCCGGTGGTCTGGATCGGGCGGCTGATCTCGGCGCTGGACGCCCGCTGGAACCGGGGCGGGCATCGCATCGCCCGCGGCGCGCTGGCGGTGGGGGTGACGGTCGGCGCGGCGCTGCTCCCGGCGCTGCTGCTGACCCGGGCGCTGGCGCCGCTGCCCTTGGGCCCCGTCCTGCTGGGCGTGCTGGCCTGGCCGCTGGTCGCCATCCGCTCGCTGCACGACCATGTCGCCGCGGTGGCGCGGCCCTTGGCCGGGGGGGATGTCCCGGCGGCGAAAGCGGCGGTGGCGATGATCGTCGGCCGCGACCTGGACGACCGGCCGGCGCCCATCGCCCGCGCCGCGCTGGAAAGCCTGGCCGAGAACACGTCCGACGGCGTGGTCGCGCCCCTGCTCTGGGCGGCGGTCGCGGGCCTGCCGGGAATCGCGGCCTACAAGGCCATCAACACGCTCGATTCGATGATCGGCCACATGAACCCGCGCCATGCGCTGTTCGGGCGGGTGGCGGCACGGCTGGACGACCTGGTGAACCTGCCGGCCTCGCGGCTGACGGCGCTGCTGTTCCTGCTGGCCGCGCCGCCTGCCGGGGGACGCGCGGCAGGGGTGATCCGGCGCGACGCCCGCCGCCACCGCTCGCCCAATGCCGGCTGGCCCGAGGCCGCCATGGCCGGGGCGCTGGACGTGCGCCTGTCCGGCCCGCGCCGCTATCACGGCATCGAGACGCCCGAGCCCTGGCTGAACGGAAATGCCCGAGACCCGCAGGCGCGCGACCTCATGGCCGGGCTGCGGCTTTATCGCCGCGCCATGGCGCTGCTGGGCCTGGGCCTTGCGGCGCTGCTGCTGGCCTAGGACCAGTCGAAGAAATCGGCCGGCGCCCGGCCGCGCAATTCCTCGGCCAGGTCGGTGCCCATGGCAGCGCCGTCCGAGGCCGGACCGATACGCTCACCCGCGATCACCTCGCTGCCGTCGGGGCGCAGGATCTCGCCGCGCAGCCGAAGCCGGTCGCCCTGCAGTTCCGCCAGCCCGGCGATGGGCGTCTGGCAGGAACCGTCGAGCCGGGCGAGGAAGGCGCGCTCGGCCGTCACCCGCAGCGCGCTGTCCCGGTCCGAGATTGCCGCCAACAGCGCCGCGATGCGCGCGTCATCGGCGCGCCGCTCGACCCCGATGCAGCCCTGCGCCACGGCGGGCAGCATCTCGTCCGGATCGACCGCGCCGCGCGCGACATGCAGCATGCCCAGCCGCGTCAGCCCGGCCATGGCCAGAAAGGTCGCTACCGCGACTCCATCTTCCAGCTTTTTCAATCGTGTCTGGACGTTTCCCCGAAACTCGACGAGCTTCAGATCCGGCCGCCGCGCCGCCAGCTGCGCCCGCCGCCGCAGGCTTGAGGAACCGACGACAGCGCCTTGCGGCAGCTGGGAAATCGCCGCGAATTGCGCGCTGACGAAGGCGTCGCGCACATCCTCGCGCGGCAGATAGCAATCGATCAGCAGGCCCTCGGGCTGGATCGTCGGCATGTCCTTCATCGAATGCACGGCGATGTCGATGTCCTGCGCCAGCAGCGCATCCTCGATCTCGCGGGTGAACAGGCCCTTGCCGCCGATCTCTTTCAGCGGCCGGTCCAGCACCCGGTCGCCGGTGGTCTTGATCACCACGATCTGGAAGGCATCGGCCGCAAGGCCATGCGCGGCCATCAGCCGGTCGCGGGTCTCGTGCGCTTGGGCCAGCGCCAGGGCCGAGCCACGGGTGCCGATGCGGATGGGGTTCTGGGGGTCGGGCATCTGGGTCATGGCAAAGGGCTTAGCGCCCCCCCTCGGCCTTGACAACGGGGCCGTGCGCGCCATGAAGGGCCGCAAGAGGTGAACCATGTCCGAAAAAACCATCCTGCGCGCGCTGAAGGGCGAGCGTTTGCCCGTTCCGCCCGTCTGGATGATGCGCCAGGCCGGCCGCTACCTGCCGGAATACCGCGCCACCCGCGCCCAGGCCGGCGACTTTTTGTCGCTGTGCTACACGCCGGACCTGGCGGCCGAGGTGACGCTGCAGCCGATCCGCCGCTACGGCTTCGACGCGGCGATTCTCTTCGCCGACATCCTGCTGCTGCCGCAGGCGCTGGGGCTCGACCTGTGGTTCGTCACCGGCGAGGGGCCGCGGCTTTCCACCGTCACCAGCGCCGCCGGGGTCGCGGCGCTGAAACCCGCCGAGGCGATCCACGAGACGCTGGCGCCGGTCTATGAAACCGTCCGCATCCTGGCGCGCGAGCTGCCGCGGGAAACCACGCTGATCGGCTTTGCCGGCGCGCCCTGGACCGTCGCCACATACATGGTGGCCGGCCGCGGCACCCCCGACCAGGCCCCGGCCCACGGCTTCAAGGCCGAGGACCGCGCCGCCTTCGCCGCGCTGATCGACCGGATCACCGAAGCGACAATCGACTATCTCTCGGCCCAGATCGAGGCGGGGGCCGAGGTGGTGAAGCTGTTCGACAGTTGGGCCGGCTCGCTCAAGGGGCGGGACTTCGACGATTTCGCCGTCGAGCCCGCGCGCCGGATCATCGCCGCGCTGAAGGCCCGCCACCCCGGCATCCCGGTGATCGCCTTCCCGCGCGAGGCCGGGCCGCGCTATGCCGGCTTCGCCCGCGCCACCGGCGCCGATTGCGTGGCGCTGGACAATTCGGTCAGCGCCGACTGGGCGGCGGCCGAGGTGCAGAAGGACGGCTGCGTGCAGGGCAATCTGGACCCGCGCCTGCTGGTCAGCGGCGGCGAGGAACTCGTCTCCGAAACGCGCCGGATCGTGCGGGCCTTCTCGCAGGGCCCGCATATCTTCAACCTCGGCCATGGCATCACCCCCGAGGCCGATCCCGAAAACGTCACGCGGATGCTGGAGGCGATCCGGGGCTGATGGGCGGGGTCGGGGCTTGAGCTGGATCCTCGCCACGCTGATCGCCGCCGCGGCCCAGACCGGGCGCAATGCGGCGCAGCGGCGGCTGACCGCCGAGTTGGGCACCATGGGCGCGACCGCCGTGCGCTTCCTCTTCGGCCTGCCCTTCGCGGTGCTGGTGCTGGCGGGGATGGCGGCGCTGGTGCCGGTGCCCCTGCCCGACGCCACGGTGCTGGGCTGGGCGGCGCTGGGGGCGGCATCGCAGATCGCGGCCACCGCGCTGATGCTGCTGACGATGGAAAGCCGCGGCTTCGGCGTCACCACGGCGCTGATCAAGACCGAACCGGTGACGCTGGCGCTGATCGGCACCCTGATCCTGGCCGAGCCGCTGGGCCCGACGCGCATGGCGGCGATCGCCGCGGCGACGCTGGGCGTGGTGCTGATGTCGGGCGCGGACTGGCGGCGCGGCGGCTGGCGCGCGGCGGGTCTGGGCATCGCGGCCGGGGCGCTGTTCGGCCTCTCGGCCATCGGCTTTCGCGGCGCGATCCTCGCCCTGCCCTTCGGCGCGGAACCGGTTCGCGCGGCGACCGTGCTGGTCCTCAGCCTGGCCCTGCAAAGCGCGATCATGCTGGCCTGGCTGGGCGCGCTGGACCGCCCGGCGCTGGCCGGCATAGCCCGGCACTGGCGCGGCTCGCTGGGCGCCGGCGCGCTCGGGGCGCTGGCCTCGCTGTTCTGGTTCCTGGGCTTCGCGCTGACCGCAGCGGCCAATGTCCGCACCCTGGCGCTGGTCGAGGTGGTGATGGCGCAGCTCGTCTCGGGCCGGGTGTTCCGCGAGGGCATCCGCCCGCGGCAACTGGCCGGCATGGCCCTGATCGTGCTGGGCGTCGCCGCGCTGATCGCGGTCAGTGCCCGGTGACGACCGGCAGCATCGAGCCGACCAGCAACAGCGCCATGACCCGGTTGAACAGCCGCAGCCGCGCCGGCTGGGACAGGACGCCGCGCAGCCCCTGCCCCATCGCCGTCCAAAGCGCGACCGAGGGCAGGTTCACCAGGGTAAAGACCAGCGCCACCACCAGCGTGCCGCCCACCCCGGCCGAATAGGCCGAAAGCGCCCCCAGCGCCATCATCCAGGCCTTGGGATTCACCCATTGAAAGGCACAGGCGGCCAGAAAGCCCATGGGCCGCGCCGCCACACCCTCGGTCCCGGGGGCCGAGGCATGGGCGATCTTCCAGGCCAGCCACAGAACATAGGCCATGCTGACCCACTTCAGCGCCTCGGCCAGACGCGGCGCGCCGGCGACCAGCCGGTCGACGCCCAGCCCCAAGAGCGCCACCATGGCGCCGAAACCCAGCGCCACGCCCAGCAGATGCGGAACGCTGCGGCGAATGCCGAAATTCGCCCCGGACGCCATCAGCATCAGGTTGTTGGGCCCGGGCGTGACCGAGGTGACGAAGGCGAAGGCGACAAGCGCCAAAAGGATCTGGTGCGACATTGCGGATTTCCCTGAAGATCCCGCAATGATATTGTCATGTTCATGCAATTTCTGGCCTGATTTGCGAGCGATGGCAGAAAAGGGACAATCAGACTTCGATATAGACCCGGTATCCGCGCGGATCTTGCGCATCCTTGCCCGGAACGGCCGCATGCCGAATCAGCAGCTTGCCGCCGAGGTCGGGCTGTCGCCCTCGGCCTGCCTGCGCCGGGTGCAGGATCTGGAACGGCGCGGCGCCATCCAGGGCTATCGCGCCATCATCGCCCCCGCCGCCCGCGCGGCAGGCTTCACCGCCTATGTCACCGTGGGCCTCGCCCGCCATTCCAACGAGGCGCAGCAGGCCTTCGAGCGCGCCTGCCTTGCCGCGCCGCAGGTGCGGGAATGCCACAACATTACCGGCTCGGTCGAATACCTGCTGCGGGTCGAGGTGCGCGACCTGGACGCCTATCGCCGCTTCCACACCGAGGTGCTGGGCGCCTTCCCGCAGATCGCCACCATCACCACCCATGTCGTCATGGGCTCGCCCAAGGACGAGCGGGCCTGAACGCGTCAGCCTTGCATGGGTATTTGGGAAACAGAGAAGACCGGGCCGGGATGGCTCCTTCTTCGTTCTTCAAATACCCAAATCGCGGCGGGGCCGCCGGAACGGCCTTTCCGCCCCTCGCGCCGCGGGATAACAAGGGCGCATGACCCTGCCCGCCCTTTCCCCCGATCAGGCCGAAGCCTGGGACGCGCTTGCCGCCGTGCTGGAAGAATCCGGCATCGACCTGGTCTCGGAGGAAATCGCGCCGCCGAAGCCCGGCAAGGGCCGGGTCATGGCGGTGATCGGCAAGGCCGGCTCGGGCAAGACCCTCTTGCTGGCGGAACTGACCAGGGCGCTGAAGACGGCCGGGGTCGATATCGTCTCGGGCGATTACGAGGGCAAGAAGCGCAAGGACCGTCGCACCGTCGCCATCCTCGCCCCGACCAACAAGGCAGCCTTCGTGCTGCGCATGCGCGGCGTGCCGGCGACGACGATCCACCGCATCCTCTATACCCCGGTCTATGATCCGGAATACGAGCGCATCGCCGACTGGCTGACCGGCGCCGGCGAGCGGCCTTCCGTCGAGGGGCTGATGGAAGGGCTGACCGAGGCGGCGCTGGACCGGGCCAAGGCCTTCTACGACCAGCATGCCTCGATCCCCGGGGCGCTGGCCGCGGCGGGGTTGCGCGGTTCGGATTTCATCCGCGGCTGGAAGCGGCGCGAGGACGGGCTGGACATCGGACTGGTCGACGAGGCCTCGATGCTGGACGAGCGCCAGTTCGAGGACCTGCGCGAGATCTTCCCGGTCCTGATCCTGTTCGGCGACCCCGCGCAGCTGGCCCCGGTCGGGCAATCGGGCGAGATGGTCTTCGACCGGCTGGCCGGCCCGCAGCGGCTGATGCTGAGCCGCATCCACAGGCAGGAAGGCGACAGCCCGATCCTGGACCTTGCCCATGCGCTGGCCGATCCGGCGCTGGAATTCGACGCCTTCGAGCGCATGATCCGCCAGGCCGCCGCCCGCGACCCGCGGGTGATCTGGGCCGAGCGGGTCGAGAGCGACCTGATGGCGCAAAGCCCGGTGCTGGTCTGGCGCAACGTCACCCGCATCAAGCTGATCCAGGCCTTTCGTTCCGCCTATGGCGCGCCGGGCGATGCGCTGCTGCCGGGCGAGCCCCTGATCTGCGACGGGCTGGAACTGCCGCTGAAGCACCGCAAGAAGCGCATCGACCTGGAGGCGCGCGGGCTGATCAAGGGCGCGCAAGTGGTCTATCTGGGGCCGGGGCGCAGGCCCGGCTTCTCGCGGCTGCATGTCGTCGGCGCCGAGGAGCCGCGGCTGTCCGCCGCCAGCATCGTCAAGATCGAGATGCCGGATGTCGAGGAGCCCTTCATCCCCTTCGCCGCGCGCATGGGCGCCACCTTCCTGCATGGCGCGGCGGTGACCATCCACAAGGCGCAGGGCAGCCAGTGGCCCGACGTGCAGGTCTTTGCCCCCGACATCGCCGCAGCCGCCTGGTCGGGCCGCAGCGAGGCCGGGGTGGCGCTGTGGAAGCGGCTGGCCTATGTCGCCATCACCCGCGCGCAGGAGCGGCTGCACTGGGTGGTGAAGTCGCGCCTTGCCCGGCCCTCGGCCCCCTTGGACATTGCGCATCTGGAAGCCCCGGCGGGGGTCCTGGAACTGGCCGCCGAAACCGAGGCCTAGCCGCGCCGGGACAGTTTCCGCGCCGCCGTGTTCGGGCGCAGCTGGATCATGCGCAGCTCCAGCGCCTCGGCCAGCGCCTCGCGCGGGATGCCGGTTTCCTGCGACAGCCGCAGCAGGCCGAAATGCACCCGGGCCAGTTCCTGGTAATAGCGGGTGAAGCTGTAATTGATCGAAGCCCCGGCCAGGGCCCCCAGCAGCGGCACCGCCTGCGCCGCCAGCTTCTGCGCCAGCGAGGCCGAGAGCCGCGGCGCCACCCGCGCGATCAGCGCCTGCACGGTCTGGCCGGTGATGGTCATGCGCGCCGCCAGCAGGCCGAGATCGGTGCCGTCATCATCCGAAAGCGGCCCCGCCGAGGCGAAGACATGCAGCGCCTCGCGCCGCGCCTCGTCCGAGACGGGATCGAAGCCGTGTTCGCCGGCGATGTCCATGATCGCGCGCAGAAGCAGCGTCACCGTGACCGGCAGTTCCAGCATGGCCCCGCCGATCCCCGCCAGTCCCCCGACCGCGCCCGAGGTGGTCGAGAGCATGCGGTTGAACAGGTCGCCGCGATCCCGCATTACCCCGCGCGAGCGCGAGGCGGCGTCGAAGGCACGGTTCAGCGCCGCCAGGGTGATGCGGTCCATGCGCCCGCGCACCGACGCCGGCAGGCGCTCGATCAGCCCTTCGGCCTTGCCGCCGACGGCGGCCATGAGCTCCATCGCCACGCCGCCCGCCTGCAGGTAGCGCCGGGCAAGGCGGTCGATCTCGGCATGCACGGTCGGATCGTCGATCGGGGGCAGCACGACCTGCCGGGCGGGGATCTGGGTCTGCTCGGTCATCCTGTGGACACCTTGGATTGTCATGGCTTGCGCCGGGAATTCCTCTGCGCAAGCATCTGGGCATTGGCAAGGGAACCCGCAAGCCGCCCGGCGGGTTCCGACCGCAGAACCCATACCCGCCGCACCGGTGCCGCCTTGGCGGCCTCCGTCGGTGGGACAAGGACAAGGAAGACCGGAAATGACCATCCGCCGCATGATCCCGATGCTGACCGTAACCGCCGCGCTGGCCCTGGGACAGGCCGCGACGGCGCAGGATGCCGCCGGGCAGCCCGCGGAACCGGCGGCGCCCGAGGCCGCGCAGGAGGGCGGGCTGACGCTGGCCGACCTGGGCAAGGACGAGGCGCTGACCGCGGCCGTCGAGAAGATGGCCGAGGGGCATCAGCTGCCCGGCTGGCTGCGCGAGGGCGCGGTGGTGACGCCCGGCCAGAAGGTCGGCTTCGGCGGCAAGGAATACCTGGCGATGACCGCCTGCCAGCAGCATGATTGCGCGGAAAACCAGATGGCGGTGCTTTACGCGCCCGATGGCGGCGCGGCCTATGGCGTGCTTTCGGTGCGCGACGGCGAGGGGGCCGAGCTGCTGACCTGGCTGGGCATGGCCGGCGGACCCGAGACCATCGACGGCCGCACCATCCTTTACGCGGCGCTGACCGGCAGCCTGGCCAACCACCCCGAGGCTTTCGTCTATCCCGAGTGAACCGGCGGCACGCCCCCGGTGCCGCCGCGATCCTCGGGCGGGTCGCGGCGCATCTCGTGCAGACCGGCGGCTTCGCCGGTTTCGCGCTCGACCTGCCCGGTGACGCCGTCCCAGGCGCCGGGGATCAGTTCGATCCCCAGCACCCGGTCGGGATTGGTGGGCGGCGGCATCTCGACGTCCTCGAGCTTCCAGAAGCCAAAGCGTTGATAATAGGGCAGATCACCGACCAGCATCACCCGCTGCCAGCCCATTTCGGCCGCCCGCGTCAGGCTTTCGCGCATCAGAAGCCCGCCCAGCCCCTCGCCCTGCGTCGTCGGATGCACCGCCACCGGGCCGAGCAGCAGCACCGGCCGGCCGCCGACGCGCACCGGCCAGTAGCGGATCGCCCCCATCAGCGCGCCGAAATCGTCGCGCAGCATCAGGCAAAGCGCGCGGACCGGCGCCACCCCGTCGCGCAGCCGGTAGGAGGACAGCGCCGTGCGCCCCGGCGCGAAGCACAGGTCCAGCAGGGCCTCGACCTCGGGCGTGTCGGCGGGGGTCTCGGGGCAAAGTTCGTACATCCTGCCTCCGCTGATGGGGTCGGGATTCGGGTGGGTCTTGGCGCGGCGCAGGGACCGCGTAACATGCAGCCGCGGCGACGAAAACCGCCTGCGGGATCACAAGATGCAAAATCCCCGCGGCAGGTCCGGCGAGAACGGCGAGGCTTGACGCGCCGCGTGCATGGGGTCACTTCTGGGGCCCGCATCACCCAGGGAACAGCGAGGGCAGCCATGTTCTACCGACCCCAGGACGGCCACGGGCTGCCGCACAACCCTTTGAACGCCATCGTGGCGCCGCGGCCCATCGGCTGGATCTCGACCCGCGGCCGGCAGGGCGACAACCTGGCGCCCTATTCCTTCTTCAACCTGACCGCCTATGTGCCGCCGCAGGTCATGTTCGCATCGACCTCGGCCAAGCCGGACCGGCAGGGCACCAAGGACAGCGTGGCGCAGATCGCGCAGTCGCGGGTGTTCTGCGTCAACATCGCCGACGGGCCGCTGAAGGATCAGGTCAATGCCAGCTCGGCCGCCTTCCCGGCCGGGGTGAACGAATTCGAGGCGGCCGGCATCGAGGCCGCGGAATGCGAAAGCATCGACTGCCCGCGTGTCGCCGGGGCCGCCGCGGCGCTGGAATGCCGTGCGACGCGCATCCTGCGGCTGGCGGGCGAAGCGAATTACATGGTGCTGGGCGTGGTCACCGGCATCCACCTGCGCGAGGATTGCCTGAAGGACGGCCGCTTCGACCTGCACGGCACCGGCTGGCTGTCGCGCATGGGCTACAAGGACTACACCATCACCACCGAGACCTTCGAGATGGAGCGCCCCTGATGGAGAACCGGCCGGAAAAGCGCCGCCGCGACAGCCGCACGGTGCGCGACTATATCCGCACCATCGTCGATTTCCCGCATGAGGGCATCCTGTTTCGCGACGTGACCACGCTGTTCGCCGATGCGCGCGGCTTTCGCATGGCGGTGGACCAGCTTCTGGCCGCCTATGCCGGCGAGGATATCGACAAGGTCGTCGGGCTGGAGGCGCGCGGCTTCATCCTGGGCGGCGCGGTGGCGCATCAGCTCTCCGTGGGCTTCGTGCCGATCCGCAAGAAGGGCAAGCTGCCCGGCGCCGTCATCAGCCAGGCCTATGCGCTGGAATATGGCGAGGCGGTGATGGAGATCCATGACGACGCCCTGAAGCCCGGCGAGCGGGTGCTGATCGTCGACGATCTTCTGGCCACCGGCGGCACCGCCGCGGCCGGCATCTCGCTTTGCGAGCGGCTGGGGGCCGAGGTCGTGGGCTGCGCCTTCGTGATCGAGCTGCCCGAGCTGGGCGGGCGGACGCTGCTGGAAGGGCTGGGCCACGAGGTCCATGCCCTGACCAGTTTCGAGGGCGCCTGATCCCTTGCGGCAGGCCCCGGCCGGGGTTAGGTGAAGCCCATGGACAAGAAACCGCCCCTGACCCTTTACCTGGCCGCGCCGCGCGGCTTCTGCGCCGGCGTGGACCGCGCCATCAAGATCGTCGAGATGGCGCTGCAGAAATGGGGCGCGCCGGTCTATGTCCGCCACGAGATCGTGCACAACAAATTCGTCGTGGACAGCCTGCGCGACAAGGGCGCGGTCTTCGTCGAGGAACTGGACGAGTGCCCCGACGACCGGCCGGTGATCTTCTCGGCCCATGGCGTGCCCAAGGCCGTGCCGGCCGAGGCGCGGCGGCGCGAGATGGTCTTTGTCGATGCCACCTGCCCGCTGGTCAGCAAGGTGCATGTCGAGGCCGAGCGCCACCATGCCGAGGGCTTGCAGATGGTGATGATCGGCCATGCCGGCCACCCCGAGGTGCTGGGCACCATGGGACAATTGCCCGAGGGCGAGGTGCTGCTGGTCGAGACGGTCGAGGACGTGGCGAAAATCGCGCCGCGCGATCCCTCGCGGCTGGCCTTCATCACCCAGACCACGCTGTCGGTCGATGACACCGCCGCCATCGTCGCCGCCTTGCAGGCGCGGTTTCCGGACATCGTCGGCCCGGCCAAGGAGGACATCTGCTATGCGACGACCAACCGCCAGGCCTCGGTCAAGGCCATCGCCGGGCGGATCGACGCGCTGCTGGTGATCGGGGCGCCGAACAGCTCGAACTCGCGCCGGCTGGTCGAGGTCGGCAGCGCCGCCGGCTGCGCCTATTCGCAGCTGGTGATGCGCGCCGACCAGATCGACTGGCGCGCCATCGCGGGCGCGCGGGCGGTGGGAGTGACCGCCGGCGCCTCGGCCCCCGAGGTGCTGGTCGACGAGGTGGTCGCGGCCTTCCGGGAACGCTACGACCTGACCGTCGAGATGGTCGAGACGGCGCGGGAGAATGTCGAGTTCAAGGTGCCGCGGGTCCTGCGCGAGGCCTGAGCACTCGCCCGTGGGGGCTTTGCCCCCGCCCCTGCGGGGCTCCCCCAGGATATTTGGACAAGAAAGAAGGGTTGCGGGATGAAACTGTGGTCTATGCCGTCCTCGGGCAACAGCTACAAGGTGCGGCTGCTGCTGGCGCTGCTGGGCCGCGATTGCGAGATCCTGGACGTGGAATACCAGACCGAGGCGCTGGAACGCGCCAAGGCCGAGGGGCGGCTGCCCTTCGGCAAGGCGCCGGTGCTGGAACTGGATGACGGCCGGCTGTTGCCGGAATCGAACGCGATCCTGTGCTGGCTGGGCGAGGGCACGCGCTTCGTGCCGAAGGATGCCTTCGGGCGCGCCGCCATGCTGGGCTGGATGTTCTGGGAGCAGAACCAGCACGAGGGCGTCGTCGCCGTGCGGGCGGCCCTGCGGACCTATCCGCATCGCCGTGCGCAGGCGACGCCCGAGCGCATGGCGGAGCTGCTTGAGCGCGGCCATGCGCTGCTGCAGGTGATGGAGGACCGGCTGGCCGGGCATGACTGGCTGGTGGGGGATACCGTCAGCCTCGCCGATATCTGCCTTTACGGCTATACCCATACGGCGGGCAGCCTGGGCGGCTTCGACATGGCGCGTTTCCCCGGCATCGGGCGCTGGCTCGACCGGATCGCCGCCCTGCCCGGCTACAAGGGGCTGGAGGCATGAGCGCGCTCTTCGCCTGGACCGACGGCGCCTGCAGCGGCAATCCCGGCCCCGGCGGCTGGGGGGTGCTGATGCGCGCCCTGGAGGGCGAGACGGTGCTGAAGGAGCGCGAGCTGTCCGGCGGCGAGGCCGAGACCACCAACAACCGCATGGAACTGATGGCGGCGATCTCGGCCCTGGAGGCGCTGACCCGGCCGAGCGAGATCACCGTCGTCACCGACAGCGCCTATGTGAAGAACGGCGTGACGCAATGGATCCACGGCTGGAAGAAGAACGGCTGGCGCACCGCCGACCGCAAGCCGGTGAAGAATGCCGAGCTGTGGCAGCGGCTGGACGCCGCGCAGGCCCGCCACAAGGTGCGCTGGGAATGGATCAAGGGCCATGCCGGCCATCCCGAGAACGAACGCGCCGACGCGCTGGCGCGGGCGGGAATGGCGCCCTTCAAGCCGGCGAAGGTCTCGGGGTGAGCTTTGAGGCGCTGATCCCGCTGCTGGATTATGCCAGCGTGCTGGTCTTTGCCTTGACCGGGGCGCTGGTCGCCAGCCGCGGGCAGCTTGATGTCGTGGGCTTCATCTTCTTCGCCACGCTGACCGGGATCGGCGGCGGCACCCTGCGCGACCTGGTGCTGGGCCGGGCGCCGGTGTTCTGGGTCGGCCGGCCGGAGCTTTTGCTGCTGACCGCCGGCGCGGCGATCGTGGTGTTCTTTACCGCGCATCGGCTGGAAAGCCGCTATCGCGCCATCCTGTGGCTGGATGCCTTTGCCCTGGCCGTGGCGGTGCCCGCCGGTGTGGGCGTGGCGCTGGAGGCCGGGGTCAGCCCCGTCGTGACCGTGCTGATGGGGGTGATGACCGGCACATTCGGCGGGCTGATGCGCGACGTGGTCGGCAACGAGGTGCCCTTGGTGCTGAAGCAGGGCGAGCTTTACGTCACCGCCGCCTTTGGCGGGGCAGTGACGGCGCTGCTGTTGCTGGCGCTGGGGACCGGCCGCGGCTGGGCGCTGATCGGCTGCGCCGCCATGGTGCTGCTGCTGCGCGCGGGCAGCATGAGCTTTGGCTGGCGGCTGCCGGCCTACAAGGCGCGGCCGCCGCGACGCTAGCCTTCGGACCAGACCGCCATTTCGGTGCCGCCCGGCTCGCGGAACTGGAAACGGCGGCCGCCGGGGAAGCCGAAGATCGGCCGGGTGATCGTCGCCCCCGCCTCGGTCACGTGTGCCAGCGCGGCTTCCAGGTCGTCGGCCTTGAGGATCACCAGCGGCGGCGCCAGAGGGCCGGCGGCGATGCCGCCCGACAGGCCAGCATCGGCCATCTCCTGATAGTCGGGGCCGTAATCGTTGAAGCGCCAGCCAAAGGCTTCCCTGAAGAAGGCTTTCGTGGCCGGCAGGTCGGGCGAGGAGAATTCGAGATAGTCGATCTTCATGGGAATCCCTTCGGATGTTCCCGTTTTGTTTACACCCGCGCGCGGCTCAGCGCAAGACCGGCGGGCCGGGGCGCCGCTCGCGCAGGTCCTCGACCCCCATGCGCAGCCCGGCGCCGATGCGATGCGCGAGCGCCGACCAGGCCCGCGCCGTCTCGGGCGGCAGCGTCCGGCGCAGGGTCTCGTCGAAGAGCATGAGCCAGGGCGCGAAGTGCTGGGCCTTCACGTCGCCGGCGCGCATATGCACCTGCATCGGATTGCCGTCATAGCCGCGCTCGTAGAGGATGGCGTTGCGCCAGAAGCGGGCGATCTTGGCCTCGTGCTCGGGCCAGTCCGCGACATGGGCGGCGAAGACCGGGCCCAGCACCTCGTGCCGACGGACCGCGGCGTAGAAGGTGGCGACGACGCGGTCGATCTGTTCGGGGGTGACGTCGAAACGGGGCGGGATCATGGCGCGGATATGGACCCCCGGGGCCGGTCCTGCAAGCCCGTCACGGATCGCGCGTCCCGGAAAGCGGCGGGATCATGGTGCCCGCGACCAGATGCGTCAGCCCGCCCCGCAGCAGCGGCAGGGTCGAGAGCGGGGCAAGCACCAAGTCGCGCAGCCAGGGCAGGCTGCGGCTGCCCGACTGATACATCGGGGTGAAGGCCGCGCTCATCGCCTGGTAGATGCGCACATGCCAGCCCGGTGGATGCCGCGGCCCGGCGCGGTCGCCGGATAGGAGACATCCAGCACCTGGCGTCCCCGCACCTCGTGCCGGTGCATCCGGGCGATCGGGCTGGAGAGGCGACGCGCCTCCTCGCCCGCGCCGATGCGGTCCGGGACGGCCAGCCCCACGGGCGGGATCACCAGGCCCGAGCCGAAGGGGCGCGGCGCGGCGAAACGCTCGAACAGGGCGACCTCGTGGCCCTCGCAGGCCAGCAGCGTGGCAGCGGCGAGGCCGCCGATCCCGGCGCCCGCGATGGCGATCCTGTAGCTCATCGCCGCTAGCTCCCCGAGGCGCGGCGCGGGTGCAAGCCGCGCTTGCAGGGGTCCGGGCGGTTTCCTATAACCCGCGCATGTTCAGCAGGGCCGGAATTTTTCGAATTATTCGCCCGGCGGCGTAGGATGTCCTCGCCGCCGGGTCATGCATGCCTGCCCAGCCACCGAAGGATTCCCGCCAGATGAGCGACACGACCGCCGAAACCCAAGCCGCGCCCGATTACCGCGACACCGTCTTCCTGCCCCAGACCGATTTCCCGATGCGCGCCGGCCTGCCGCAGCGCGAGCCGGACTGGCTGGCCCGCTGGGAGCGCATCGGCATCTACGACCGGCTGCGCGAGCGTGCCCGGGGGCGGACGCCCTTCATCCTGCATGACGGCCCGCCCTATGCGAACGGCAACCTGCATATCGGCCACGCGCTGAACAAGGTGCTGAAGGACTTCATCACCCGCAGCCAGCAAATGATGGGCCGCGATGCGCGCTATGTGCCGGGCTGGGACTGCCACGGCCTGCCGATCGAATGGAAGATCGAAGAGAAATACCGCGGCGCCGGCAAGGACAAGGATGCCGTCGACGTGGTCGAGTTCCGCCAGGAATGCCGCCGCTTTGCCGAGCACTGGATCGGCATCCAGCGCGAGGAGTTCAAGCGGCTGGGCGTCACCGGAAAATGGGACGATCCCTATCTGACGATGGACTACCATGCCGAGGCGGTGATCGCGGCCGAGTTCATGAAGCTGCTGATGAACGGCTCGCTCTATCAGGGTTCGAAGCCGGTCATGTGGTCGCCGGTCGAGAAGACCGCCCTGGCCGAGGCCGAGGTCGAGTATCACGACCATACCAGCCACACCATCTGGGTGCGCTTCCCGGTGGAATCCTCGCAGGGTATCTGGGCAACGGAGAAACCCGCCAGCGTGGTGATCTGGACCACCACGCCCTGGACCATCCCGCAGAACCGCGCCGTGGCCTATCATCCGGCCATCGCCTACGGGCTTTATCGCGTGGGCGCGGTGGCCGAGAACGCGACGGCGAAAAGCGGCGAGCTGCTGGTGCTGGCCGATGCGCTGGCCGAAAGCGTGCGCCAGGCCGCCCGGATCGAGGACTGGCAGCGGCTTCGCGACGTGACGGCCGCCGATCTGGAGGGGCTGGTGCTGTCGCATCCGCTGCGCGGCGTCGAGGGCGGCGCCGGCGAATGGGATTACGACGTGCCGATGCTGCCCGGCGATCACGTCACCGACGACGCCGGCACCGGCTTCGTGCATACCGCGCCGAGCCATGGCGACGACGACTATCAGCTTGGCCTGAAATACGGGCTGCCGATGACCTACAACGTCGAGCCGGACGGCGCCTATCGCGCCGACCTGCCGCTGTTCGGCGGCCAGGCGATCATCGCGCCGGACGGCAAGGAAGGCCCGGCCAATGTCAGCGTCATCAAGCAGCTGGCCTGGGCGGGCACGCTGCTGGCCAAGGGCAGGATCAAGCATTCCTATCCGCATAGCTGGCGCTCGAAGGCGCCGCTGATCTATCGCAACACCCCGCAATGGTTCGCCGCCATCGACAAGGTGCTGGACGACGGCATGGGCGAATATGGCGACACCATCCGCCGGCGGGCGCTGACCTCGATCGACAAGCTGGTGCGCTGGACGCCGCAGACTGGGCGCAACCGGCTGTATTCCATGGTCGAGAACCGGCCGGACTGGGTGCTGTCGCGCCAGCGCGCCTGGGGCGTGCCGCTGACCTGTTTCGTGAAGAAGGGCGCCAGGCCCACCGATCCGGAATTCCTGCTGCGCGACCAGCGCGTCAACGACCGCATCATCGCGGCCTTCGAGAAGGACGGTGCCGATGTCTGGTATCACGCCGATTTCAAGGCGCGGATGCTGGAGGGCCTGGCCGATCCCGAGGCTTACGAGCAGGTCATGGACGTGCTGGACGTCTGGTTCGATTCCGGCTCGACCCATGCCTTCGTGATCCGCGACCGCGCCGACGGCAGCCCCGACGGGATCGCCGACCTCTATCTGGAGGGCACCGACCAGCATCGCGGCTGGTTCCACAGCTCGCTTCTGCAGGCCTGCGCCACCAAGGGCCGGGCGCCCTATCGGGGCGTGCTGACCCATGGCTTCACCCTGGACGAAAAGGGCATGAAGATGTCCAAGTCGCTGGGCAATACCGTGGCGCCGGCCGATGTGATCAAGGAATACGGCGCCGACATCCTGCGGCTCTGGGTGGCGCAGTCCGACTACACGGCGGACCTGCGCATCGGCAAGGAGATCCTCAAGGGCACGGCCGACAGCTATCGCCGGCTGCGCAACACGCTGCGCTTCGTCCTGGGCAACCTGGACGGTTTCACCGAGGCCGAGCGCATCGGCGTCGAGGAAATGCCCGAGCTGGAGCGATGGGTGCTGCACCGGCTGGCGCAGATCGACGGGCAGCTGCGCCGCGGCTATGACAGCTACGATTTCCAGGGCGTGTTCCAGGCCGTGTTCCAGTTCGCCACGGTGGACCTTTCGGCCTTCTATTTCGACATCCGCAAGGATGCGCTCTATTGCGATGCCCCCGACGCGCTGCGGCGGCGGGCGGCGCGGACGGTGCTGGACCTGCTGTTCCACCGGCTGGTGACCTGGCTGGCGCCGGTCCTGCCCTTCACCATGGAGGATGTCTGGCTGGCGCGCTTCCCTTCCGAGGACGGCTCGGTGCATCTGCAGGACTTCCCCGCCACCCCGGCCGAATGGCTGGACGAGGCGCTGGCCCGGAAATGGGAAACCATCCGCCGCGTCCGCCGCGTCGTCACCGCCGCGCTGGAGATCAAGCGCAGCGACAAGGTGATCGGCGCCAGCCTCGAGGCCGCGCCGGTGGTGCATGTCGAGGATGCCGAGGAGCTCAGGGCGCTGAAATCGGTGGATTTCGCCGATATCTGCATCACCTCCGGGCTGAGCCTGACCCCCGATCCGGCCCCGGGCGAGGCATTCCGGCTGTCCGAGGTGCCGGGCATCGGCGTGGTCTTCGAGACCGCCGAGGGCGAGAAATGCCAGCGTTGCTGGAAGATCCTGCCCGATGTCGGCAGCCACGGCCACCCGGGCACCTGCGCCCGCTGCGATGCGGTGCTGGCCCGGGACTAGCCGACCCCGGCCCCTTGGCAGGGTGCGCCCGAGCGGCCCCCTGCGGGGCAGCCGGCAGGCTGCCTCAGCGGAACCACAGCCCGGCGCGGCGCAACCGCTGGCGCATCGCCTTTTCGGTGGGCGGCGGGTCTTCGCCGGCAAAGAGCGGGCGGATCCGGCTGCGCCCGGCGCCCTCCGCGATCAGGTGGCGGGCGGCCTCGTCATCCGCCAGCAGCGGCGCGATGCGCGGATCGGCCGCCAGTTCCTCGATCAGCGCCACCACAGCATCGGATTCGCGGGCATAGAGCAGCGACAGGTTGCGGTAATGGCAGGTCGCCCAGCCGTCCAGCCCGGCCAGTTCCGGTCCCGGGCGGCCACCGCCCAGAGAATGGATCACCAGCGGCAGCGCGACCTGATCCAGCCAGGGATCCAGGCTCTGGCAGGCCAGGGCCTCGCCCGGGTCGTCGCGGATCGCCAGCGCCCAGTCGAGAAAGCGGCGGCCGAATTCCTGCGGATCGGCACCGAAGAACCAGCCGGCGTTGAAATAGAGGTAACGCTCCCAATGCTCGTCCGGCTGGCTGCGGTCGAGCGAGCTTTCGTAATCCAGCCCGAAGCGGTCGTAGAGCGATTTCCAGATGGCGCCATAGCCGGGCCCGTAGGGCGGCGGCTCGGGCCAGGTCGCGCTGCGCCGCATCGAGGCCGAGGGGCGCGCGAAATCCAGGCTCAGCCGCTCCAGCGGCCCGGTGACCAGCGTGTCGCTGTCGAAAAACACGAAGGGCTCGCCGGGCGGCAGCAGGGCCAGCGCCTCGATCTTGTTGCCATAGGGATAGCCGGCGCCGAAATGCGTGGCGGTGAAGGGCAGGATCTCGGCGCCGAATGCGGCCAGGGCTGCGCGCGCCGCCTCGGGCATCCGGGTCTGCGCCCCGCTCCAGGCGCCCTCGGGCTGGGGCTCGGCGACGATCAGCCGGCCGCGCCAGCCGTGGGCATTGCGGCGCAGGCTGGCGGCGAACAGCGCCGCCTGGCCGCCCAGGCGCATGCCCTGCCCGACCAGCAGGATGTTGAAGGGCCGGGTTGCAGCGGCCGGGGGCGGATGGTGCTGCCCCCCGGACAGCCCGCCGGCTTCCGCCCGGTCCTCTTCGGCGTCGGCGCCGCGGCGGCCGGCGCGTTCGGCCTGTCGGGCGGCGCGGCGGGCCTGGCGCTCGGCGCGGTTGGCAGCTTGGCGGGCGGCGCGTTCGGCCGCACGCCGGGCGGCGCGGGCGGAGGCAGCTTCCCTGCCCCCGCCCTGGTCGTCCCCCGGCCCATTCTGCGCCATGGCCTGCCCCCGAACAGCGAATCCCCTTGGCATCCGCTCATAGCAACAAGGGCCGGCCTCGTTCCAGAGGTGAATTTGAACGGGCTGTTTCAACTTGAATAAGAAAAATGCAACCGGAGGTTAATTAAATCCTCGCCGCAATTGCTGCGGCCGGGCAAGAATTTGAACCGACCTCACCAAAAAGGCAGGTTCTCGATTCACGGCTTTCAATGCAGGGTACCCCTAGCCGTTGAACGATTTCCTCTTTTACAGGTACGGCGAGACCGGGTGAGACGTGGGCACGGTCCTCACCCGGTCGCTTCGTTAAATCAAATCTGGCATTCCCCCCTGAGCTTGTCGATTGTTTCGATCAGGCAGCGGCACTTTTCCGCCGATGCCCTTGGGGAAACCATTTTCCCACTGCCTGTTTTGTCGCCTGTTCCATATGCATATCCGGATAATGCACGCATTGCGCGAAAGCCGCTCCTTCATCGCGGCTGGATTGATCAATGCCGGGCGCGCAGCCTCTGCAAGCAGCGATTGCATTTCGCGCACCGATCGGGGATCACCCGAAGGCGGCGCCGGATGCCGCCGTCCGCAGGGGGTTTCATGGTCGCGCCGATCGTCGGCATCTGCCGCTTTTCCTTTCTGGGCCGCGGGGACTGGAGCGCCTATCTCCGCACCCGGCCCGGTTCGGAGGAAGAGGCCGAAGCCATGCGCCGCAGCCGCGACCTGCTTTATGACGATGCCCGGCTGCGCTTTCGCTTCCAGAGCTTCGAGCGGCTGACGCTGGCCCCGCTGCGGGCGCAGACCGAGCCGGATTTCCGCTTCGTCGTGCTGAGCTCGGCCGCCATGCCCCGGCCCTGGCAGGAGCGCCTGCGGGCGCTCTGCGCGACGGTGCCGCAGGTCCGGCTGGTCTTTTCCGAGGCGGGGGACGTGGGCAGCGCCCTGGCGCCGCTGCTGACCGGGCTGGCGCAGGGCGACGGGCCGGCGGTGCAGTTCCGGCTGGACGACGACGATTGCCTCTGCGCCGATTACATCGCGCATCTCGCCCGCGCTGCCCGGGCGATGCGGGACTATGGCCCCTTCGCCTTTTCCCTGCCCCGGGCGCTGCTGGTGGCGCATTACGCCGGCGCGGCGCCGCAATATTGCGAATTCGTCCGGCCCTTTCACGCCGCGGGCGCCGCCGCGCGCCTGTCCCAGCCCGGGCGCAGCATCTTCGCCTTCGGTCATTACGCCTTGATGCGGCGATTTCCGGCCCTAGTCGATCACGGGCCCTTCGGTTCGCTGCAGCTGAAATTCCAGGGTCACGATTCGCGCATCGTCGCCCCCACGCCGGGCAGCGGCGTGACGGCCATGGCCGAGGCGGATTTCCGCGCCCAGCTCGCGGGGCATTTTCCCTTTCTGGATCAGGCGCATCTGGCGGGGCTGATGGCGCTGCAGGCCGGTCGGGACTGATCCGGCCCCGGCTTTTGCGCGCCCGCTCGGGAACCTTGCGCGGAAACATGTGTTCAATTCCCATACCGCAAACGCCATCCAGCGAAAGGAGCGCGCGATGAATTGGGATATCGTCGAAGGCAAATGGAACCAGCTCAAGGGCAGCGTGAAAGAGAAATGGGGCGACCTGACCGATGACGAGCTGACCGAGGTCGACGGCAAGAAGGACAGGCTGGTCGGCAAGCTGCAGGAGAAATACGGCTGGACCAAGGAACAGGCCGACGAGCAGATCGACAGCTTCTTCCGCGACAGGGTCTGAGCCGATCCCGCCCAGGTCGGAAGACCGCCAGGCCCCCGGTCCGCGCCGGGGCCTTTGCCATGCCGGGCCCGTCGCAGTTCAGGAACAAAATGCGAACCAATCGCCCATTGAACCTCCTGCGGCGGCTTCCTATCTTGTCAGCCAGCAGGGGGCGCAGACTGCCTGCCTTAGGGGTTGCGCCTCTTGGCGAGAAAGGACTGATTCCATGAACGAATTCGCCCAAACCACCCATCCGGTCCTGCCCTTGCGGGACATCGTGGTGTTTCCGCACATGATCGTGCCGCTGTTCGTCGGGCGCGAGAAATCGGTGCGGGCGCTCGAGGCCGTGATGGAACAGGACCGCCCGATCCTTCTCGCGGCGCAGAAGGATGCCGCGGTGGACGAGCCCGCCGCCGAGGGGATCTTCCGCACCGGCGTGCTGGCCAATGTGCTGCAGTTGCTGAAGTTGCCCGACGGCACCGTGAAGGTGCTGGTCGAGGGCCGCGAGCGCGTGCGCATCACCCATTTCGTGCCGAACGACGCCTATTTCGAGGCGGGTTGCGAAACCCTGGCCGAGGAACCCGGGGATCAGGACACGCTGACCGCGCTGACCCGCGCCGTCGCCGAGGAGTTCGAGCGTTACGTCAAGGTGCGCAAGAACATCCCCGAGGAGGTCGTCTCGGCCGTGGCCGAGGCCCGCGATTCCGCCCGCCTGGCCGATCTGGTCAGCGGCCATCTGGGCATCGCGCTGGACAAGAAACAGGAACTGCTTGAGACTCTGGTGACCGCCGAGCGGCTGGAGAAGGTCTATGGCCTGATGCAGGGCGAGATGTCGGTGCTGCAGGTCGAGAAGAAGATCAAGTCCCGCGTCAAGACGCAGATGGAGAAGACCCAGCGCGAATATTACCTGAATGAGCAGATGAAGGCCATTCAGAAGGAGCTGGGCGATGGCGAGGACGGCTCGAACGAGATCACCGAGCTGGAAGAGAAGATCGCCGCGACCAAGTTCAGCAAGGAGGCCCGCGAAAAGGCCGAGGCCGAGCTGAAGAAGCTGAAGTCGATGTCGCCGATGTCGGCCGAGGCCACGGTCAGCCGCAACTATCTCGACTGGCTGCTGTCGCTGCCCTGGGGCGTCAAGTCGCGCATCCGCAAGGATCTCGGCAAGGCCGAGGGGGTGCTGGACGCCGACCATTACGGTCTGGAAAAGGTCAAGGAGCGGATCGTCGAATACCTGGCGGTGCAGAACCGTTCGACCAAGCTGAAGGGGCCGATCCTGTGCCTCGTCGGCCCTCCGGGCGTCGGCAAGACCTCGCTGGGCCGTTCGGTGGCGCGCGCCACGGGGCGCGAGTTCATCCGCATCAGCCTTGGCGGGGTGCGCGACGAATCCGAGATCCGCGGCCACCGCCGGACCTATATCGGCTCGATGCCCGGCAAGATCATCCAGGCGCTGAAGAAGGCCAAGACCACGAATCCGCTCATCCTGCTCGACGAGATCGACAAGATGGGCCAGGATTTCCGCGGCGACCCGGCCTCGGCCATGCTCGAGGTGCTGGACCCGGAACAGAACGCGACTTTCGTGGACCACTATCTTGAGGTGGAATACGACCTGTCCAACGTGATGTTCGTGACCACGGCCAACAGCTACAACATGCCGGGCCCCCTGCTCGACCGGATGGAGATCATCCCGCTGGCCGGCTATACCGAGGACGAAAAGCGCGAGATCGCGCGCCAGCACCTGCTGCCCAAGCAGATCAAGGCGAACGGGTTGCGCAAGGGCGAATTCTCGGTGACCGACGAGGCGCTGACCCATGTGATCCGCTACTACACCCGCGAGGCGGGCGTGCGGTCGCTGGAACGCGAGATCGCCAAGCTGGCCCGCAAGGCGGTGACCGAGATCCTGAAGGGCAAGGTCAAGTCGGTCGAGGTGACGCCCGAGAAGGCCGAGGAATACCTGGGCGTGCGCCGCCATCGCTATGGCCTGGCCGAAAAGGACGATCAGATCGGCGTGGTGACGGGCTTGGCTTGGACGCAGGTCGGCGGCGACCTGCTGCAGATCGAGGCGCTGAAGCTGCCCGGCAAGGGCCGCATGAAGACGACCGGGAAACTGGGCGAGGTGATGAAGGAATCGATCGACGCCGCATCCTCCTTCGTCCGCTCGATCAGCCCCGAACTGGGGGTCAAGCCGCCGAAATTCGAGACGGTGGACATCCATGTCCACGTCCCGGAAGGCGCGACGCCCAAGGACGGTCCCTCGGCGGGTATCGCCATGGTCACCTCGATCGTCTCGGTGCTGACGCAGATCCCGGTCCGCAAGGACGTCGCCATGACCGGCGAGGTCACCTTGCGCGGCAACGTCCTGGCCATCGGCGGGCTTAAGGAAAAGCTGCTGGCGGCGCTGCGCGGCGGCATCAAGACGGTGCTGATCCCGGCCGATAACGAGAAGGACCTGGCCGAGATCCCGGCCAATGTGAAGGAAGGGCTGAAGATCATCCCGGTCAGCCATGTGCGCGAGGTGCTGCAGCACGCGCTGGTGCGGATGCCCGAGCCCGTGGAATGGGATGAGGCCGCCGAGGAGGCGGCCGAGGCCAACCGCCTTGCCGCCACCCGGGAACAGGGCAGTGGCGGCGCGGCGGTCGCCCACTGAAACCGGAACCGCGCGGGCCTTCCCGCGCGGTTTTTTCTTGACCGGGGCTCCAGCAGAAAGGAGTTCGCTCATGGCAAGATCGGAGGGAAAACCGGAAAGAGAAGGATTCGCCGACCCGGAGGCGGCGAAGGTCCTGCAAAAGCGGCAGTTGCTGGCCCAGGTGGCGCGCCGGACCGGCCTGCGCAGCAGCGAGGTCAAGACGGTCGTCGAGGCGACGCTGGCCGAGCTGGGCGAGGCCATCGCCTCGGGCATGACGCTGGCTCTGCCGCCGCTTGGCCGCGCCCGGATCAGCCGGCGATGCGACAGTTCGGGCGGCGAGGTCATCACGCTGCGCCTGCGCCGCCGCGCTTCGGGCGAGGCGTGATTTTTCGCCCGAAGCCTCTTGCGGCCCGTGCCGGCAGCGGCTATCTAGCGCGCATCGGGCGATTAGCTCAGCGGTAGAGCGCTTCGTTCACATCGAAGATGTCAGCGGTTCAAATCCGTTATCGCCCACCATGATTCCAAAGGCGCCTGGCCGGTCCGACGACCGCCAAGCGCCTTTTTCGTATGCTTCCGCCCTGTAGCCCTCTGCCCCTTGCAGTGGTCGACCGTCCGCCGTGTCAAGGTTGCCGGTGCCGGAACACGCGCAGCCGAGCCTAGCAGGATCATGCGCCTATCCTGCGCCCCCGGCCGCTGCGTGGCATCGCGCCTCGACCAACCTGCCAAGGCTGGTTGACCTGCTTGGGCCTGCTTTTCTGCGCCCGGCCTCCACCACTGCCATTTGTCGGGTCGTCGTGGCGAACCGGGCGTTTCAAGCGGTGCAGGCCGGCGCGCTGCGTCGCCGGCGGATCCACGACGAATCTGCGGAAATATCGATTTCTTGCGAAAACTGGTACCCGAGGTCGGACTCGAACCGACATGCCTTGCGGCGGCGGATTTTGAATCCGCTGCGTCTACCATTCCGCCACTCGGGCAAACCGTTGCCTGCGTGCGGTTTAGACCACAATCCGCAATTGGCGCAAGGGGCGCTCTCAACATGGCTCTCAACATTCATGTTCCGTGCGCGTTCCGTTCCACGCCCCACCACAGAGGAATGACGCCATGAGCGATCTGCGACTATCGGAGCGAATCCGCGTCGGCCTGGCGCTCGGAGGCCAGATCACCATCAGCCGGGAAGCTGCCTTGGTGCTGATCAAGCTCCTTGAGGATTTGGAGCAATCCCCGCGCCGAATTGACCTGATCATGGCCGACTGGCGCGAGAGCAGGCGCCGCATGGAGGAGCGAAACGAGCTGATCATCCGCGACCTGTTCATCGTGTGTTTCTGCCTCACCTGCCTCGGCTGGATACTTGCCGGAGCGATCCATTGACCCACCCCCGCGACCAGAAGGAGAGAGCCGAATGATCATGCTGGAATTTGTGAACTCGGACGCCACGCCGAAGAAGGTGACGATCCACTGCGACCCGATATCAGTCCCCAAGATCATGGCTTGGTATGGAGCCTACCATGCCGGGGATCGGTATGCGGTCTATGCGGACGGGGTAAAGCTGGCGAAGGACCAGGATGGTGAACTCATCGGCGATATCCCCCAGCCCCCGGAGAACGCGCGATGAGTGACGACTATGACGGCAAGGTCAATGGCGAGGTCGTGCTGAATCTTGCAGACTGGATTGATCGTCGGCGGGACGCGGTTGGCCCCTACGCCGATCACATCATCCACTCGGTGCGGGCGCATGAAACCGAACTCTCCCGCCTCCGCGCCGAGGTGGAGAGGCTGACCGCCGCCCTATCCGACGAGAGGGCGCATGCGGACGCGCTGGCGGATACCCTGGCGGGCATGGACGGCCTGCAAAATATCGACTGCGAAATGCGGGACAATGCGTTGCGAGCCCACCGCGCCCGGCGTCAGGGGTGACATGGCGTTAGGCAATAGCCGGCCCCCGCTACCTTCCCCCCGCTATACAGGGGAAGGCCCTTCCTGCCCGATCCGTATCTACGCGATGACCGTATCGTGGCCCAGCCGCTTCCCCGCAGGCTTCGCTCCTGCCCCGCCCTTTGCAGCCTTGCTCCGGTGCGGTCCCCGGACGAGGCCGGTGGGATTTAGTGTCGCGCTTCTGGCAGGCCTAGAAGGAGCCGGTTCCTGCCGGGATGGGGTAAGCCCCGGATCGTATCCGCCTTTGGCACGGGAAGGCGGCAAACCGTGAACGCGATTTTTGGGGTGGATTTGTGATCACAGGATGTGATACACAATGTCCATGCCGGGAGTGTCGCGCTTTAAACCGGCATCGGCCTCGGGGTGTTTCAGCACCGCCGAGGCATATTTCTGTCTAGCATCGGTCAGATTTCCAATCAAGAACAACCCGGGAACAAGCCGAAAATCTGCATCGGAATCTGGCAGTTGGCGTCAGGTCACTCCGCCAAGCCGCTTGGCGATCCGCGACCACACGAACGTGCCGACCGCCAGACCCCCGCCGGCTGCGAGACCTACGCCGCCGCTGATGGCCTCGGCCAGCGCAGGGATGTTGAGGCAGGCGTTGTCCGGGCCGGTCATGGTGATTGCGCCGGTCCAGGCGGTAGCCCCTGCAACGGCGTAGAAGATCACTCGGATGATGAGTGCGAACATGGTGGTTATCTCCCTTTGAAGATGGATTGCAGCAGCGCCAGCAGCGCCGCGATAAAGCCGGACGGCTTGAGAACCGCGTCCACCCCGGCGCTGAAGGCAGGCTCATGGACCGGGACAGCCTTCGCCATGGCGGTCGCCACCTCACGCACGCTCTCCACGCGGCTGGTCCAGCCCTTGCCGAAGCGGCTCCACGTCTTGAGCGTGCGCAGCCACGCCAAGCGCGCACTGACAGCGCGGTCGATCACCGCCTCGGGGTGCGCTTCTTTCGCCGCTGCGATGGTCTGCGGGCCGATCTTGCCATCAGCCGACACGCCAAGAGCGGTTTGCAGCCATTTTGCGCCGCGCGACACGCCCGAATTCACTGCGGCGTCGAAGGCCACCAGATCCATGCCGGCGGGCAGGTCGTCGCCGCGCACCGGGTTCCAGTAGTCGCGCCGGTAGATTTCCGCGGCCCGCGCTCGGGTCATGCCCTTGATGTCCTCCTGCGGATATGAGCGCTTGCTGATGCCCATGTTGGTCTCGCCGCCAGGATCGTGCGGATCGTTCACGTAACCGCCTTCGTGGCGCAGCACTTCCGCCAGACAGCGGTCGAAGTTCGTTTTCATGTCGTCCTCGCAAAGAAAAAGCCCCGGCAAAGCGGGGCGGATGCGTCCAGTTTCTGGTCGGTCAGTCGGTCAGCGCCTTCCAGCGGCGGTGGATCTTCTCGCAATGCCGATACTCGCCGAATGCGATATCCGCGCAGAACATGAACACCGCGCGCCACCGGCTGGGCGGCTGGCGGTAGACGCGCGAGCACAGCGGCTCCGACGCGCTGCCGCACAGGGCGCGGTTGATGAGCAGAGATGCGGCCCACCAGCGGTTCATGTCACTCTCTCCTGTTGATGGCCGAATAGAGCCGGTCCAGCGTCAGCTTGATGCCGTTCAGGGCTTCCTCGATCCGGGCTTGCAGGATCGCCTGCGCTTGCTGGTTTTGCTCGATGCCGCGCAGTCGTGCCTCGTGCCGGTCCAGCCGGTCGGCGTGGTCTTTGGTGCGCAGGTCGATTTTCCGGCTCCACCAGATGATGCCGACAATAGCCATGATCTGCGTCCAACCGGACTGGATCAGGCCAAGAAGGCCGTGTGCGTCGGGATCGTTCATTGCTCGGACCTCAGTTCAGATCGACCCAAGCGCCGTTGGCTCGGAGCCTCAACTTGTGCGTTGCCTCGTCGTAGTAGATATCCCCGTTCAGCGGAGAAACCGGCGCAGTTCCCGGTGTCAGGCGCACCACGTGATTGAAGGTCACGCGGCTCGGGCCGATCTGCATCTGCCCTTCCATGGCTTCGAGAAGGTCTGTTACCCGCTGCGTCAGATAGCGGCTGTCCTCACTGACGACGATGGTCCGGTTGATCGCGCTCATGAATGCACCTCATAGACGGAGACGGGGCCGATCCAGACGACAGACATTTCGGGGATCGGAGAGTTGATGTTGATCTGATAGGTTGCGTCCACACGGCGCGGGCTGCGCAGCGTCTGGCCGATGGTCTGGGGGACCGTGACGGTGATATAGCCGTCCGCATCAAGGGACAGCGCGGCCTGCCACAGGACGGATCCGCAGCGCAGGATCAGGATTTCTCCGGAATAACCGACGCCGTTCAGCGTCTGCGTGAAATCGACCGGGGTCTGCGCTTCGAGATAGCGCCACGATTGCACCGTGTCCCGGTCGGGCCAGAGGTTCAGCGGGGGAATCTGGACCGGGGCGCGCATCAGCGAAGCTCCACCCAATAGGCCAACTGCCCGCTGGTCAGCCGGTAGTAATGGCCCGGAGGGACGACGAAGTTGACTACGCTGTCTCGCCACGACAATGTCACCCAGGACGAGCCGTTTGCCGAAACCTGAACGTGGTCGTTGTTTCCGCCCTCGTAATCGATGCTGACCATGATCGGGCGTCCAGTGGTGTTCTGGTAGGATTGCCCGACGTTCCTGCCTACGGCCGTCCATGTCTGCCCCATGCCGATGGCAAGGGCCGCCACACCAGCCCGAACACCCGCAGGGGTGGCTGTGTATGGCGTCGTGGACGAACCGGCGGCCCAGATCGCATTATCCGCCGTGTCTGTGGACTGCATCATGTAGGTCCAGCCGTTCCACGAGCCGGAGCCGAAGGAGCGCACCCAATGCCGCCGGCCCGGAGGATCGACAAGGATCATGATGGCCGAACCGGAGTTTTCCCTCCAGACGCGCACGATGCCGCCAAGGCCGGCCGTGATGCCCGGCGGGAACGTCCCAGCCGTCTCGGTGCCGAAGCGATAGATGCCGGAAGCGATGCCAGTGCCGTCGATGTCCGCCAGCAGCGGGGCATTGCCCGTCACGCCAAGGCCGTAGTCCAGCAGCGGCTGGATCATGTTGGCCTGCACGCGCTCAATGGCCTCCTGAACGTTGGTTTCCGGGATATCATCGGTCGGATCGAACTGGATCGCAGCCGCGCCGATCTGGTCGGAATCCACGATCATCGCCGGGTCCATGGGATAGCCGGCCAGCATGACGCCATCGGGGGTTCTCACCTCTACCTTCACGTCGCCGTTGCCCGTGTCGTAGACCGCCGGGAACACCCCCGCCCCGTCAGCGGCCAAGGGCGAGGGGTGCGGCAGCGTGCAGTCCGGGTCGCTGTAGACGATCCGCTCCTGACTGGTGCCGCTGTCGTAGAACGTCGCAAGCGCGCCGGGCACAGTGAAGCCGGACAGGTCGATTGCGCGATTGGGATTGAAGGACAGGATTGCCATGCGGGCCTCATGCAAAAAAGCCCCACCGAAGCGGGGCTAGTTGGTAGTGATTTCAGTGGGTTCAGGCTTCGACGTAAAAGACCTGCTGAACCTCGGACATGTTGATTATGGCCGCGCCCACGCGGCGCCACCCCTGCATGCCGTGATCCCTTGCATGATCAAGGAGGATATTGAATGCACCGGCTGGATCACCGATGATCGTCAGATCATGGCCGTTCTTATAGGTGACGATGGTGCGCGGCACCGGGGCAGCCTCTTGCCTCTTTCCGAACCACTTCATGCCGCCACCAGCGCGCGGGCTTCGGCCCAGAGTTGCGGGTTCTCCCCGCGATCTTGAATGTTGAAGCCGCCGTAATCGGTCCAGACCGCAACCTTGATGATCCAGTCGGTCGCGGTCTGGCACGGCTCCCGCATCATCACTGCCTCATGGTCGTTGCGCTTGCTTACGAGCGCGTCGAATGCGTCATCGTCCAGGTCCAAGCTGTTGTTCTCGATCCGCATCATTGTCTCCCATTCCCGGAACAGCTTCATCACCGGGGTTTCCTCGGACGCGACCGCAGCCACCGGAACAGCGCCAGCGGCCAGAGCCACAGGGGCCAGTTTCAGGAGGGCGCGGCGGTTGAAACCCGCAGGCGCGTCGTTATGTTTGGCAGAAGCCATGATGGTTCTCCTAGAAAGAACTGTTGGGGTTAGGCCTCCGGTTGCGCTGCACACGCGCCGGAGGCCGTTTTGTTAGCTGACGATGCCGTTGATGCGGCTGGTATGGGAATCGATCATGCCGGGCAGGTCAATTTTGCTGTCGTGCAGGTAGGCTACGAACAGGTCATGGACCATGGGGATCACCTTATCCCGCGCCCGGTCCCATTCCTCCGGCGCCCTCTGGTTCATCAGATAAAGCTGATCGAACAAGGCGCCCACATCGACCTGACCGCCATTATGGATGGAGTAAAGGACCAGGAAATCGGACAGCAGGCCAACAGCAGATCCCGTGACATACTCCGGGGTCATGCCAGCACTCCGCCGAGATCGGTCTTGAACAGGTCCGCCACCTGCGCCGGCCACAGAAGCTGACGAACGGGGCGACCGCCCTGCGCCTTCTGCACATCGTGCCACGTCCCGCCGTGCGCCTTGCCTTCTTCGGTCAGTTCGTATTTCAGATCGCCCTTCCGGTTCCGGTAGGAGGTCTGCAAGCCCCGGCCGATCAGCTTGAGGTTCATCTCCTGCGCGGTGACGCCGATCTTGGCCCCGAGGTCGCGCACGTTCAGCATGTCCTCGTTCTGCTCGGCTTCCAGCCGCTTGATGCCCATAGCGGCCATCGGGTTCACGCCGGTCATGTTCTCGACGCCCCGGCAGACCGACAGGATGGCTTGGTTGCCTTCCAGCCCCATATCCTTCGCCAGTTTCGCGAACATCTTGGTTTGCAGCCTGACCTCGCGGGACAGGACAGCCGAGGCGACGGGCGCGGCCAGCGGTTCCGCGTTCTTCACTTTGAAGTAGCAGTCGATCATCTCGCCTTGCACTTCCCAAGCGCGGTCGTCCTGCATCGGCTTCACCAGCTTGAGATAGCCGCGCTCGGTCAGGAGGATGCCCTTGGGTGCAAACTTCGAAAACACCCCATCAGGGAGGTTGGTACGAATTTCGTCCGAAGTTAGTTCGATGAAATCGCGGCCCGCTTGGAACCGCTCTTGGTTCTCGTTGAAGTTACGCTTCGCCGTGCCGTCCGCGCGTTGGTGGATCTCGTCCACCATGGCAAAGGTGACGACAGGTTCGCCCTTGTAGGCGATCTGCTGCACCTGCGTGTCCGCGATTTGCACGACCGGCAGGTTCATGTTACGATCATAGGCAGTCATGTCGGTTCCTTTTCAACCGTTGTTGACAGAAGATGCCGCCCCGTCAGGCAGCGTTTTCGTTTCCGGCAGCGGGGGTCGAGCTTTGGACGGCCCCTTCCCCCGCTGCCGCTCTCAAGGTCATCACCAGATGGGTGTTCAACGAACGCCCTTGGCGACGAGCCTCAGATTTAAGTTCATCCCGCAGCGACACAGGGACGCGCAACGCGATCTGCGCGATGCCCTCCTGCCCGTGCGCTGGAATGATGGTCTGCATCGCTGTCTCCTTTCGTAAAGCACACAGCTATAAAGCATCACGCTATGTCTTGCGTCAAGCAAAAAATAAAGCATGTTGCTTGCCAAAGGAGAATCCCCATGGCTCGCCCACCAGCATCAGAACAGGTTCAGGTCAACTTCCGCATGCCTGCTGATCTCAAAGCCCGGATCGAGGCGGCAGCAGAGGCCAACAACCGGACGACCACAGCAGAGCTAGTGGCCACGCTGGAAGAGAAGTATCCCCCGATCCCAGATCGGAGCGATGTAGAGCTTTCCCATCGCGCGATCACCATTCGCGGGATCGATGCTGCGCTTCAGCAGGTTCGCGCAAACATGATCCGACAACTTGATGGCGGCAGAGCGGACGCTGGCCTTTTGGCGCTACTCGGCCCCTTCATTAAGGAAGACTAACCGGATCGGCCTCCACCATCGCACCTCTTGCGACTGACCCCTATCCCATTTTTCGTTACTACGCTTATTGACAAGCCGGGCGCGGCGCATTATTTGTTACTACATGAAATGCACCAGCGACCCAGCAAAGCGCGCCAAGACCCTCGCGGAACGCGGGTTGGACCTTGAAGCAGACGGCGCTGAAATCCTCGCCGGTGCAACCCTGACGTTCGAGGACGACCGCTACGACTACGGCGAAACCCGACTGATCTCCATCGGCCACCTCAAGGGCCGCATGATGGTCATGGTCTGGACACCCCGCGGCGAAACCGCCCACGTCATCAGCATGAGGAAAGCCAATGCCCGCGAACAGAAAGCCTATGCCCCCCGATTTTGACGACGACGCGCCCGATCTTTCCACGCCCTACTGGCAGAAGCGCGCCGTCAAGGCCACCGTCCAGCGCGGCCGGCCGAAACTGGACAATCCGAAGGTCAGCACCACGATCCGCCTCAGCCCCGAGGTGATCGAGTATTTCAAGGCCGGCGGCCCCGGTTGGCAGAGCCGCATTGACGAAGCCTTGCGCAAGGTCGCCGGGGTTTGAGCCCCCAGACTACCCCAGCCTGCGCGGATCGCTCAGCGGATGCTCCGGATCCTCGGTCGAGACGACGCCGCCGATTACCCGCATCATCACCGTTCCGGTCCCCGTGCCGTTGATGGTCAGGTAGAGGTGCGGTGCCGAAAGAACGACGCTGGCCTGAACGTTGAAGAAGCGCCGGACGGCGGCCTTCCGGTTGGACAAGGCCGATAGCGGCACGCCCGACGACAAAAGGCGGCCGCCGCCCCTCGCGGCGTCGAGCGTGCGGACGTCGATGGCTACATCGCCCAGGTCCCCGCCGCGGTGATCGAAAAACACGATCTCGTTGAGGACATACTTGCCCTGCGCCCAGATCGGCACGACCAGGTTGGCCGGGTCGCTGCTGGCGAGGTCGATGAGGGCGCCGCCGATGGCATCGACCGAGACGAGATGCCCGCCGTCCCGGCTCAGCCGCAGCCGGCCGGATGTGGTCAGCCGGCGTTGCGGGGCGGACCGGGGCGCCGACGACATGCCCGCGCCGCCCGGCGGATAGCTGATGAAACTCACGGCGATACTCCTTCGAAGCGGGACAGTTTGAGTCCGGCACCCTGTAGTCGCGCCTTGACCGGGGCATAGGACAGCCGCGCCATGGGCACGCCGGAAACCACCGACTCTACAGCGACCTGTCCCACGGCCTCACCCACGGCGCAGAGAAACTGTCAATCGGCACGCAACTTTGACCCCCTTTCGGCGCCCAATAATGACCCCGCTTGGTCAGCACGGGTAGCTGGCCCGATGCGGTGTAGCCTCCATACAGCGCAACCGGATCGGGCCAGCGGCGTCTCGGTCATTCCCGCGTCTTGAAGCGCCAGCTCTCGTTGCCGGTCTCGACGATGTCACAGTGATGGGTCAGTCGGTCGAGGAGCGCCGTTGTCATCTTCGCGTCTCCGAAGACGGTCGGCCATTCGCCGAAGTCGAGGTTCGTCGTCACGATGATCGAGGTGCGTTCGTAAAGGCGACTGATGAGGTGGAACAGGAGCTGGCCACCCGTCTGGGCGAACGGCAGATATCCCAACTCGTCGAGGATCAGGAAGTCGAGGCGGCACAGGAGATCCGCAGTGCGTCCCTGTCGGTCGGCGCGGGCTTCGGCGTCCAGCTTGTTCACCAGGTCCACGACGTTGAAGAAGCGGCCGCGCTTGCCACGGCGGATGCAGGCCCGGGCGATGCTGACGGCAAGGTGGGATTTGCCGGTCCCGGTGCCGCCGATGAGGACGACGTTACGCTGATGCTCGAGGAACTCTCCGGAGGCCAGATCGCGCACCAGCGTTTCGTTTACGGGCGTGTCTTCGAAGCTGAACTCGTCGACTTCCTTGGCCAAGGGCAGCTTGGCGATGGTCATCTGGTATTTGATCGAGCGAGCTTGTTTCTCGCTGATCTCGGCGTTCAGCAGGTCGCCCACGATTTGCTGCGGTTCGTGCTGTCGCTTCACCGCCGTGGCGATGATCTCATCGTAGGCGGCCTTCATGCCGTAGAGCTTCAACTGGCCCATCGCGTCCAGCACCTGTGATCTTTCCATGGCGGGGTCTCCTGAGGCTGTCGTAGCGTTTGCAGTCGGCCACGGGCTCGCAGGTCAGGCGCAACGCGTCCGGCGTGGCGATGGTCAACGGAGGTGGTGGCTCGCGATGTCGGGCCAGGATGTTCAGAACGACCGATGCCGCCGGGGCGCCTTCGGTCAGGGCCTCGACGCAGGCAGCCTCGACGGCTTCCAGTCCATCCGTTGGGATCATGCTCAGGATCTGGACCATCTGACGGTCACCGTTCGGCACGCGCCCCAGCTTACGCTGGACGCGTCGTATCGCCGGCGGCAGTTCCCATTCCTTGAAGGGAGCGCCGTTTCGAAGGGCGCCGGGCTTGCGGGCCAGCACCGGGATGTAGTGCAGCGGGTCATAGATGGCCTTGTCGCGCCCGAAGGCGCGGTCGTGCCGGCCGACGATCTTGCCGTCCTGCCAGACCTCGACCCGCTCGGCATAGGCGCGGATCTCGACCGGACGGCCGACGGCGCGACCATCGACCGAGTAGCGGTTCTTGTCGAACCTAACGAGGCAGGTCTTGGACACCGAGGCCGGCACGGCATGGAATCCGTCGAAAGGGCCGACGTAGGGCACCAGGCTCGCCCGCTCATCCTGGAACACGTCCCAGATTGTCCGATCACGCAATTCCTGGTGCGGATGGGCCTTGGCCCAGGCAATACAGCGATCCTGAAGCCAGGCGTTGAGTTCCGCGTAGCTCTTGAAGCGCGGCCGCGGCACGAAGAACCGCCGCCGGACAACGCCAACCTGGTTCTCTACTTGTCCCTTCTCCCAGCCGGACGCGGGGGTGCAGGCGACGGGATCGACAAGGTAGTGTCCGCACATCTGCTGGAACCGGCGATTATACGCGCGGTCGCGGCCGACGAAGATCGTGTCCACCGCCGTCTTCATGTTGTCGTAGATCCCACGCGCACAGGCGCCGCCGAAGAAGGCAAAGGCCTTGTCATGGGCATCGAACACCATTTCCTGCGTCTCTCGCGGGTAGGCCCGGACGAACAGCATCCGGCTATGACAAAGCCGGACGTGAGCCACCTTCACCGTGGTGGTCACGCCGTCGATCAGAACGACCTCGTGACTCCAGTCGAACTGGTAGGCTTCACCCGGATCGAAGCTCAGTGGCACATAGGCGGCGGCTGACGCTTCCTGCTCCGCCTGCGACCACGAAGCCGCATAGCGTCGGACCGCGTCGTAGCCGCCGTCATATCCGAGGGCCCTGAGCTCTTCGAAAATCCGGATGCGGGTCAGCCGCTCGCGCTTCGGCTTGCGCGCATTCGCCGCCAGCATCTCGTCGAGCTTGCCTTTCCAGGGACCGATCTTCGGCTGCGGTTGGACGGTTCGCTCGTAAGTCATCTCCGTTGCGCCGGACCGGATCACCTTCCGAACCGTGTTCCGCGATACCCGCAGCTCTCGGCAGATATGCTTGATCGACTTCTTGTCCTGGAAATACGCCCGGCGGATCTTCGCAATCGTCTCCACAACCAGCATCCCACACTGTGCCCCCCGATAGCCTCGGAGGCATCATGACCATCAGCGTAAGGGGGTCATTTTTGGAAGCCGATTACCCCGTTACGGGGTCAATTTTGCACGCCGGTTCACAGGACAGCGCGTTATCGAGGTCAAACCGGCGGCGGGACGGCGGGCAGAACGTCACCAGCACGTCAACGGCGATTGCATCGACTGGGCGGATCTTCTCGGCCTCGCACAGCGCCCAGCAGGCCAGCTTGTAGCCCTTGGCTGCCGATGCCTTGCGACGCCATTGCCCCTGCCCGCTTGCGTTCGGGCTGGTGGCGCGGGGAGGCCATGGCAGGCATACTTTGGCGAGGATCATATCAGGCTTTCCTGCCGAGGGTCCGGTGCAGCGACAGATACCGCTCTGCCGCGTCCTTTCGACGGTTGCTCAGGCGGTAGGCTCTCGCGGTCAGGTCCGGCGTGGTAGGTTTCGCGCCAGTGAGCCTCGGCGTCGGCTCGATGCGCCGAGCAAGCCCAGAACGTGCCTCGGTCGCTGCTGCCATCAGGCGCTGAAAAGCCGAACGGCGCGACGGCTCCGCACCTTCCGCACATGTGCTGCCTTGGCGGCTTTGCGTTTGCCGAGGCGTCATATCTAGGCGCCCTGCTTGAGGACGAACGACTGCGGCGCGTCATCGAACAGGCCCTTGTCCATAGGTTCCAGATCGCCCCGCAGCTTCATCATCGTGCGGTTGGGGATGGCCTGCCCTGTGGATTTCAGGGTGTAGAGCAAGCCTTGCTTGGCGGGCTGTTCGTCAAAGCGGCGAAGCGTGACCATGATGCAGTCGCCGGATTCCAGCGCCGAACGAACGGCGTTAATCCCGATGGGCATTGCAGTTCTCCATGGTTTGGGAGACGGACAAACGAACCGCGGCGCGAATGTCGTCCCGCGATTTCTGCAAGGTGTAGTGGCGAAGGGCTGAGCCAGACGCCCGAAGGATGGCGTCCGCGATCTGATCGCATTGCTCGTCGGTGAGGGTTTCGATCATGCCGCCCTCGCCTGCTGGATGATGGACGCGAGGACGCCGTTGCGGCGCATTGCCTCGACGTGGCGGCGGATCAGGCTCACGTCCAAGCCGTGTTGGCAGGCGATATCCTCGACGCCCAGGCCAGCGATCAGGCCGGCAACCGTGAGCTTGTAGCTTTGGGGTGCGCGCATCATGCCGCACCTCGCTTTCCGGCTTGGGTGTTGCGGCGTTGCACTTGACGGGTGGGGGATCGCTCCCCACGTGCCAAGGCATGCACCCCACTGTTTTGCTTCATGTGTTCCCGGATGCGATCAGCCACCTTCATCGTCGGGCTGGCTTCGCCGTCCTTCCACTTCTGCCATTGACCCCACTGCGCGTTGATCGCATCGCGCAGCAGCTTCTGAGGGCTGATCCCGGCCCGGGCGCAGTAAGCCTCAATGTCTGAGATGAGTTGTTCCATGGCCGGCATTATGGGGGAACACCCCCACTTAGGCAAGGGGAACTTCCCCATCGCGGCCAGTTATCATGTGGGGTATTTTCCCCACATGGAAAAACAGCACCTTGATGCCTTCGTTCGCGGCCTGAAAATTGCAATGGACGCGGACGGATGGAAGATGAAGCCGTTGTCTCTGGCCGCCGGAATGGGCGAGTCCGGCGTTCGCGATCTATTCCGAAACGATTCTTCGCCTAAGGTGGTCAACGCCTACGCATTGGCTTCCGTCTTGGGGCGGTCAATTGATGAACTGGTGCGCATCGGCGAGGCCGGTTCCATGGATGTGATCCCGGCCCGAGCGGTCATTGCTGTTGCCGGGCAGGTGGGGGCCGGCGCCAAGGTTGAGTTGGTGGACGCATACGAGAAAGGCGATGGGATCTACCATGTCGCCTGCCCGCCGCAGATCAGCCCCAAAGGGATCGTTGCCGTCGAAGTGGTCGGGGACAGCATGATGCCAGCCTATCAGCCCGGCTCGATTCTCTTCTACTCACGCGATGCCCTAGGAGTCCCGACCGAGGCTATCGGGAAGGTATGCGTCTGTGAGGACGAGGACGGAAAAGTTTGGGTCAAGCAGGTAAAGGTCGGTCGAGAGGACGGCAAGTTCAGCCTGCTTTCGATCAACCCGGAAACCGAGAACATGCACGGCGTTCGGCTAAAGTGGGCCGCGCCTGTTCGGTTGAGCTTGCCGCCCGAGTTCGTGCAGCGGGTAGACTGAGACGCCCATGCCCATCGACCACGACCAGGAGGATGCTGAGCAAGTCGCGATAGCCGCCCGCGTGGTGCTGGGGCTGGTGCGCAGCCTGGTCGAGCATCCGGGGTCCGTAGAGATGAAGGCCCTGCCCTTCCTGCTGCTGGAAGCGGCCGAGGAACGCCACCGCCAGGGCGACTATGGCGCCGAGCGGATGCTGTGTGACTGGGCGGATGTGTTGAGGGACTGGGAGGGTTAGCTATGCCAGAACAAACCGCCGAGCAGGCCCTGCGCGCCGCGCTGCTGGAGACGCTGGTGAACATGGGAACGGTGCTGCTGACCTCGCCGGAAGGGCGGGCCGAGGCGGCGCGGTCGATGCTGGACCAGGCCGAGCGGGCGCACCCCGCCGTGGCCGAGGTGTTCAGGGAGGCGGCGGAGAGGCTTCGATCCCCTTGAGTGAATCGTATAATGTCTATGTAGACGAAAGCAGCCAGACGAAATCCCGCTACCTGATAATTGGCGGCGTTATTCTTCGAGCGTCTGAGGAGCCAGAAATACTGGCTCGACTTAGCGCAGCGAGATTGCCGGACTTGCCCAAGGGTGAGTTGAAGTGGGGCAAGGTATCCCGTGCCAAGCTGGAAGCGTATAAGCGTGTCTGCGACGTTCTGTTCCAGTATGACCGTCTGCACTACTATTGCGTGGTCGTAGACCGGCAGAAGCAGCGCCATGAAGACTTCAACGGCGGCTCATCGGATGTAGGGTTCAATAAAGAAATCTACCAGTTAGCGAACAAACTGGCGAAGCATTACACCAGCGGACCGTTCAACCTGTATCTTGATCAGCGATCCACGAACAACACGCCGGAGGAACTGCGGATCATCTTGAACAGGGGCCGGGCTAGAGCCGGTGATGCTCGACGCCATCCCTTCCGAAGGTGCCAGTTTTTGTGCTCGAAAAGCACTCCGATGCTGGCGTTGCCAGACTTGATGAATGGCGCGCTGGCCTATCGCCTGAACGCACGAGACACTGCCGAAGGCGCTAGCTCATCGAAGCAGGACCTTTGTCGGCATATCCTCGGGCGAGCTTCTGTCCAGAACCCATTTCAGGACACTGCCGTGACAGGAAAGTTCTGCATCTGGCATCGCCGGCTAAGATGAAGGGTCCGGTGCGGCTGCTGAACCAAATCAGCCCCTACCTGGGGTAGGCTCGCTTCGCTCTTACGCCCGAAGGCTGGCGGAGGAGGCACCGCACCGGAGTGATGGAATCTTATATAGATACTAAGCCAGAGTAAACCGCCAATCCCCACAGCCAGCCCCGCTCCGGCGGGGCTTCTTCATGGCTCAAACGAAAAGCGGCGAGGCTTCCCCCGCCGCCGACTTGCCCATGAACGCGCCGCTAGTCGGCCAAGGCTTCGTATCCCTTGTTCCAGGCATCGACCTTGGCGTCGTGAGCCGCTTGCGCCGCCTTTTCCTTGTCGCGTTTGACTTCGGTAGCGTTGCCGGGGCCGCCCTCGTTGTCCATGGCATCCACCGCAGTTTGAAGCATCTGGGCCTCGGTTTGCGGGACTTTGCTTTCGCGGACCATGGCTGGTCCTCCATCACACCACGGCGAGAATTCCGCCGGGATGATATACTGTAACACGAGTCAGCATTAATAGCACGGACTCATATGCCCGCCTCACCGGCGGGCTTTTTGCTACGAATCACCCAGCCCCAGCGGGCCGAGCGGCCGAGTCCCGGCACGGCAGGTATAGCATGGGTGCAGGGATGGCGGAAAACAAAAATGGGGGCGTTCCCCCACTTTGGTGTTGACGTGGGGGAGTTTCCCCACTACCTTCATCTCACAGCCGGCGACAAAGACGTGCCCGGCCCACCCCCGAGATGGAGGCACCCCCTGCCATGCAAGCCCCGCTATCCCCCGTCCCGCCCGGCCTGATTGCCGGTCTTTGCCTCGACAACCCGGACGTTGTTGACGCGATCCGGCACTGCTTCATCAGCATGGGCGGCGTCACGCTTTCCGCCCCGCTTCCCGAGCGCCCGGTGTGTGAGGTCCGGCAATGACCTACCGCAGCCCCGCCGATTACCGCCTGCGCGCCTTCGTCTGGTCCGCGCTCCTTGCTTGGTCCATCGCTGTATGGATTGCGATCATCGCTTTCATCGCCATCCCGGCCGCCAAGGCCATCGTAGAGGCCGCCAGCAATCCCGCCGCCTGCGCAGGCTATGCCCGCTCGGATTGCGCTGCTGTCATGGGGGAGCGGTGATGGACTATCACACCGGCACCCTGACCATGGACGCCGCAGAAGGCTATGTCGAGGCCGAGGCGCTGTTTGAAATTGATGCCTTCTGGTCACGCCACCGCGACCGCTACGGCATGCGGTCCATCCAGTGGGTCAACAACATCTCTCTGGATAGCTGGACCTTCGACGGTCGCAAGCAGACCCGTGAAACCGCGGTTGCGCTGCTGGGAGAAGATGAGGTCGCGCGGCAGGAGGATCTTGCGCTGGTCGAATGGCGCCAGACCGCAGAGCAAGACGACGCCGACGAATACGCCGATCAGATGCGCGACCTGCGCCACGATCTGGCAGCGGAATAGGAGCATTCCATGAACGCTATCGCAAAGCATGATGGGTCTGTCACGCATCTGCCCGCCGACCCCATGGTCAACATGATCGAGCGGCTGGTGCTTAACCCTGATGCCGATCTCGACAAACTGGAACGGATGCTGGCGCTCAAGCGCGACCACGACCGGGACAATGCCCGAGTTGCGTTCGCTGCTGCGCTGGCAGCGGCCCGGGCCAAGATTCCGCCGATTGTCAAAGACGCCACCGTTGATTTCACGTCAAGCAAGGGGCGGACGCACTACAAGCATGAGACGCTGGCCGGCATCGCCAAGGTGATCGACCCGATCCTATCGGAGTTCGGCTTGTCGTATCGGTTCCGAACCGATCAGGGCAATGGCGGTGTCCGCGTCACCTGCATCATCGCTCACGCCCACGGGCATAGCGAGGAAACGTCGCTGACGTGCGCGCCGGACGGCTCGGGCAGCAAGAACCCGTTCCAGGCTGTTGGAAGTGCGGTCACCTATTTGCAGCGATACACGCTCAAGGCGGCTCTCGGCCTGTCAGCCGAGATTGACGACGATGCGCAGAGCGCCGCGCCGCGCCCTGACAGCCAGATGCGGCACCAGGCCGAGGTGAAAACGATCAGCCAGGAGCAATTCGTCCAGATCCGCGAAAAGGCAGACGAGGCCGGCGTGTCCGAGGACCAGATCACCAAAGCTGCAGGCATCGAGCATTTGCACGACCTTCCCGCAGACAGCTTCGCGCCGCTGATGCGAAAGCTGCAAGCCACGATCAACGCCAGAAAGCCGGACGTGATCGACGCCAGCGAAATCCCCTATTGAGGCTCAAAATGAACGAGATGAATCCGCGCGCCGTCATGGGAGGCAACAACCCTCCTGATCCCATCGACGCTATTTGCGCTCAATACGAAAGTGAGCGCATGGAAGCAGAAAACTGGCTGGATGGAACGCCGGTTGAAAACGAAGGCCAGATGAAAGCAGTCGATGTGCTGCGCAAGGCAATGCGCGAGTTCCGACTTGGCCTTGAGGCTGGTCAGAAATCGGCCACGGCCCCGCTCTATGACGCCTACAAGGCCGAGGGCGCGCGCTGGAAGCCGAGCATTGACGACGCTAAGCGCATCGAGGGCGGTCTAGTCGCTCTGGTTGACGGCTTTAAGAAGAAGCTGGCCGCCGAGAAGGAAGCCGCCGAGCGCGCGGCCAAGGCCGAGGCGGCGCGTAAGATGCGCGAGGCCGAAGAAGCCGCCCGTGCTGCGAACACCGCTGACATTGAGGCGCAGCGCGCCGCAGCCGAAGCTCAGCGCGAGGCCGAAGAAGCGCAGCGCCGCGCAACAGCCGCAAGCAAGGACACCGTGAAGGGTCTGCGCACGGTCACGAAATACCAGATCGAAGACCATCGTGCCGCCCTACACGACATAGCTACCAATGACCGGGACGCCGTCACCGCATTCATCGAGGACTACGTGCGCTGCAACCACAAGGCTCGGTCGATCAATGGCGTCCGCGTCTGGCAAGAAAAAGAGGCTTTCTGATGGCTGACCTGAACCGCGTTTCCCTTCTCGGCCGTCTCGGTGCCGATCCTGAAATCCGCCAGACCCAGAGCGGGGAGAAGGTCGCAACCTTCCGCATCGCCACGGGCGAACAGTGGAAGGACAAGAACACTGGCGAGAAGAAAGAGCGCACAGAATGGCATACGGTCGTCGCTTGGGGACCGCTCGCCCAGATCGCAGAGAAGTATCTGGCGAAAGGCAAGCGCGTCTATGCGGAAGGTCCGCAGCGCACCCGCAAATGGCAGGACCAGAGCGGAAATGATCGATATTCGACCGAGGTTGTTCTGTCGGGCTTTGGCGCGCGCCTTGACGTGATCGACTGGCCGGAAGGCGGCGGCGCGGCGCGCGGTCAGGAGGAAAGCTACGGTGGCGACAACCTGCCCCCGAGCCGTCCTGACTTTGACGACGATTCGATACCATTCTGAGGTCGGGATGAAGGACACCACCGAAATATGGAAACCTGTCCCGAGCGAACCGGGAGTTATGGCAAGCTCACTTGGGCGAGTCCTCCAATCGCCGGTATATGCACCGCTTCCGAATGGTGGGTATCGGCTTTACACGCCTGAGCCGCAGGTCGGCCAAATATCTAGGGCTAACAAGGACGCTAAGCACACCTACCGACACATCATGCTTAAGCGCGTCGGAAACGGCCCGAGACAGCAACCGCGGAAGGTTCATCAACTGGTGTGCGAGGCATTTCATGGCCCGAAGCCATTTCCCGGCGCGGTGGTTCTCCACCTTGACGAAGATGCACACAACAACCGTCCCGAAAACCTCCGGTGGGGGACGCAGAAGGAAAACCTAAACATGCCGAAATATAAAGCTGCGCTTATCGAGCGCCTGCGCGGAAAGGTTTGAGGCCCGCCAATGACCGCCCTCACCAAGGCCCGTCAGGAACAGCGCATCGTGGACGAATTCCACCACCTGATCGCGTTGAATGCCGACCATGCCGAAGATCCGGCCTGGATGATCACCGCAACCGCCTACACCCTGTCGATTGACGAGAAGGCTGTGCGCAAGGTCTGGAACGAGCGGTTCCACATCGGGGGCGCGTGCTGATCATGGCGCAGACCGTTATCATCCGTGGCGATGTGCAACGCATATTGGCAAAGTCGATCATCGACCGTGCCCCGGTTGACGCGGTGGTGACGGTCAAGGAGGGAACGCGCTCGCTGGATCAGAATGCCAAGCTTTGGGCGATGCTTTCCGATATTGCCCGGGCCAAGCCAGAGGGCCGCACCATGTCGCCAGAGATGTGGAAAGCGGCATTCATGTCGGCGCTTGGCTATGAGATTGTCTGGCAGCCCGGCATCGAAGGCGCTCCGCCATTCCCGGCGGGATTTCGCACCTCTAGACTGTCGAAGTCGCAATTCGCGGATCTGATCACGTTCGTCATGGCCTATGGCGACCGTCACGGTGTCCAATGGTCTGACGGGGCAGTGCAATGAACGCGCGCCTCGGAAACCTCGCCGGCAAGCCGTCTCTTGGACTCAAGCAGCCCAAGGCCAAGGCTCGCCCTGATTACCTCGCTGCGGTGCGCCAAATGCCCTGCATCATTTGCGAGGAATGGGGCTTGCCGCAGCTTAGTCGCACCGAGGCTCACCACGTTTTTCACGGCCGTTTTAGCCAACGCAAGACGCCTGACGAAATGGCCGTCCCCCTTTGCCTCGACCATCACGAAGGCAACGGCCCCGACAAGACCAAGATCGCCATCCACCTCGCCAAAACGGAATGGCGCGAGGTCTACGGCAACGATTTCGATTACACGCCGCGCATTCAGGACCGCCTGCGGCATTTGCTGGAGAAATGACATGACCAAATCTCAACACGGCGGGCCGCCGCGGGCCCCCATCGAAACGGCAGACCTCTGCGCCTCGGGGCAGGTGCGGGCGCTGACCCGTGCTGCTGGCGATGAAAGCAAGGCGGGATGGATCATCTCCTTCGATGACTTGCAGGCCATTCGAGCCGCAGCGGGTGATTGGGGGTATGGCATCGACCTTGAGGCCGTTGAGGCCATCGCGCTTGAAGTCGAGCGCCGCATCCTCGCCGCCCTGACGCCAGCCCCGCAGGCCGCAACCCCGACCGCGCAAGAGGCGGGGCCGGTGGCGTGGTGGGACGCGATTGCACCCGCGCTGACATTCCCCGCTGATTGGCGGGACCAAGCTGGATCGCTGAACAAACAACGCATCTGGGCAAATGGATTTCAGACATGCCGCGAACAAGTCACGGTTCGGATCGGTGAGCTTGAAGGCCACGCCCACCCGCCCCAGCCCAGCCAGCCGGTCACGGAGGCGGCAACGGTGATTCTGAATACGCAAATTCATCCTTCCAGCGTCAACTGGCAATCTGTTTGGGATGCGATGCGTGAAGATGCAAAAGAGGGCGATTTGCCTATGGCTTTTAACAAAGCCCTGCGCGCCCTGAAAGGCGGTGAATGATGGTTGATCGGTTCGACCCGCCCCGCGATCTTGACTGGAAACCGTTGCCTATGCGCCCGGACATTGCTGGGCAATACGTTCGCTACTCTGACCTAGAAGCAGCCCGCGCCGAAATCGAGCGGCTGAACAATGCCCTAACGGAAGCAGTCAACCAAATCAGTGATCTGGCCGCGCGCCTCGGACAGGCCGAGGGTAGACTGGACGCATCCGAGTTGGTCGGGGTTGTCGAGGGCTGGAAGGCTCGCGCCGAGAAAGCCGAGGATGAGGTTGAGAGGTTGCGCGGAGTGCTGCGAAAGCGGACGGAGGAAGCCGACAGGGCCGACGAACGCGCCGATAAAGCCGAAGCCGAGCGTGACGGTTTGCTTGAGCATTGCAAACTAGAAGAAGCCAGAGGCGACAAGCTAAAAACCGAGCGTGACAAGGCAAGGGCAGAAATCAACGAGTATCGTGGTGCAGCAATGCAAGCTGCAATTGAGCGCGACGAAGCGCGGGCGCAGATCGCGGCGGTGATTGAGCAGGCGGCGGATAAAGCCTTCAACTTCGGGCAAGGCGCACCATACAATCAGCGGGCATCGATTACGGCACTCGCGGCGTCAATCCGCGCCCTAACCCCCGCCGATGCCAAAGCCGCCCTTGAAGCCTATGGCCGCGAGAAGGTTCGAGAGGGGGTGAAGCGGGCGGCGAGCCTGTTCAAGGATGCTAACCACGGCAAGCACATCATGGACGCCATCCTCGCCGAAATGGAGACGCTGAAATGACCCATCACGACAAAGCGCGGGAATTGGTGGGGCAGGAGATGCTCGCCCTGAAAGGAAAGAGCGATGCTTAATAATCTAAGCAAAGGCACCCTGATTGATCTGATTGGAGAACTGAGGCGAGATTTCACCGCGCTGGCCGAGGAAAACCGGAGGCTGCGGGAGGCGCTGCGCGGCATGGTCGGCCTCTATGACAGTGACGAGGGAACGCGCAGCCTGCCGGAAGTTGTCGCCGCTCGCACAGCCCTGACCAGCACGGGGGAGAAGGGGTGATGGGTCGCCTTGCATACACTTTCTGGATGCGCGCGCCGTTCTGGCTCAGAGACACCGCGCTTGGTCGCTGGCTTCTGCCATTCGCAGGGCAGCACGAATACCGCCGCCCCGCACAGAGGGAGGCGTAGATGGGGAGGCATGAGCCGATCATGAAACCGTCAGATCTTCGCCGGGCGGTATCCGAGTGGGCCGCGCAGGGATTCCATGTCAGGATTGACCCTGACGGAGCCATCATCGTTTCGCCCGCAAGTCAGCAACCGCCGGCCGACGACTTTGATCTTGTGGACATGCGCCGATGACGAAGCGCGCCCTGCCCGCGCACGTCTACGACAAGAAGGGCGTGCTGTATTTCCAGCGCCGCGGCTGGCCAACTGCGCGGATCAAAGCCGAGGCCGGGACACCGGAATTTGCGCTGGAATATGCTGCCTTGCTGAACGGAGCGCGGCTGGCCCCGGAGGCCACTGCAAGGACGTTCAGCGCCCTGACGGCCGATTATATCAGGAGCCAGCGATACCGGAAACTCGCGCCACGCACCGCAAAGGACTACGACAAGGTTCTGATCTGGGTCAAAGACAAGATCGGGCATCTTCCCGTCGAGAGGATGCAGCGCAAGGACGTGATCAGGGCGCGGGATGCCAATTCCGACAAGGCGCGATTCGCCAGCTACATCGTGCAGGTCCTCCGCATCCTGTTCGAACATGCCCAAGACATAGGGTGGGTCGAAACCGGAAAGAACCCGGCCAAGGGCGTCGGCCTGATCAAGGCAGATACCGTTCCGCGCGAACCGTGGCCCGCCGACAAGATAGACGCGTTCCGAGAGAGGGCAGACGGCCACACCCTCCTGGTATTCGAGCTATGCCTTGGCACGGGCCAACGAATCGGAGACGTGCTGAAAATGCGCTGGTCCGATATCGAGGGGGATGGGATCAACGTCACCCAAGGCAAGACCCAGGCGCGCCTGTGGGTGCCGTTCACCCCCCGCCTTCGCGCGGTCCTGTCTGCAACCCCCAAGCGCGGCGTGACGATCTGCGCGCATGGCCGGGGAAAGCCCTTGTCATATCGGGCAGCGGCGCAACGCATCATGGCTGTTCGGAAGGAGATAGGCGCGGAGAATTACGACATTCACGGCCTGCGCTACGCGGCGGCGGCAGAGATGGCGGCAGCCGGTTGCAGCGACGAGTTGATTGCCGCCGTCACCGGGCACACCACCGTCGCAATGGTCCGGAAATACGCAGGTCCGGCGCGGCAGAAAGTCAGGGCCATCGAAGCGCAGGAGCGCCGAAAATGACGCTCGCAACTTTCACCGTTTGTTTCCGATTTGTCTGGCCGTTTTCGCAACGGAATGATAATCTGAATCAGGCGCTTGCTTGGGCTTTTGAATCCGCTGCGTCTACCATTCCGCCACTCGGGCCTTCCGTCATTCGCCTAAGGCGCAATGCCGGCTTTTGCAAGCCCCTTCAGGCCCGGCCCAGCTTGGCCAAGCGGGCGTCGCGCAGCCGGGCGAAATCGTCGCCGGCATGATAGGACGAACGCGTCAGCGGCGTCGCCGAGACCATCAGGAATCCCTTGCCATAGGCAGCTTTTTCGTAGCCCTTGAACTCCTCGGGGGTGACAAAGCGGTCCACGCGGTGATGCTTGGACGTCGGCTGCAGATATTGCCCGATGGTGATGAAATCCACATCGGCGGCGCGCATGTCGTCCATGACCTGCAGCACGCCCTGGCGATCCTCGCCCAGGCCCACCATGATGCCCGACTTGGTGAACATGCCGGGATCCAGCTCCTTCACCCGCTGCAAGAGCCGCAGGCTGTGGAAATAGCGCGCGCCGGGGCGGACCGTGGGATAAAGGCCGGGCACCGTTTCGAGATTGTGGTTGAATACGTCGGGCCGCGCCTCGACCACGATCTCCAGCGCGCCGGGCTTCGACTTGAGGAAGTCGGGCGTCAGCACCTCGATGGTCGAGGCGGGCGAGCGGTGGCGGATCGCGCGGATGGTCTGGGCGAAATGCTCGGCCCCGCCGTCATCGAGGTCGTCGCGGTCCACCGAGGTGATGACGACATGCTTCAGCCCCAGCTTCTGCACGGCATGGGCGACGCGGCCCGGCTCGAACGCGTCGAGCGCGTTGGGCTTGCCGGTCATCACGTTGCAGAAGGAACAGCCGCGGGTGCAGATCTCGCCCATGATCATCATGGTGGCGTGGCCCTGGCTCCAGCATTCGCCGACATTGGGGCAGCCGGCCTCTTCGCAGACGGTCGAGAGGCGGTTGGTGCGCAGGATGTCGCGGGTGTCCTTGTATCCCTGGCTGGTCGGCGCCTTGACGCGAATCCAGTCCGGCTTTTTCGGCTGGGGCTGGTCGGGACGGTGGGCCTTTTCGGGGTGGCGCAGAACCGGGGGCATATCCGCCATTTCGGCATCCTTTGCTGGGGTCAGCCGAACTTAAGGGTTTTCCCGGTCTTGATCAACGCCAATGCGGGGTGCATGTATGACGCTTCGATGCCGCGACGCAGCATCGAAACGAGGGAGGAGTGGATGAGGAAAGGACCAAGGATGAAACAAGGCGATCTGCTTCCCGACGTGACCTTCCGGACCCGTGTCCGCGACGAATCGATCGCGGGGCCGAACCCCTATTGCTGGCAGGACATGACCACGGCCGACTATTTCAGGGGCAAGCGCGCGGTGCTGTTCTCGCTGCCCGGCGCCTTCACGCCCACCTGCTCGACCTATCAGCTGCCGGGCTTCGAGAAGGCCGCCGCCGAGATGACCGAGCTGGGCATCGACGCCATCTACTGCCTGTCGGTGAACGACAGTTTCGTGATGAACCAATGGGCGAAGTCCCAGAACCTGCAGCATGTCGGGGTGATCCCGGACGGTTCGGGCGAGTTCACCGAAAAGGTCGGTATGCTGGTGCGCAAGGACAATCTGGGCTTCGGCGCCCGCAGCTGGCGCTATGCCGCCATCGTCAACGACGGCCGCGTCGAGGCCTGGTTCGAGGAGCCCGGCCGCATGGACGACTGCCCCGAGGACCCCTATGGCGCCAGCGCCCCGGAAGCGGTTCTGGACTGGCTGCGCGCCAATCCCGCCAAGGCCGCGGCCTGATCGGGAATCGCAGGCCGCAAACGCGAAAGGGCGCCGCCGGGGCGCCCTTTTTCATGGCCCTGACCGGATCGGCTATCCGATCAGCGGCGCGCCCGAGCCATAGGTCTCGCGGTAGTGGCGTTCCAGCCGCATCAGGCCAAGGCGCAGCACGATCTTGCCCGAACGGGCCGACCAGCCCAGCCGCCGCTCGGTCATCTCGATGCCTTCGAGAAAGCAGCAGACCCGCAGGCACATGTCGCCCATGCCCGGGCCCAGCTCGCGCAGCGCGGCGGCGACGCGGTTGCGCGCCCCTTCCGAACCGCCGCCATGGGCGGCCGAGACGCGCGAGACATCGACCCCGGCAGTCAGGAACCGGTCCCAGTTCTGGGTGATGCGCGGGCCCATCTGCGCCAGCTCGAAATCCTCGCGCAGGCGTTCGCCGGCCGCGACCAGTTCGGGCGCGAGGAAGGGACGGCCGTCCGGCTCGCGCCGCCGGGCCAGCATCAAGAGCGGGCTTTCGGCGATGTTGACGCGGGCGCGGCGGCGGCGGCCGTCCTCGGGATCGGTGATCTCGCGTTCTTCCCAAGTGCGGTGGCGGTCGGCATGGGTGAAGCCGGCGGGGGCTTCGGCGCATCCCCCCGGCTGGGGGGCGCCCGGGCCGGGACCGACCGGATCGGCCATGACGAAATCCTCGCCCCGCGGCAGGGCATTGCTGCGCCGGGCGGCCAGCATCGCCCGCAGCGCCTCGCGTCCCTGCGCCGAGATGGCATAGCGGCTGACCCGCCCCTGCCCGACAAGCTGCACCCAGGCGCGGATCGCCATATGCTCGGCCAGCTCGCGGTCCAGGATGGCGGTGCGGATGTCGTCGCGCACGACGATGGCCTTGTCCATGCCCTCGGCCACGACCAGCTGCGCCCCCGGCTCGGCCAGCCGGCGCAGGATGCGGGTGATCTGCTTCATGCCCGTCTGCCCCGGCGCGACCAGGGCGTGGCTCTTGCGATTGCCCGCGGCGCGTTCCACCGCGCGATCGACCAGCGGATCGTCGCGGCGCGCTTCGAAGCGGCGGATGCGGCGCAGGATGGTGGAGGCATGGCAGCCCGTCTCGCGCGCCAGGGCGCGGATCGACTCGCCGCCCTCGACATGGCGCAGGTAAAGCTTCAGGTCGCTGTCCTCGGGCTGGGGATCGGGCGGATTGCAGGCCGTGGCGTCGATGCCGGCGGGCAGGGCGGCAATCAAGGCGTCCGGGGCGAAATCTCCCGTCAAAATCGTCATGGTCATTCCTTCGCTTCCTGCAGACGAGCGGGCAGATGCTCGCCCATGGGTTGTCTCCCGTCCCTGTCCACCGGAACGGGATCAGGTCGAGATGCGGCAGTATTTGCTAAGAATTCCTAAAGATTCCTTGCTGCGGCGCGCGCAGTTCGGCCCTGCGGCGCAACACACGTTCAGGTTGCAGATAATCCCCCCGGAACCAGCTGACGGGGAAAATCGCCATGACGATGATGAGCAATGTGATTGCCTTCCAGCCGCGCCCGGCCCAGCCGCATCTGCGCCGCCCGCGCCTGCTGGTGCGGGCCGCGCGGGCGGGCCTTCAGGGCTGGAGCCGCAAGCGCGACCTGCGCCGGGTGCTGAAATGCGAGGCTCTGCCCGCCGCCGGCTCGGCCCTTGCCCGGCTGCGCGCCGAAGAAGAACGCCTGGAAATGGCCCGGCGCCAGGGCCAGGCCGGCTATGACATGCATCGCCACATCATGCTGCTGATCGCGATCCTGGCCGAGACGGCCGAAGCCGCCGGGGCCGCGACCTGCCCGGCGCCGCTTACTTGCCCCTGAACAGCGAGCCCAGAACGCCGCGCACCAGCGCCTGCCCGGTCTTGGTGCCCAGCTGCCGGGCCAGGCTCTTGCCGAAGGTCGTGGCAATCGAATCGCTGTTCGAGCGGCGGGCGCGCGGCTTGGGCTCGGCCGGGAGCCGGGCGGCGGGATCGTAGCGACGGCCGCGGGCATGCTCGCGGTCCATCTTCCAGAGGTCGTCGTCCAAGCCTCCGGCCCCTGCCCCCGGCCCGGTGCTGGCGCTCGCGGCCGCGGCCTCGGCGCGCTTGGCCAGGATCTCGGCCGCCGATTCCCGGTCGAGCGGCGTGCCGTATTTCAACGCCATGGGCGAGGCGGCGTTGATCGCCGCGCGCTCGGTATCCGGGATCGGACCGAGTTGCGACAGCGGCGGGCGAATCAGCGTGCGCTGCACGATGCCCGGCACGCCCTTGGCCTCCAGAAGCGAGGTCACCGCCTCGCCGGTGCCGACGGCCTGGATCGCCTCGGCCGTGTCGAAATCCGGATTCGCGCGATAGTTCTGCGCCGCCAGCCGCAGCGCCTTCTGGTCCTTGGCGGTAAAGGCGCGCAGCGCGTGCTGCACCCGGTTGCCCAGCTGGCCCAGCACCGATTCCGGCAGGTCGGCCGGGTTCTGGCTGATGAACCACAGGCTGACGCCCTTGGACCGGATCAGCCGCGCCACCTGCTCGATCTTGTCCACCAGCGCCGGCGGCGCGTCGTCGAACAACAGATGCGCTTCGTCGAAGAAAAAGGCGATCTTCGGCTTGTCCGGGTCGCCGACCTCGGGCAGCTGCTCGAACAGCTCGGCCATCAGCCAAAGCAGGAAGGTCGCGTAAAGGCGCGGCGCGTTCATCAGTTTCTCGGCCGAGAGGATGTTGATCATCCCCTTGCCCGAGGCGTCCAACCGCATCATGTCCGCAAGTTCCAGCGCCGGCTCGCCGAACAGCAAGCCGCCGCCCTCGTTCTCCAGCACCATGAGCGCGCGCTGGATGGCGCCCACCGAGGCGGTCGAGACATTGCCGTATTTCAGCGACAGGTCCTTGGCGTTCTGCCCGACCCAGACCAGCATGGCCTGCAGGTCCTTGAGATCCAGCAGCGCCAGCCCCTCCTCGTCGGCGACGCGGAAGGCGATGTTCATCACCCCCTCCTGCGCATCGCTCAGCCCCATCAGCCGCGAGAGCAGCAGCGGCCCCATCTCGGCCGGGGTGGTGCGGACCGGGTGGCCGCGCTGGCCCCAGATGTCCCAGAAGGTGACGGGAAAGGCCTGGTAGTCCAGGGCGACGCCGATCTGCTCGGCGCGGCTGAGAAAGCTCTCGTGCAGCTTGCCCTCGGCCAGGCCCGGCTTGGCGATGCCGGCCAGGTCGCCCTTCACATCGGCCATGAAGACCGGCACCCCGGCGCGCGAGAACGATTCGGCCAGCGTCTGCAAGGTCACCGTCTTGCCGGTCCCCGTCGCTCCGGCGATCAGCCCGTGGCGGTTGGCGTATTTCAGCAGCAGCAGCTGCGGCGCCGCGTAATCCGCGCCGCCTCCGCCCACGAAGACCGTTCCGGCGTCCAGATCGACGATTTCTGTCATTTTTCCTCCTCGGATCGGCAAAAAAGCGCGGGCTTGGGACGAAAGGACAATACAACCGTAACGATTTTGTGCCAGTCTGTTCCTTGCCGGACCCCGCATCGGCGGATGGCCGGCTTCCTCCCTGTTGGACTGCCGCGCCTTCGGGCGCGGCATTTTTTCGCCGCGGATGCCTGCGATCTGCCCAGTTCACGGCCTTGTCGCGCCGATGTCATCATTGACGTTTAGGACAGTTGACGGCTTCCCTCGCTGGCTCTAGCCTTCGGCGCAATGATGACCGGCCAGTCCGGCAGGGAAGGTAAGCATGGGGACCCGGGGCGGCTGTCTTACGCTCCGGGTCCCTCGCTTCTGCGGCCTCGCCCCTGCCGTTCCGCGCGACCCTGGGCCTTGCCGCGCATCTTCCAACCCATCTTCCAACGCAAAGGTGACGGCGTGCGATGCGATCCGCCCTGACAAGCCAGCATGCGCATGTTAGGACCGGGGCCGATGCATGGACCAAAGGAAGAGAACATGGTCAACAGGACGTCCGCGGCACTGATCGCCGCCCTCTTCACCCTGGCGGGCACCACCAGCGTGATGGCGCAAGACGCGAGCACCGAGACCCCGGCCCAGCCAGCCGCCGAAGCCCCCGCGGCCGAAGCGCCCGCCCCTGCCACCCCGGAAGCCGAGGCGCCGGCCGCCGCCGAAGCTGAAGCCGAAGCTGCGCCGGAAGCCGCCGCCGAGGGCGAGACGCAGGTCGGTCAGCCCTATGCCAGATCGACGCATGGCGACTGGACCCTGCGCTGCATGAAGACGCAGGAGGGCAACGATCCCTGCGAGCTTTACCAGCTACTCAAGGACCAGAACGATTCGCCGGTGGCCGAGGCCTCGGTGATCCCGATGAGCGGCAACGTTCAGGCCGTCATCACCTTCATCGCGCCGCTGGAAACCGACCTTCAGGCCGGGCTGGGCCTGCAGGTCGATGCCGCCAAGGAATCGCGCTATCCCTTCATGCTCTGCGCGCCGGTCGGCTGCATCTCGCGCATCGGCCTGGCGGATGCCGAACTGGGCCCGTTGAAAAAGGGCAACAAGGCCACCGTCTCGGTCCTGCCCTTCGGCGCGCCGAAAGAGCAGCTGGTCAAGCTGGACCTGTCGCTCAAGGGCTTTACCGCCGGCATGAACGCGCTGGTCGAGGCAAACAAGAACCTCGCCGCCGCACCGGCCGCCGCACCGGCTGAGGCCCCGGCCGAGGCTCCGGCCGAGGCGCCCCAGCAGCAGTAAGCCGAAACGGCAAGGGGCGCCGCCGGCGCCCCCTTCGCATCGGGCCGGGTCACTCCCGGCCCTTTTTCATGCGCTCATTCGACCGGCAGGGCGACGAAGCGCGGCTCGCCGGCGCGGCGCACCATGACCAGGATGGACTTGCGCCCGGCCTCGCGCGCCTCCTTGATGCGCGCCTCCAGATCGGCCAGCGTGGCCACCGGCTGCTGGCCCGCCTCGGTGATCACGTCGCCGGCGACCAGGCCCTTGTCCGAGGCGGCGCCGGCCGGATCGACCGATTGCACCACCAGCCCCTGCATGTCGCGCGACACCCCAAGCTCGCCTGCGATCTCCGGCGTCAGCGGCGCCAGTGTCATGCCCATCAGGTCGCTCGCGGCCTCTTCGGCGCTGTCCACCTTGCCGCTGCCGGTGCCCTCGGCCAACTCGCGCCGGCCCAGCGTCACCTGCAGCTCGACCGGCTTGCCGTCGCGCTGCACCACGACATCGACCGCCTCGCCCACCGGCGCGTCGGCCACCCGGCGCACCAGGTCGCGCGGGTCCTTGACCTCGCCGCCGGCGAAGCTGGTGATCACGTCGCCGGCCTTCATCCCGGCATCGGCGGCGGGACCGGCCGGCACATCGGTGACCATGGCGCCCCGGGCGTCGGCCAGGCCCAGCGATTCGGCGATGTCGTCGGTCACCGGCTGGATCTTGACGCCCAGCCAGCCGCGCCGCGTCTCGCCAAAGGCCTCGAGCTGCTCGACCACCTTGCTGACCACGTTCGAAGCCATCGAGAAGCCGATGCCGATCGAGCCGCCATTCGGCGACAGGATCGCGGTGTTCACGCCGATCACCTCGCCGTCCATGTTGAAGAGCGGCCCGCCGGAATTGCCCCGGTTGATCGCCGCATCGGTCTGGATGAAATCGTCATAGGTGCCCGACAGCGCCCGGTTGCGGGCCGAGACGATCCCGGTCGAGGCCGAGAAGCCCTGCCCTAGCGGGTTGCCAAGCGCCAGCACCCAGTCGCCCACCCGCGCCTGGTCGCTGTCGCCGAACTTGACGAAGGGCAAGGGCTCGGGGCTTTCCACCTTGAGCACGGCGACATCGGTCTTGTCGTCCTTGCCGATCACCTTGGCCGGCAGCCGCTGGCCCGAGAAGAATTCGACCTCGATCTCGTCGGCGCCGTCGATGACGTGATTGTTGGTCACGATCAGCCCCTCGGGCGAGACGACGAAGCCCGAACCCAGCGCGTTCGAGCGCTGCTCGCGCTGCGGCCCGCGCTGGAAGGGGTTGTCCTCGCCGGGGGGGAAGCCGGGAAAGCCGAATTCGCGGAACAGGTCGCTGAACGGGCTGCCTTCGGGCAGCTGCGGCCCGCGGGCCAGAGGCGTCGAGACCGTCGAGGTGGTGGTGATGTTCACGACCGCCGGGCTGACCTGCTCGACCAGATCGGCAAAGCTTTCCGGCATGACCCGCTGCTGGCGGGCCTGGCTTTCGGGCGCGGTCAGCGGCTGGTTGTTGTTCGCCGCCTCCTGCGCGGACTGGGCCGCGGGCGCCCCCGGCTCTTGCGCGATGGCGGGCGACAGCGCCAGCAGCAGCGCAAGACCCGAAGCGGTCAGAAGATGGCGGGACGAAGGTCTGTTCATCTGGATTGTCTCCTTCCAGGCCGGGGCGGAGATGCCGGCACCCCGGCAATATGCTCATGTTCAAGGGGATTTTCGACCCCGTTGCAAATGAACCACGCTCGCAAAGGATGAACTGATCGTGACTTGCGGGCAATGCCGGGCGCAGGGGCCGGAACATGAAAAAAGTTCCGCGGCCCGAGGGACGCGGAACAGGTTTCATCGCAGCGATGATCTTCAGTTCAGCCGCGCGGCCTCGCCGGCGCAAAGCAGCGTGACGAGGGTCGAGGCGCCGCGCATCTCGATCCCCGCCACGTCCATCGGCCGGCGGTCCAGCTCGCCGCCCAGGATCTCGATCCGGCCCGCGCCGTGAAAGGCGGCATCCAGCAGCGACAGGACCGCATCGCCGCGCAGCTCGGCCTCGACCCCGCCGGGGATCGGGTGAATGGCGGCGGGGGTGATGCGCCGCACGCCGACGAGCAGTTCCATGGCTTGCCCTTTCGTTTCGGGAAGGCCCGGCCGCACCATGCGCCCGGACCCGGGGGCCCGCTTCAGCTGCAGCCGCTGGTCGCGCCGCAGGTGTTGCACTTCATGCAGGTGCCGTTGCGGACCAGCGTGTAATTGCCGCATTCGCCGCAGGGATCGCCCTCATAACCCTGCATCCGGGCCTTGGCACGCGCATCCAGGGTGACGACGCCCACCGCAGCCGCACCCTCCGCCGTCGAAACCGCCGCGACCGAGACCCCGGATTGCAGCGCCACCAGATCCTGCGGCAGGCGCTTGCGCAAATAGCCGGTCGAGCTGATCTGCCGCAGCATCTCCAGCGAACGCGAGGCGCCTTCGCTGACCGGGGCGAGATTGGGCTGGCTTTCGCTCTCGCCGCCGCCCAGATCGTCGAAGCGCGCGCCCTGCGGCTTCACATGTGCCAGATCGGTGCGGTCCAGATAGGAAACCGCCAGCTCGCGGAACACGTAATCGAGGATCGAGGTCGCATTCTTGATGCTGTCATTGCCCTGCACCATGCCCGCCGGCTCGAAGCGGGTAAAGGTGAAGGCGTCGACGAACTCCTCCAGCGGCACGCCGTATTGCAGGCCCACCGAGACGGCGATGGCGAAATTGTTCATCATCGCCCGGAAGCCCGCGCCTTCCTTGTGCATGTCGATGAAGATCTCGCCCAGCTTGCCGTCGTCATATTCGCCGGTGCGCAGATAGACCTTGTGCCCCCCGATGATCGCCTTCTGGGTATAGCCCTTGCGGCGCTGCGGCAGCTTCTCGCGATGGCTGCGCACCGCCTCCTTGACGATGATCTTCTCGACCACCTTCTCGGCGACGACCGCGACCTTTTCCTGCAGGCTGCCGCTGGCCAGGATCTCCTCGGCCTCCTCGTCATCCTCGACCAGCGCCGAGGCCAGCGGCTGCGACAGCTTAGAGCCGTCGCGGTAAAGCGCATTGGCCTTGATGCCCAGGGACCAGCTCAGCTCATAGGCGGCCAGCGCATCGGCGATGCTGGCGCTGTTCGGCATGTTGATGGTCTTGGAGATCGCGCCCGAAATGAAGCTCTGCGCCGCCGCCATCATGCGGATATGGCTGTCAACCGACAGGTAGCGGGTGCCCTTCTTGCCGCAGGCATTGGCGCAGTCGAAGACCGGGTAGTGCGCAGGGTCCAGATGCGGCGCGCCCTCCAGCGTCATGGTGCCGCAGACATGGTCGTTCGCCGCGTCGATCTGCGCCCGGGTGAAGCCCAGATGCCGCAGCAGGTCGAAGCCGGGGTCGTTCAGCTTCTCGGCCGGGATGCCCAGGGTCTCGCGGCAGAAGGCCTCGCCCAGCGTCCACTGGTTGAAGACGAAGCGGATGTCGAAGGCCGAGGCCAGCGCCGCATCGATCTTTTCCAGCTCGCGCGGACCGAAACCGTGGCCGATCAGGCTGGCATGGTTGATGCCCGGGCAATTGCCAAGGCTGGCATGGCCCACGGCATAGGCGATGATCTCCTCGATCTGCGCCGAGCCATAGCCCAGCGTCTCCAGCGCCGCCGGGACCGAGCGGTTGATGATCTTGAAATAGCCGCCGCCGGCCAGCTTCTTGAACTTCACCAGCGCGAAATCGGGCTCGATGCCGGTGGTGTCGCAATCCATCACCAGCCCGATGGTCCCCGTGGGCGCGATCACCGTCGCCTGGGCGTTGCGGAAGCCGTGCTCCTCGCCCAGGGTCAGCGCCTCGTCCCAGGCGCCCTGCGCCAGCGCCACCAGCCGCGGGTCGGGGCAGTTCGCAGCGTCCAGCTCGACCGGGCGGACGTTCACGCCCTCATAGGCGCCGGTGCCATGCGCCGCGGCGCGGTGGTTGCGGATCACCCGCAGCATGTGGCGAGCGTTCTTCTTGTAGCCGGGGAACGGCCCCAGCTCGGCCGCCATCTCGGCCGAGGTGGCATAGGCCACGCCGGTCATGATCGCGGTCAGCGCCCCGCAGAGCGCCCGGCCCTGCTCGCTGTCATAGCCCAAGCCCATGTTCATCAGGAGGCCGCCGATATTGGCATAGCCCAGGCCCAGCGTGCGGAAATCGTAGCTGCGCTGCGCGATCTCCTTGCTGGGGAACTGCGCCATCAGCACCGAGATCTCCAGCGTGACGGTCCACAGCCGGCTGGCATGGACATAGCCGTCGGCGTCGAATTCCTTGCCGTCCCAGAAGGTCAGCAGGTTCATCGAGGCCAGGTTGCAGGCCGTGTCGTCCAGGAACATGTATTCGCTGCACGGGTTCGAGGCCCGGATCGGCCCGTGGTCCGGGCAGGTATGCCAGGCGTTGATCGTATCGTGGAACTGGATGCCCGGATCGGCGCAGGCCCATGCGGCATGGCCTATCTGATCCCAGAGCGCACGCGCCGACACGGTCTTCGCCACCGTGCCGTCGGTGCGGCGCACCAGTTCCCAGGGCAGGTCGTCGCGGACCGCGCGCAGGAAGGCATCCGTCACCCGCACCGAGTTGTTGGAATTCTGCCCCGAGACCGAGACATAGGCTTCCGAGTCCCAATCGGTATCATAGGTCGGAAACTCAATCGAATCAAAGCCCTGGCGGGCGTATTGCAGAACCCGGTTGACATAGGTCTCCGGGATCATGCTGCGCTTGGCGGAACGGATCGCCGATTTCAGCGCCGCGTTCCGGGCCGGGTCGGTGGCATCCTCGATGCTGCCGTCCCAGCCGCGGATCGCGGCGAAGATCTCGTTCAGCTTCCGTTCGTGCATCTTGGAGCCGGCCACCAGCGAGGCGACCTTCTGCTCTTCGATGACCTTCCAGTTGATGAACTGCTCGATGTCGGGGTGATCCATGTCGCAGATCACCATCTTTGCCGCGCGCCGGGTCGTTCCGCCCGATTTGATCGCGCCGGCTGCGCGGTCTCCGATCTTCAGGAAGCCCATGAGCCCCGAAGATTTCCCGCCGCCCGACAGTTTCTCGCCCTCCCCTCGAAGGGACGAAAAATTGGTGCCCGTGCCCGAGCCGTATTTGAAAAGCCGCGCCTCGCGGACCCAGAGGTCCATGATGCCGCCCTCGTTCACCAGGTCGTCGCTGACCGACTGGATGAAGCAGGCATGCGGCTGCGGATGCTCATAGGCGCTGTCCGACTTGACCAGCTTGCCGGTCTTGTAATCGACATAGAAATGGCCCTGCGACGGTCCGTCGATGCCATAGGCCCAGTGCAGTCCGGTATTGAACCATTGCGGGCTGTTCGGCGCCCCCATCTGCGCCGCCAGCATGAAGCGCATCTCGTCGTAATAGGCACGGGCGTCTTCTTCGTTCGAAAAATACCCGCCCTTCCAGCCCCAATAGGCCCAGGCGCCGGCCAGCCGGTCGAAGACCTGCCGGGCGCTGGTCTCGCCGCCATAGCGCGCCTCCTCGGGAAGCCCGGCCAGCGCCTCCTCGTCGGGAACCGAGCGCCACAGGAATTCCGGCACGCCCTTCTCCTTGACGCGCTTGAGCCGCGCCGGCACGCCGGCCTTGCGGAAATATTTCTGGGCGATGACGTCCGAGGCCACCTGGCTCCAGCCCTGCGGCACCTCCACCGCCTCGTTGCGGAAGACGATCTTGCCGTCGGGGTTGCGGATCTCGCTGGTGGTGGTGGTAAAGGAAAGCGCGCCGTAAGCCCCGCTTTCGGCCGTGGTAAAGCGCCGTTCGATCCGCATGCCCTGACTGTCCCCCGTCATCCGCGCCCCGGACCGCGCAGCCGGTCCGCCGCCGCCCGCGCCGCAAGGCACGGGTCCGGCAGCCGGATCGCCCGGCACCCCGAAAGCTTATTTCCTGATCTCTGCCCCTTGCCGCCGAACCGGATCGGATGTCGGGAAGGACACAAGATCTGGTGGCGCCACCGGCCTGGGCCACAAATTGACCCGAGAGATGACGCTTTTCAACATAAAATTTTGCTGGACAGCAGCGTCGAAACAGACCCTCGGCCAGGGGCGGGGATTCGCTGCAAGTGCATTGTTAACAACTGGCAAATCCCGACAAAAGCCGAAAAGCCAAGCGATCTGGCAAGGTTCCCCGCCGCCGCTCACGCGGTTTCCACAGGCTTATCCCCAGCCGCCGGGCGTCAGGGTTGCAAATTTGTTCCCAAACTCGCGCAATGCGATTTTTCCGGCTGCGGCAGGATGACACCCCCATCGGTGACGATCAGGTCCAGCGGCTGGTCGGTCGGCTCGGCGGGGATGGCGCGAATCTCCTGCACGGCATAGGCCAGCCCGATGGCCACGACCGGCGCCCCGGCGCGCAGCTGCGCCAGCGTCCGGTCGTAGAAGCCGCCGCCATAGCCCAGCCGATGGCCCGCCCGGTCGAAGCCGGCCAGCGGCACGATCAGCACCTCGGGGCGCAGCACCGGCGAATCGGCCGGCGGGTGGCTGGTGCCGAATCGCCCGGGTTCAAGCCGCCCGTCCCAGGCACGGAATTCCAGCGGCTGCGCCGGCCCGATCACCACCGGCAGGCAGACCGGGCCGTCATGGATCGCCATGGCCGGGTGCGGATCGGCCTCGCCGCGCATCGGCCAGTAGCCGGCGAGCACCTTGCCGCGATGCGGTGCCAGCGCCGCCGTCAGGTTCCGGGTCAGCGCGGCATCGTCGCCGCCCTGCACCCGCGCCACCAGCGCCTGCTGCCGCAAGGCGGCCTTCATATCAGGATCCACGTCGCCAGCCCCAGAAATGCAAAGAATCCCATCATGTCGGTCATGGTGGTGACGAATGTTCCGGATGCCAGTGCCGGATCCAGTCCCAGCTTGCTCAGGCCCAGCGGCACCAGCACCCCGCCCATGGCCGCAACGATCTGGTTGGCGATCATCGCCATGCCCAGCACCAGACCGATCTGCAGATTGCCCAGGATGAACGTTCCGGCCAGGGTCAGCAGCACGGCCAGTCCCAACCCGTTCAGCAGCCCCGCCACCAGCTCGCGCAAGATCACGCGGCGGGCATTGGCCCTGGTCAGCTCGCGCGTGGCCAGCGCCCGCACCGCCACGGCCAGCGACTGCGTGCCGGCGATGCCGCCGGTCGAGGCGACGATGGGCATCAGCGCCGCCAAAATCACAAGCTGCGCCAGCGTGGATTCGAAGCGCGAGATCACCAGCGCGGAAAGCGAGGCGGTGCAAAGGTTGATCACCAGCCAGGGCAGCCGCTGGCGCGCGGTCTGCAAGGGACCGTCCGAAACATGGCTCTCGTCCGAGACGCGGGCCATGCGCAGAAAGTCCTCCTCATGCTCCTCGTCCAGCACGGACATGGCGTCGTCGATGGTGATGACCCCGACCAGCCGGTCGTCGTCGTCCACGACCGGGGCCGAGATCAGGTGATACTTGTTGAAGGCATAGGCCACGTCGCCCTCGTCCTGGCGGGCCGAGATGGTGCGGAAGCTGTCCTCGGCGATGTCGCGCAGGGGCACATGGCGGCGCGAGGCCAGCAGCTTGCCCAGCGTGACATAGCCGGTCGGGTGGCGGCGCGGATCGACCAGCACGACGTGATAGAACTGGTCGGGCAGCCATTCCTCGGCACGCAGGAAGTCGATGGTCTCGCCCACGGTCCAGTGCTCGGGCGCCGTGACCACCTCGGACTGCATGAGGCGGCCGGCCGAATATTCCGGCCAGGTCAGCGAGCGTTCGACGGCGGCCCGGTCGGATTCGTCCAGCGCCGCCAGGATCGCCTGCTGCTCGGGCGCCTCCATATCCTCGATCAGGTCGACGACGTCGTCGCTGTCCATCTCGCGCACGGCTTCGGCCACCACCTCGTGCGGCAGCTGCTCGATCACCTCCTCGCGGATGGATTCGTCGATCTCGGACAGGATCTCGCCGTCGATCTCGCCGGAATAGAGCTGCAGGAACTCGCGCCGCCGGGCCGGAGTCAGCTGCTCGATCAGGTCGGCGATATCGGCGGCGTGCATCGGTTCGAGCAGCCCGTCCAGCGCCGGGCCGTCGGCCTCGTCTATGGCCCTGTTGATCGCGTCGATATCCCGCCGGCTCAGCTGGAAATCGGCTTCCGAGGTCTCGGTCTCGGCGTCGCGCGGCTCGGTCATCGGCAGGCTCCTCTCGGAGTTCGGGGCTGGACGGTTAGCGGCACCATAGGGGCCTTGCGGACGGGCCTCAATCGCCCTTCAGAAGCGTTAGCGCCTCAGCGTGCAATTCCTGTGAACCCGCGGCGAGGATGGTGCCGCCGCCATGCGCGGGACCGCCCTGCCAGTCGGTCACCACGCCGCCCGCCGCCTGCACCACCGCTATCGGCGCGACCACGTCATAGGGCTGCAACCCCGCCTCGATCACCAGATCGACATGGCCGGCGGCAAGCAGCGCATAGGCGTAGCAGTCCAGCCCGTGGCGGACCAGCCGCGCCCGGGCCGCGACCCGCGAAAAGGCGGCGTGCTCGGCGGGGCTGCCGACCTCGGGATAGGTGGTCATCAGCGTGGCCTGGGCCAGAGCGACGCCCTGCCGCGCCCGAAGCGGCACCGTCCCCGCGCGCGAGATCAGCCGGGCATGGCCCAGCCCGCCCTCGAAACGCTCGTCCAGATGCGGCTGATCGACGATGCCGTAGATCGGCCCCCGCGCGTCGCTGACCCCGATCAGCACGCCCCAGCTCGGCGCCCCCGCCATGAAGGCGCGGGTGCCGTCGATGGGATCAAGAACCCAGCTCAGGCCGCTTTGTCCGTTCTGGACACCGTATTCCTCGCCCAGGATGCCATCCTCGGGGCGCTCGGCGGCCAGGATGGCGCGCATGGCGCGCTCGCTGGCCCGGTCGGCTTCGGTCACCGGGTCGAAGCCGGTGGCGGATTTGTTGTCGGGCCGCAGCGCCGGGCTGCGGAACAGGCTCAGCGTCTCGACGCGCGCGGCATCGGCCAGGCGATGCGCCACGGCCACGATCCGCTCAGCCTCCTCGACGGGAATGGTCTTGTTCGCGCTTGTCATCGCCTGCCCCCGCAGTTCTGCCTCGGGCGCAGGTTTAGCCGCTGCGTCCCGCAAGCGAAAGCCTGGGAACGGCGGCGGTCCGGCTCAGGCCGCGTCCGAAAGCACGCGGGCCAGTTCGAAGATCTGGCGCCGCTGGGCCTCGGGCATGGCGTAATAGGCGCGGACCAGCTGCAGCGCCTCCTTGTCGGCAAGGATGTCGCCCTCGACCGTGTTCTGCACATGGCCGTCCTCGAGCCCCTCGAAGAAGAAGCTGACGGGCACATCCACCGCCTGCGCGATGTCCCAAAGCCGCGAAGCCGAGACGCGGTTCATCCCGGTCTCGTATTTCTGGATCTGCTGGAACTTGATCCCGACCTTCTCGGCAAGCTGCTGCTGCGTCATGCCGATCATCCATCGGCGATGACGGATCCGCTTTCCGACATGGACATCCACGTTATGTTTCATGGTAACACCTCACTCAATCTAAACGGGCGCTACACCAGATTGACGCAATTTTCGAGCTTGATAATGCCCACTTGTCCAAAAAGACAAGCGATTACAGGCCCTGAAAAAGGCTGGCCGAACCCGCGGGAAACATGGAAGAAAGCGGCGCAGCCGGCGCGGCGGCAGGGCAGGAGGAATCATGCAGACGACCTGGAAAATGATGCAAATCAAGGAAATGTCCGGCTCTCCCGTAGCGGGTGAACTGGCGCTGGCCCAGCCCGCCCCCGGCGAGGTGCTGGTCAGGCTGCGGGCGGCTGCGCTGAATTTCGCCGATCTGCTGATGACCCGGGGGCGCTATCAGGAAACCCCGCCCCTGCCCTTCATTCCCGGGCTGGAGGGCGCGGGCGAGGTGCTGGCCGCCGGCCCCGGCGTGGCGCTGGCGCCGGGCACGCGCGTCGTGGTCCAAAGCCAGGGCACCATGGCCGAGGCCAACCTGTTTCCCGCCGAGTGCTGCCACCCGATTCCCGATGCGATGCGCTATGAGGAGGCGGCCGGTTTCCTGATCGCCTACGGCACCAGCCATTTCGCGCTGACGCTGCGCGCCGGACTGCGCCCCGGCGAGACGCTGGCGGTCCTGGGCGCGGCGGGCGGCGTCGGGCTGACGGCGGTCGAGATCGGGGCCGCGCTCGGCGCGCGGGTGATCGCCGTGGCGCGCGGCGCCGAAAAGCTGGCGGTGGCGCGGGCGGCGGGGGCCGCGGAATGCATCGACAGCGACACCTGCCCCGACCTGCGCGCCGCGCTGCGCGATCTGGGCGGCGTCGACGTGGTCTACGACCCGGTGGGCGACGCGCCGGGCGAGGCCGCCTTCGGCGCCCTGCGCCCCGGCGGGCGTTTCCTGGTCATCGGCTTTGCCGGCGGCAAGCCCCCGGCCCTGCCGCTGAACCATGCCCTGGTCAAGAACATCGCCGTCCACGGCTTCTATTGGGGCGGCTATCGCAAGCTCGACCCCGCGCTGCTGCGCCAGGACATCGCCGCGCTCTTCGCGCTCTACAGTGCCGGCCGCCTGCGGCCGCATGTCGGCGCGACCCTGCCGCTGGAACGGCTGGCCGAGGGGTATGAACTGCTGGAAAGCCGGCGTTCGACGGGCAAGGTGATCGTTAGCATCTGAAATTTTCGTCAAATGCCCCCGAAACCTCTCCCCGCGCATTGAAAAATCTGCATCCTTCGCCAATATCTGCGTGGATGGTGGGCCATCCGGGCCGCACCGCGATTTTCGACCGGGGAGAACCTATGCAAGACTACAATTCGATCCGCACGGCCGGGACCGCGACGCGCTCGGCTGCCGTGGATGAGGGCCTGCGCGCCTATATGAACAAGGTCTATGGCCTGATGGCCGTGGGCATGCTGGTCACCGCCGGCACCGCCTGGGGGATGGCCGGGCTGACCCTGTCCGACACGCCCACGCAATGGGCGCTCGGCAACGGCCATTACCTGACCGAATTCGGCAAGACGCTGTATCTGTCGCCGGTGAAATGGCTGGTGATGTTCGCGCCGCTGGTCATGGTCTTTGCCTTCGGCGCCGCGCTGAGCCGCCTGTCGGTGCAGGGCGCGACGACGCTGTTCTATGCCTTCGCCGCGGTGATGGGCATCTCGATCAGCTGGATCTTCGCCGCCTATACCTCGTTCTCGATCGTGCAGACCTTCCTGATCACCGCGATCGCCTTCGCCGGGCTGTCGCTTTACGGCTACACGACCAAGCGCGACCTGTCGGGGATGGGCACCTTCCTGATGATGGGCCTGATCGGCCTGATCGTCGCCATGATCGTGAACCTGTTCCTGCAGTCCAGCGCCATGCAGTTCGCCATCTCGGCGATCGGCGTGCTGATCTTTGCTGGCCTGACCGCCTATGACACGCAGAACATCAAGAACACCTATCTGCAGCTGGCGAATTCGGACCGCGACTTCCTCGGCAAGGCCGCGATCATGGGCGCGCTGCAGCTCTATCTGGACTTCCTGAACCTGTTCATGTTCCTGCTGCAGTTCCTCGGCAATCGCGAATAATCGCAGCCGACAGGACCTATCGCGAGGGCCGGGCATTCGCCCGGCCCTTTCGTTTTTCGGCCCCCAGCCCCGCCGCATTTGCGCCACAGCCGCAGGCCGTGCGCAATCTTTTCGACATAACGCCGGAAAGAGGCCGCGAACAATTTCCCTGACAATTCATCGATATCGCCCCCGCAGGCTCGTTAACCATTATGAATTTACTAGATTTTTAACCGAACGGTTCAGTTTTTCCCCTTGCGATAAAATCGCCATATTCTAGACAAATTGATGTCGGCGTCCTGTTGACCCGATACTGCGCGTCGCGCCTCCTGACAGGCTTGTCCGGCCAATTTCGGCTGGAACGTCGATTTCGGCGAAGGATCTCGCTTGCCCGGCAGCCAGACGCGCGAGGCAACCGATTACGCGGCCCCGGGAACGGGCGCGTATCTGAATAGCGAGTGTTGATATGTCTTTTAAGCATGGCGGCCACGGTCATCATTGCGGCCCGACCGGCCCCGACTGCGAAAACATGATCTATCTCGGCAAGCTGCCCGATATGGATCCCAATGAATTTTCCCCCGGCGCCGAAAAGGCTAGCAGCACCCTTGGCGGCAAGAGCTTCGGCTCGCAGACCGACCCGCTGGCGCGCAACCTGGTCGAGGTCAGCGCCGTCGACGTCAACCGCGACGGCGTCATCCGCACCAATGACGGCCCCTTCGGCTTTCTGTCGGAGCCGATCCGCCATGACGCGGATGGCGACGGCAACGTCTCGAGCTACAAGGTCGATTCGACCTTCATCGTCAAGAACACCGCAGTGACCTTCCGCAACCCGGACGGCAGCTACGAGACGCTGCACCTGCCGGTCCGCATCATGCAGGATTCGGCCGGCCACACCTTCCTGATGCCGCCGCCCAAGGGCGCGTCGGCGGCCGAGGTCGAGGCGCTGACCACCCGGCCCATCGTCTCGGTCAACTTCCCCAGCAAGTCGAGCAATTACGACCTGTGCTATGACGGCATCTTCGTCGACCGGCATTGCTTCCCCTGCTTTGCCCGCGGCACGCTGATCGAGACCGAGCACGGCCCGCTTCCGGTCGAGGAACTGCGGCCCGGCATGCTGGTGATGACCCGCGACCACGGGCTGCAGCCGGTGCGCTGGGTCGGCTCGCGCGTGGTGGGCAGCCGCATGCTGGAGACCAGCCCGAACCTGCGCCCGATCCGCATCTCGGCCGGCGCGCTCGGACAGGGTCTGCCCGGGCGCGACCTGATCGTCTCGCCCCAGCATCGCATCCTGGTGCGCTCGAAGATCGCGCAGAAGATGTTCGGCGCCGCCGAGGTTCTGGTCGCCGCCAAGCAGCTTCTGCAGATCGACGGCATCGACATTGCCCAGGAGATCGAGGCGGTGGAATATTTCCACTTCCTTTTCGACCGGCACGAGATCGTGCTGTCCGAAGGCGCCGAGACCGAGTCGCTTTACACCGGCCCCGAGGCGCTGAAATCCGTCGGCCGCGAGGCCCAGGCCGAGATCTTCGCGCTGTTCCCGGAGCTGCGCGACCGGGCCGAGGACGACCTGCCGCAGGGCGCGCGCCTGCTGGCCTCGGGACGGATGGGCCGCAAGCTGGCGGTGCGCCACGCCCAGCATCACAAGGCCCTGGTGCAGTAAGCGCCGGGCCAGCCGCAAGGCACCTGGGGCCGGCCATTGGCCGGCCTTTTTTCTGGCCCCCGCCGCCCCCGGACGGCGATCCTGCGCCGGCGAAGGCCGGCTGCCGGGCTTCGGTCGCCTATCCGGCAGCCGGGCCTGATGCTGCCGCGCCCGCTGCTGCCCGCCAAACGCCGCCGCGGCGAGACGGCGACACCGCCTTATGATGCCGGCTGGCTGTGGAAGGGAAGGCCGCGGCATCCGCTCCGGCGTGACGCCCGGAAGGCAGCGGAGCAGAGCGGCCTGATACGAGCCCGCTTTATAGGAAAGCCGGCCGCTGCATGTCGGCCCAAAGCGTCATGATGCCATTGGCGGGCCCGGAAGGGCTCGAACCCTCAACCTTGGACTTAGAAGGTCCCTGCTCTATCCAGTTGAGCTACGGGCCCGCACGGCGGCAGTCATGGCGCAGGATGGCGGCTGAATCAACCGTTCAATCCGAACCGCCCAGGCCAATCGTCATGTAGACGCTGTTCGGATCGTGCCGGTAATCGCCGAAGGGCGGGCATTCGACGAAACCCGCCCGCAAGTAAAGCCCGCGCGCGGCGATGAAGGTCGGCTGCACCCCGGTCTCAAGGCTCAGCCGCGCCATCCCCTCGGACCGGGCATGGTCGATCAGCGCCTGAAGCATACAGCGGGAATGGCCGCGGCCGCGGGCCTCGGCCAGCACATGCATGGACTTGATCTCGCCATGATCGGCGGCGATGCGCTTGACCGCGCCCATGCCCAGGGGCACGCCGCCCTCGCGCAGCACGAAGAAGGCGATCTCGGGCGTGTCGAGCGCGGCGCGCGGCAGCATGTGGATTGATTCCGGCGGCGTGTCGGCATGCATGTCGGCAGTATGGCGCTGAAAAAGCAGCGCCAGATCCCCGCCCAAGGGGCTTTCCCGCCTGATCACCAGATCCCCGCCATCCATCGTCCGCCGTCCTTTCCGCCTGCGCGCCGGACCCTAGCAGCGGCCCGCGGGATTGCGAAGCCCCGCGCCGCAGGGCGGCATGAAAAATAAGGAAGAATGCGCTTGCGCGCCTGCCCCGGCCCGGACGGTTTCCGCCCGGGGCCCGGCGGGCCGGGAACAGCGGTCCTCCGCCCGGCCGGGCTTGGGAAAACATTCGCCGCCCGCCCATGCGCCAGAGGCCCGGCCGCCTTGCCGGGCCCCGGCCGGCCCGTTACCTCTGGCCCGAAAACGGAGGCGCCATGTCCATCGTCATCGAGCACATGACCAAAAGCTTCGACGGCACCGCGGTGCTGCGCGGCATCGACCTGACCATCGAATCGGGCGAGCTGGTGGCGCTGCTCGGGCCCTCGGGTTCGGGCAAGACCACGCTGCTGAAGATCATCGCCGGGCTGGAATGGCCGAATTCGGGCGGGTTGGTGGTGCATGGCGCGGACTGGCTGCACCTGGCGGCGCAGGACCGCCGCATCGGCTTCGTCTTCCAGCATTACGCGCTGTTCCCGCATATGAGCGTGCGCGACAATATCGCCTTCGGCCTGACCGTGCGCCCGCGCGCCCAGCGGCCGGGCAAGGCGGTCATCGCGGCCAAGGTGGACCAGCTGCTGGAGTTTCTGCAGATCGCGCATCTGGGCGACCGCTACCCGGCGCAGCTTTCGGGCGGGCAGCGCCAGCGCGTCGCGCTTGGCCGGGCGCTGGCCATCGAGCCCACGGTGCTGCTGCTCGACGAGCCTTTCGGTGCGCTGGACGCCGCCGTGCGCCGCGACCTGCGCGCCTGGCTGCGCGATGTCCATGACGAGACCGGCTCGACCACGATCTTCGTCACCCATGACCAGGAGGAAGCCTTCGAGCTGGCCGACCGCGTCGTGGTGATGGGCGAGGGCCGGATCGAGCAGATCGGCAATGCCGACCAGATCCACGACCACCCCGCCAGCCCCTTCGTCGCCCGCTTCATGGGCGCGACCATCGAATTGCCGGTGGTGCTGCAGGCCGGCCGCGCCGAGGCGCAGGGGCTGGACAGCAGCCGCCTGCCGCGCCGCGCCCTGCCCGACGGGCCGGCCACGCTGTTCCTGCGCCCCGCCGACGTGACCCCGCTGGCCGATCCCGCCGGGCGCTGGCAGGTCGCGCACCGCACCAGCAACGGCGCCCTGCTGCGGCTGGACCTGACCGACGGCACCGGTCATTTCGGCATCGACCTGCCCCGCCGCGCGCCCGAGGCGCAGGGCCTCGTCCCCGGCGCCCGCGTCAACCTGCGCCCCGAGGCGGGCACGATCTTTCCCGGCCCCCGCGCCCTGCCGCCGCAGGCCGCCGCCGCCGAATTCCCCCGCAAGGAGAAAAGCCTATGATGATCCGCAAGATTCACGTCGCCGCGCTGGCGCTTCTGCTGGGGTCCACCCCGGCGCTGGCCCAGGACAAGATCCTGAATGTCAGCTATGACATCGCCCGCGAGCTGTTCGAGGCGCTGAACCCCGAATTCCAGGCCTATTGGAAGGACAAGACCGGCCACGACGTGACCATCGACCAAAGCCATGCCGGCTCGTCGAAACAGGCGCGCGCCATCCTCGAGGGGCTGCCGGCCGATGTGGTGACCTTCAACCAGGAAACCGACGTGGACGTGCTGGCCGAGGGCGGGCTGGTGGCCGAGAACTGGCGCGAGGCCCTGCCCAACGGCGCCTCGCCCTATTACTCGCTGCCGGCCTTCCTGGTGCGCGAGGGCAATCCCAAGGGCATCAAGGACTGGGCGGACCTGGCGCGCGACGACGTGCAGGCGGTGTTCCCCAATCCTAAGACCAGCGGCAACGGGCGCTATACCTATCTGGCCGCCTATGCCTATGCCCTGACGCAAGAGGGCGGCACGCCCGAGAAGGCGCAGGAATTCGTGGGCAAGATCTTTGCCAACGTGCCGGTCTTCGACACCGGCGGCCGCGCCGCCACCCAGACCTTCGCCGAGCGCAATATCGGCGACGTGCTCATCACCTTCGAGGCCGAGACCAAGGCCATTGCCAAGCAATACGAGGCGCAGGGCTTCGAGGCGGTGACGCCGGCGACCAGCCTCTTCGCCGCCTTCCCGGTCGCCGTGGTGACCGAGAATGCCGAGAAGAACGGCACCACCGAAATCTCGACGGAATATCTCAACTGGCTCTATTCGCCCGAGGCGCAGGAGACGCTGGCCGAGAACCATTTCCGCACCACCGACGAGGCGGTGACGGCGAAATACGCCGCCGAGTTCCCCGAGGTGAAGCTCTTGACCGTGGACGAGGTCTTCGGCGGCTGGGACAAGGTCACGGCCGAGCATCTGGTCGAGGGCGGCATCCTCGACAAGGTCTTCGTCAACCAATGACCGCCGCCGCCGCGCCCATCCGCGCGAAACGCGTTTTGCCGGGGTTCTCGCTGAGCCTCGGCACGACGCTGCTTTACGTCGCGCTGGTGATCCTGATCCCGGTGGTGGCGCTGGTGCTGAAAGGGGCCGAGATCGGCCCGGCACGGTTCTGGGCCATCGTCACCGCGCCGCGCACGCTGGCGGCCTTGCGGGTGACGCTGACCGCCGCCGCCGCGGCCACCGTCTTCAACGCCTTCTACGGCCTGCTGATGGCCTGGGTGCTGACGCGCTACGACTTTCCGGGCAAGCGCATCCTCGACGCGCTGATGGACATTCCCTTCGCCCTGCCGACCGCCGTCGCCGGCATCTCGCTGACCGCGCTTTATTCGGCGAACGGCTGGTTCGGCGCGCCGCTGACCGGGGCGGGGATCGAGCTGGTCTATACGCTGGGCGGCGTGATCCTGGCGATGACCTTCACCTCGATCCCCTTCGTGGTGCGCGCCATCCAGCCGGTGCTGGAGGATCTGGACCCGGCGCTGGAACAGGCGGCGATGACGCTGGGCGCCCGGCCCTTCGCCATCTTCCGCCGCGTCGTGCTGCCGGCGATCCTGCCGGCTTGGCTGGCGGGCTCGACCGTGGCCTTCGCCCGATCCCTGGGCGAGTTCGGCGCGGTGGTGTTCATCGCCGGCAACCTGCCCTTCAAGACCGAGATCGCGGCGCTGCTGGCTTTCATCCGGCTGGAGGAATACGACTATCAGGGCGCAGCCGCCATTGCGCTGGTGCTGCTGCTCATTGCGCTGATCCTGCTGGCGCTGTCGAACCTGATCCAGTTCCGGGCCGCCCGCCATCTGGAGGCCCGGTGATGAGCACCCTCGCCCTTACCCATGCCCCCGGCCAAAGCCGCACGGTGCCGCGCCTGCTGATCGGGCTGGCCTTCGTGCTGACGGCGATCTTTGTCGTGGCGCCCCTGGCCTTCATCTTCTGGCGCGCCTTCGCCGAGGGCTGGGCGGTCTATCTGAAGAACATTGCCGATCCGCTGGTCCTGCATGCGATCTGGCTGACCACGGTGGTCGCGGTGATCGTGGTGCCGGTCAACATCGCCTTCGGCATCGCCGCCGCCTGGGCCATCGCCCGCTTCCGCTTTCCGGGGCGCAAGCTGCTGATGGTGCTGATCGAGATCCCCTTCTCGATCTCGCCGATCATCGCCGGCATCTGCTACCTGCTGCTTTACGGCCGGCAGGGCCTCTTGGGCCCCTGGCTGGCCGCGCATGACCTGAAGGTGATGTTTGCCCTGCCCGGCATCGTGCTGGTCACCATGTTCGTCACCGCCCCCTTCGTGGTGCGCGAGGTGCTGCCGCTGATGCAGGCACAGGGCTCGGAACAGGAACAGGCGGCAGTCACCCTGGGCGCGCGCGGCTGGCAGGTGTTTTCCCGCGTCACCCTGCCCAATATCCGCTGGGCGCTGCTTTACGGCGCGGTGCTGTGCACGGCCCGCGCAGTGGGCGAATTCGGCGGAGTCTCGGTGGTTTCGGGCTCGATCCGCGGCCAGACCAACACCCTGCCGCTGCAGATCGAACTGATGTTCAACGACCTCAACACCACCGGCGCCTTTGCCGCCGCCTCGACCCTGACCGTCATTGCGCTGGTGGTGCTGGTCGTGAAGGCGGCGCTGGAAAGCCGCAGGTAACGCCTCGTAACTGGCGGGAATGTCAGTGGACTTGGCATCCCGCCCCGCCTAGGCTGCTGCCATGGATGCCGCGATCAAGGACCCGCAGAAGACCTGCCCCGAACTGCCCAAGCCGCGCAGCTTCTGGCAGCGCATCGCCGACCGGCTGGCGGCGATCGTCGGCGCGCGCCGTGCCGCCACCCCGCCCGAGAAATCGGTGGCCTTCACCATCGCGGTGATCGCGCTGGGGGCCAAGCTCGCCAAGGCCGACGGCGCCGTGGCGCGTTCCGAGGTGGCGGCCTTTCGCCGCGTCTTCATCATCCCCCGTTCCGAGGAAAAGAACGCCGCCCGGGTCTTCGACCTGGCGCGGCAGGATGTCGCCGGTTTCGACGCCTGGGCGCGGCGCATCGCGGCCATGTTCCCGCCGGGCGACCCGGTGCTGGCCGATGTGGTCGAGGGGCTGTTCATCATCGCCGTCGCCGACAGCGACCTGCACGAAGCCGAGATCATCTTCATCGACGAGGTGGCGCGCATCTTCGGCCTGCCGCCCGCGCAGGTGGCGGCGATCCGCGCCCGCCACGACCGCCGGCAGGGCTGCCCTTCCTGCGAGGTGCTGGGCGTGACGCCCGACACGCCGCTGCCCGAGGCGCGGCGGCGCTGGCGCGAACTGGTGCGTGAAAGCCACCCCGACCGCGCCCTGGCCCGCGGCCTGCCGCCCGAGGCGATCCGCCTGGCCGAGGCCCGCACCCGCGCCCTGAACGAGGCCTGGGAGAATTTCCGCAACATGCACCGGATGCGCCCGGCCTGAGGGAACCCGCCCGGACCGGCGCCCGTTTCCCCTGCGAACAGCCGAAGGACCGGCCTATGCGCAATCCCGTTCTCGCCCTGATGCTCTGCGTGCTCATGTCCCCCGCCGCCATGGCGCAGGAGTACGAGCCGCCGCTGGCCGACGAGCCGCCGCCCGAGATGACGCCCGAGGCGACGCCCGCCCCGGAATCCGACACGCTGGAACGCGGTCTGGAAAACTTCATGCGCAATCTGCTGGATCGGGCCGAACCGCATCTGGACCGGCTTGGCCGGGACCTGGGCGACACGCTGGGCTCGGTCGCGCCGGTGCTGCAGGATATCGGCAAGCTGATGGACGACGTGCGCCATTACCAGGCGCCCGAGCGGCTGGAAAACGGCGATATCCTGATCCGCCGCCGCGCCGACGCGCCGCCCCCGCCGCCGGTGGGCGATACGCTGCGCGACATGCTGCGCCCGCCGCCCGGGGACGATCCGCGCCTGAACCCGCGCCCGGACGATCCCGGCGCGCCGCAGCCGCTGCCCGAGCGCGACCCGGAAAGCGAGATCGAGCTTTAAGGCATTTCCAGCAGGTGGACGCCGATTGTCCCCGGAAACGCTTCAGGGCGCGAAGCTCTCGACCCAGTCGATCAGCCGCGGCAGGCTGTGCCGGTGCAGGTCATAGCCGTCCAGGATCGTCTGCCGCGCCGCCGCCTGCAGCCGCGCGGCATCGGGATCGCCGGCCAGCCCGCGGATCAGCGCCGCCTCCAGCGCCGGCTGGTCGAAGAACGGCACCAGCCGGCCGTTCTCGCCGTCGCGGACCAGTTCGCGCACCGGCTCGGTATCCGAGCCGACGACATAGCAGCCCGCCGCCATCGCCTCGGTCAGCGACCAGCTGAGCACGAAGGGATAGGTCAGGTAGCAATGCACCCGGGCGACCTGCAGCAGCGCCAGATATTGCGGATAGGGCACGCGGCCCATGAAATGCACGCGCGCCGGGTCCAGCCGGCCGTCCAGTTCCGCCAGCAGCTTTTCCTTCCAGCTGGCCGCGTCCCGGGGCAGGCCGCCATAGCTGACGCCGTCGCCGCCGACCAGCACCACCTGCGCATCCGGCCGCGCCCGCAGCACTTCGGGCAGCGCGCGCATGAAGCGGTGAAAGCCGCGATAGGGCTCCAGCGAACGCGAGACATAGGTCAGCACCTCGTCCCCGGCCTGCAGCTTGCGCCCGTCGGGCAGCAGGAATTCGGCCAGCGGATTGGGGCAGACCTTCAGCGTGTCGATACCGTCATGGATCACCGTCAGCTTGCCGCGCAGCTCGGGCGGAAAGGAATTCGCCTGGTATTCGGTCGGCGCCAGCCCGGCATCGGCCTGCACCAGCCCCTGGATCAGATGCGCCGAGCGGGCGACGGTGCTGACCCGCCCCTCGTCGCTGTCCGGGCTGATCTCGGGGTCGAAGCCGACGTCGTGGCCACGGGTGCGATACATGAGTTCGGCATAGACCAGCAGCTTCGCCTCGGGCCAGATCTCGCGCAGGAACAGCGTCTCGCCCCAGCCGCTATGGCCGAAGATCACGTCGGGCGTATAGCCGTGCCGGTCGCGCAATGCCCGGCAGCCGCGCGCGGCCAGCCAGCCGCGCTCGGCATGGTCGCTATAGGTGCGGCCCAGCATCGGCGGCAGCTTCAGCTCGCCCGGCGCCTTGTAGCGCACCACGCGGACCGGCGAGGGGCGCGGGTTCGTCTCGTCCGTCAGGCCCAGCACGTGATGGCCGCGCGCCGCCAGGGCCGGCGCCAGATGCAGGAACTGCGCCGGGAAATTCTGGTGGACGAACAGGATTTTCATGCGATGGCCGTCAGGAAGGCCGCCTCGATCAGGCGGCGGGTATAGTCGCTTTGCGGATGGTCGAAGACCGCCTGGGTCGCGCCCTGCTCGACCACCTCGCCGGCGCGCATGACCATGATCTGGTGCGACATGGCACGCACCACGCGCAGGTCATGGCTGATGAACAGGAAGGCCAGCCCGTGCTTTTTCTGCAAGCGGCGCAGCAGCTCGACGATCTGCACCTGCACGGTCATGTCCAGCGCCGAGGTCGGCTCGTCCAGGACCACCAGCTTGGGATTCAGGATCATGGCGCGGGCGATGGCGATGCGCTGGCGCTGGCCGCCGCTGAATTCATGTGGATAGCGGTGCATAGTGGCGGGGTCCAGCCCGACCTCGCGCATGATCTCGTCCACCATCTCGCGGCGGTTGCGGCCGGGTTCGACGCCATGCACGCCCAGGCCCTCGGCGATGATCTGCTCGACCGTCATGCGCGGCGACAGGCTGCCATAGGGGTCCTGGAACACGATCTGCATGTCGCGGCGCAGGCCGCGCAGCGCCCGGCCCGGCACCTTGGAAATGTCGCGGCCCATGTAGAGGATCGGCCCGTCGCTTTCGATCAGCCGCATGATCGCCAGCGCCAGCGTGGTCTTGCCCGAGCCGGATTCGCCGACGATGCCCAGCGTCTCGCCTGCCCGGACCGACAGCGTGGCGCCGTTCACCGCCTTGACGTGGCCGACGGTGCGGCGCAGGAAGCCGCGCTGGATCGGGAACCAGACCTTGAGGTCCCGGGTCGCCACGATCTGCGGCGCATCGCCGGTGACCGGCTCGGCCCGGCCCTTGGGCTCGGCCGCCAGCAGCATGCGGGTATAGTCGTGCTGCGGATCGGAGAATATCTGCTCGACCGGGCCCTGCTCGACGATCTCGCCGCCCTTCATCACGCAGACCCGGTCGGCGATGCGGCGCACCAGGCCAAGATCGTGGCTGATGAACAGCATCGACAGCCCCTCGGCAGCCTTGAGTTCGGCCAGCAGCTCCATGATCTGCGCCTGGATGGTCACGTCCAGCGCCGTCGTCGGCTCGTCGGCGATCAGCAACTCCGGCCCGTTCGCCAGCGCCATGGCGATCATCACCCGCTGGCGTTGGCCGCCGGAGAGCTGGTGCGGATAATCGGCCAGCCGCGTTTCCGGGTCGCGGATGCCGACGCGGGTCAGCAGCTCGATGATCCGCGCCCGCGCCGCCGCACCGCGCAGCCCCTGATGCAGCGCCAGGCTTTCGGCCAGCTGCCGCTCCAGCGTGTGCAGCGGGTTCAGCGAGGTCATCGGCTCCTGGAAGATGAAGCTGATGTCATTGCCGCGCACCCGGCGCAGCTCGGGCTCGGAAGCGCCCAGAAGCTCGCGCCCGCCGTAGCGGACCGAGCCCGCGACCTCGGCCGCCTCGCCCAGCAGCCGCACGGTCGACAGGGCGGTGACCGACTTGCCCGAGCCGGATTCGCCGACCAGCGCCACCGTCTCGCCCTTGCCCACGGTGAAGCTGACGCCCTTGACGGCGGGCACCAATTGCCCGTCCTGCCGGAACCCCACCCGCAGGTCGCTGACTTCCAGAACCGGCGTCATCGGAAGGTCTTTCTTGGGTCGAAGGCGTCGCGCACGCCCTCGAAGATGAACACCAGCAGCGACAGCATGATGGCGAAGCTGAAGAAGGCGGTGAAGCCCAGCCAGGGCGCCTGCAGGTTCTGCTTGGCCTGCAGGGCCAGCTCGCCCAGCGATGGGGCCGAGCTGGGCAGGCCGTAGCCCAGATAATCCAGCGCCGCCAGCGACGAGATGGTGCCGGTGACCACGAAGGGCAGCATGGTCAGCGTCGCCACCATGGCATTGGGCAGGATATGGCGGAACATGATCGTGCGGTCATTCACCCCCAGCGCCCGCGCCGCCCGGACATATTCGAAGTTGCGCGCCCGCAGGAACTCGGCCCGCACCACGCCGACCAATGCCGGCCAGCCGAACAGGATCGAGACGAAGACCAGCAGCCAGAAACTTCGCCCCAGGATCGCGAACAGGATAATAATCACGTAAAGAGAAGGGGTTGAGCTCCATATCTCAAGCAATCTCTGAAAGACCAGATCGGTGCGCCCGCCAAAATAGCCCTGCACTGCGCCCGCCGCGATGCCCAGAAGCGAGGCGACCACGGTCACGATCAGCGTGAACAGGATCGACAGGCGGAAGCCGTAGATCACCCGCGCCAGCACATCGCGCGAGGTGTCGTCGGTGCCCAGCCAATGGGCGCTGTCCGGCGCGCTGGGGGCGGTGCCGACATTGTTGATGGTGCGATAGTGATAGGGGATCGGCGGCCAGAGCATCCAGCCCTTCTCGATCGGCTCGCCCGCGACCGTGCCGGTTTCGCGCGCCTCCTGCTCGGTCGCCTCGGGGTCGTCCCAGCATTCGGGCCTTCCGCCGGTGCGGATCAGGCATTGCACGCCCGGATCGGTATAGATCGCCTCGGTGCCGAAATCGCCGCCGAAGGCGGTCTCGGGATAGAAGCGATAGACGGGGAAATGCAGCTCGCCCCGATAGCTGACTAGGATCGGCTTGTCGTTGGCGATCAGTTCCGCGAACAGCGAGGCGACGAACAGGATGGTGAAGACGACCAGCGACCAGAAGGCGCGCTTGTTGCGGCGGAAATTGCGCAGCCGGCGGCGGTTCAGCTCGGTCATCGCCATCAGCCGGCCCTCCGCTCGAAATCGATGCGCGGGTCGACCAGCACATACATCAGGTCCGAGAGGATCCCGACCAGCAGGCCCAGCAGGCCGAAGACGTAAAGCGTGCCGAAGATCACCGGGTAGTCGCGCTGCACCGCCGCCTCGAAGCCCAGCCGCCCGAGGCCGTCGAGCGAGAAGATGGTCTCGATCAGGATCGAGGAGCCGAAGAACACGCCGAGGAACATCGACGGAAACCCGGCGATCACGATCAGCATGGCGTTGCGGAACACATGGCCGTAAAGAACCCGGCCCTCGGTCAGGCCCTTGGCGCGGGCGGTCATCACATATTGCTTGTTGATCTCGTCCAGGAAGCTGTTCTTGGTCAAGAGCGTCAGCGTGGCGAAGCTGGAGATGGTGGTGGCCGTCACCGGCAGGGCGATGTGCCACAGGTAGTCCTTGACCTTGCCCCAAAGGCTCAGATCGGCCCAGTTGTCCGAGGTCAGCCCGCGCAGCGGAAAGATCTGCCAGTAGCTGCCGCCCGCGAACAGCACCATCAGCAGCACCGCGAACAGGAAGGCCGGGATGGCATAGCCGACGATGATCGCACCCGAAGTCCAGGTGTCGAAGGGCGTGCCGTTCCGGACCGCCTTGCGGATGCCCAGCGGGATCGAGATCAGATAGGCGATCAGCGTCGACCACAGCCCCAGCGTGATCGAGACCGGCATCTTTTCCAGCACCAGGTCGATCACCGAGATCGAGCGGAAGAAACTGATGCCGAAATCGAAGCGGACGTAATTGCCCAGCATGATCAGGAAACGCTCGGCCGCGCCGATCTTTTCCTTGTCGCAATCGGGCGACCTCAGGTCAGGCTCGCCCTGATGATCGGACGCGCAGACGATCTTGGCAAAGCCCATCTGCACTTCCAGCTGGTCCAGCAGCTCGGGCGGGATGCCGCGGGCGCCGGCATATTCGGTGTTCTGCGGCGCCTCGCCGGCGCCGCCGGTGATGTTGCGCAGCGCGTCGCCCTCGCCCTGGACGCGGGCGATGATCTGTTCGATCGGGCCGCCGGGGACGAATTGCGTCAGCGTGAAATTGACCAGCATGATGCCGATCAGCGTGGGTATGATCAGCAGCAAGCGCCGCAGGATATAGGCTGCCATCCGTCCCCTTGCTCCGCCTTGATCCGCGCCGGTCCCGAAGGCCCTAGCGCAGCGCGCCGGATTGTTTCAGCTTTGCCGCCTTATCCGCGTCATGCCACCAGAAATCAAGCTCGCCCAGCGCATAGGGCGGCAAGGTCTCGGGATGGCCGAAGATGTCGTAATAGGCGACGGTATGCTCGGCCTTGAACCATTGCGGCACCCAGAAGCGCAGGGCGCGCAGGCTGCGGTCCAGCGCATGGGCAACGGTGGTCATCTCTTCCTGCGTGGTCGCCTCGATGCCCAGCTGGATCAGCCGGTCGATGGCCGGATTGGCCAGGCCCATCGGGTTGAACACGTCGCCGACATTTTCCGAACCGAAGGTCTGCTCGGTGTCTCCGGACAGGAAATAGCTCTGGGCCAGCTGATCCGTCACGATGTCGAAATCATGGCTGCGGGTGCGCGCCGTCAGTTGCGCATCGTCCACCCGCAGGTTCACCGCGTCGATGCCCACGGCGCGCAGGTTCTGCACGAAGGGGTTGATCACTCGGTCGAAGGTGGCGCTGTCGTTCAGGAACTCGACCCGCAGCAGCTCGCCCTTGGCATTGCGGCGCAGCCCGTCCGCGCCCGGCTTCCAGCCCGCCTCGTCCAGCAGCCGGGCGGCCTCGCGCATGTTCCTGCGGTCAAGCTGCGTCTTGCCCGAAACCGGCTGCAGCACGGCGTCATCGGTCAGCACGCCCGGCGGCAGATCCTTGGCCAGCGGCTGCAGCAGCGCCAGCTCGGCTTCGCTGGGCTTGCCCTCGGCCATGAGCGGGCTGTTTTCCCAGGGCGAGTTCACCCGCTCGTAGAGCCCATAGAACAGCGTCTCGTTCGACCATTCGAAATTGAACATGAGCCCGATGGCCTCGCGCACGCGGATGTCCTGGAACTTCGGCCGGCGCAGGTTGAAGACCCAGCCCTGGCCCGAGGCGATGGTGCCGTCGGGCAGCGCCTCCTTCTTCACCGCGCCGGACTGCACGGCGGGGAAATCGTAGCGCGTCGCCCAGTGGATCGAGCTCGCCTCGTTGCGGAACGTGTAGACCCCGGCCTTGAAGGCCTCGAAGGCGCTGTCGTAATCGCCGAAATACTCGACGCGGATGCGGTCGAAATTGTGCCGCCCGACATTGATCGGCAGGTCCTTGCCCCAGTAATCGGGATTGCGGCGCAGGGTGATCGAGCGGCCCATGTCGGCGCGGTCGAACATATAGGGCCCCGAGCCGACGAAGGGGATATTGCTCGACTGTTCGATGTCGCGCTTGTTCTTGCGGAAATCCTCGCGCGAGAAGACGATCTGGCCGCCCACCGACTGGATCACGTCGCGGCGCGGATAATCCGGCCGGAAGATGAACTTGATGCTGTGATCGTCGATCACCTCGGCCTTGGCGACGATCTTCGAGATGATCGTGCGATAGGAGGACAGGCCCTTGTCGCGCAAGAGCTCGAAGGAAAACAGCACGTCATGCGCGGTCACCGGCGTTCCGTCCGAGAATTTCGCCTCGGGGCGCAGGTGGAAGATCACCCAGTCGCGGCTTTCGGGGTATTCGATGGTCTCGCAAAGCAGGCAATAGGCGGTGCCGATCTCGTCGGCCACGCTTTCCATCAGCGGCTCCAGCATGGCGTTGGACAGCGCCGCCGCGCGGCCGCGATGGGTATAGGGATTGTAGCTGTCGAAGCCGCCGCTGGCCCATTCCGAGATCTCGCCGCCCTTCGGCGCCTCGGGGTTCACATAGCGCAGATGCGGGAAGTCCGCAGGCAGTTCCGGCGTGCCGAAGATCGCGATTCCATGCGAGCGGATGGTTCCGGGTTGCGGCTGCTCCTGCGCCAGGGACCAGCCGGGCATCAGAGCCATAAGCGCAACCATCGGGGCATGTCGCAGGAAGGGCATCGTCATCGGGTCTTGCTGATCCTTGTTCTGTCCGGCTCGGGCATCGGCCGCCTCGGGCGCAAGGCTAGCAGCCATCCGCCCCGGTTCAACATGCAAATGCGTGATCCGCCCGGCCAGCCCCGTGCAAGCCGCCGTGCCGGCAAGAAAAAGGGCGCCCCAAGGGGACGCCCGCCATGGTTTTGCGGCACGCAGGGGCCTTAGGGATGGGCTTCCAGATAAGCGATCAGGTTGGCGCGGTCCTCGACCTTGGGCAGGCCGGCAAAGGCCATCTTGGTGCCCTTGACCACGGCTTTCGGGTTGGTCAGGAATTCCTGCAGCGCGTCATGCGTCCAGTCGCCGCCATGCGCCTTCATGCCGTCCGAATAGTTGAAGCCGTCGATCCCGGCGACCGGGCGGCCGACGACGCCGTTCAGATGCGGGCCGGTGCCGTCGGTGCCGTCCATCTTGTGGCAGGCCTTGCACTTGCCGAAGACCTTCTCGCCGGCGGCTGCATCGGCCGAGGCCATGACGGCGGCGAAATCGATGCCCTCCTCCTCGGCCTCGCCGGCATCGGCGCCCGCATCCTCGACCGGGATGGAATAGGCCTGCGCATGTTCCTCGTCACCATGACCGGCGGGACCGACGTGATAGATGCCCGAGGCCGCCCAGCCCATCAGCAGAAGGAACAGAAGCGAGCCGATCAGAGCCCCGGCTGCCTTGGTGACGGTCATGGTGTCGAACATGTCTGCGGATCCCTTGGGTCTGTCCGTGGATTTGGCCGTATCTATCCGCTTTTGTTCCGTCGGTTCAAGGTATAGTTGTCGCTCGCAGAACACAAAACCGGGGTAGAACCGCCCCGATACGGGGCGCGCGCCGCCCCAAGCCGAGGTGTGAGCCATGACCGATGATGTCCCGAACCAGAACGTGATCGCATTCCAGGGCGAACCCGGCGCATACAGCCATCAGGCCTGCCGCCTCTATCGTCCGCAGATGGAGGCCCTGCCCTGCCGCACCTTCGAGGACACGATCGAGGCGGTGCGCGGCGGCCGGGCCGAGCTGGCCATGCTGCCGGTCGAGAACTCGACCTATGGCCGGGTGGCCGACATCCATCACCTGCTGCCCGAAACCGGCCTGCACATCATCGACGAGGGCTTCGTGCGGGTCCGCATCAGCCTGCTGGCGGTGCCCGGCACCCGCCTGTCCGAGGTCACCGATGCGATGAGCCACCCGGTGCTTCTGGGCCAGTGCCGCGGCTTCCTGCGCCGCCACGCCATCCGCGGCCTCGTCGGGGCCGACACCGCCGGCTCGGCGCTGGAAGTGGCGCGGCGCGGCGAAAAGGCGCTGGCGGCGCTGGCCGCGCCCCTGGCCGGCGAGATCTACGGCCTCGAAGAGCTCGCCTCGGGGATCGAGGACCGCCAAAACAACACCACCCGCTTCCTGGTCATGGCGCGGCAGCCCGATTTCAGCCGCCGCACCAATGCCCAGGGCGGCACCACCATGATGACCAGCTTCGTCTTCCGGGTGCGCAACATCCCGGCGGCGCTTTACAAGGCGCTCGGCGGCTTCGCCACCAACGGCGTCAACATGACCAAGCTGGAAAGCTACATGGTGGACGGCGTCTTCACCGCGACGCAGTTCTACGCCGATATCGAAGGCCACCCCGAGGACCCGCATGTCGCCCGCGCGCTGGAGGAGCTGGACTATTTCACCTCCAGCCTGAACATCCTGGGCGTCTATCCGGCCGATCCGCTGCGCGCGGCGCAGCTGCAGGCAGCCGCGCCGCAATAGCGCCGGCCCGCGGCGGCGGCGGGCAGCCGGGTTCAGGCGTGCTCGCCCGCGGCCAGGTGGGTGACGAATTCGCCCACGCGCTTGGCGAACTTGCGGTCCAGCTGCGCCTTGCCCAGCTTGGCCGTCTGCAGCAGCAGCCGCGCCTTCATGCCGCGCGGATGGATGTCCGTCTCGAAGATCAGCCGCGATTTCGCCTTGGTCAGCGCCACCACGGTCATGCGCAGCGTGACCTCGAACTGCTCGGACCGCGCGTCGATGGCCACCACCTCGGGCGCGTCCAGCCGGGTGACCTCGGCGGTCAGCTCGCGATGCCGGCCGCGCCAGTCGAAGCCGATCAGCCAGCGCATGCCGACGCCCGGCTCGGCCAGGTCGTCCAGCCGGCGCACCGTGGCGCCGCGCCGCAGCAAAAGCCGCTCGATGGCGTGGAAATTGCTGACCGCGCGGAACAGCCCTTCCGCGGCAAGGTCGGTATCCTGTCGGGTCGAGAACTTCATCGCTTATCCGATCGAACAAGAGGGGGCGCTGAACCTTGGCCCCGGTTAATCCCATGTTGCACCGCAGCATGCAAGGCTGCCACATCCGCTAAGCGGAACCAGGGCAGAAATGCAATCCATGGTTGCATTATGTCGATAATGACCGCATGCAGACAGCATGACGTCCGAAATCCCTCCGCCCGATCCGCAGCCCGGCGATGCCCTCGACCTTCGCATCCTGGCGACCACGGACCTGCACATGCATGTGCTGGGCTACGACTATTTCGCGGATCGACCCTCGGGGCGGCTGGGCCTGTCGCGGGCGGCGGCGCTGATCGCCAAGGCGCGGCAATCGGCGCCCAACTGCCTGCTGTTCGACAATGGCGACGGGTTGCAGGGCAGCCCGATGGGCGATTACCTGGCCGAGGCGGGCGCCCTGGGACCGCGCCAGCCGCATCCCGCCATCGCGGCGATGAATGCGCTGCGCTATGACGCCGCCACGGTCGGCAACCATGATTTCAGCTTCGGCCTCGGCTTTCTGCGCCGCACGCTGGACGAGGCGGAATTCCCCTTCGTCGCCAGCAACCTGCGCCCGCGCCGCCCGCTGCCGGTGCAGAACCATGTCCTGCTGGAGCGGCAGTTCCGCGACCGCCGGGGCCGCCCCCAGCGGCTGCGCATCGGCGTGCTGGGCTTTCTGCCGCCGCAGACCGTGGAATGGGAGCCGGGGCTGAAGGCCGAGATCGAGGTGCAGGACATCCTGCTGGCGGCGCGGGCCGGCATCGCGGCGCTGCGTCGGCAGGGCGCGCATCTGGTGGTGGCACTGTCGCATAGCGGCATCGGCGCGCTTGCCCCCGCGCCGATGATGGAGAACGCCGCCACCGCGCTGGCCGCCCTTCCCGGTATCGACCTGGTGATCGCCGGGCATACGCATCGGGTCTTTCCCTCGCCGGACCATCCGCAGGGGCCGGGGATCGACGCCCGGCGCGGCACGCTGGCCGGCAAGCCGGCGGTGATGCCCGGCTTCTGGGGCTCGCATCTGGGTCTGATCGACCTGCGGCTGGAACCCGCGGGCCAGGGCTGGCGCATCGCCGATTTCACCTGCCGCGCCGAGCCGGTCGGCGCCGAGGAGGACCACCCCGCCGTCACCGGCCCGGCGCTGGCGGCGCATCGCCGGACCCTGCGGCATTTCCGCCGCCGCATCGGCAGGACCGAGCGGCCGCTGAGCAGCTATTTCGCCCTCATCGGCGAGGATCCGGGCCTGCGGCTGGTGACCATGGCGCAGCGCTGGCATGTGCGGCGCGCGCTGCGCGGCACGCGCTGGCAGGACCTGCCGATCCTTTCGGCCGCCGCCCCGTTCCGCGCCGGCGGGCGCGGCGGGCCGCAGCATTATACCGACGTGCCGGCCGGGCGGCTGACGCTGCGCAACATCGCCGATCTCTACCTGTTCCCGAACCGGATCTGCGCCATCCGCCTGACCGGGGCCGAACTGCACGAATGGCTGGAACGCTCGGCCAGCCTGTTCCTGCGCATCGAGCCGGGCAAGCCCGACCAGCCGCTGATCGACCCGGAATTCCCCAGCTACAATTTCGATATCATCGACGGGCTGGACTGGCAGATCGACCTCAGCCGCCCGCCGCGCTACGCCCCGGACGGCCGCCTGGCCCATGCCGATTCGCGCCGCATCGGCGCGCTTTCGCATCGCAGCCGCCCGGTGGCGCCGGACCAGCCCTTCATCCTGGTGACGAACAGCTACCGGCTGTCCGATTGCGGGCTGTTCGCCCCGGTGGCGGCGGGACGGCCGGTGCTGCTGGACGGCACCTCGCGCACCCGCGAGGTGCTGCGGCGCTATGTCGCGCAGCGCCGCGTGCTGGCACCCGATTCCCGCGCCGGCTGGAGCTTCCGCCCCCTGCCCGGCACCTCGGTCCTGTTCGAGACCGGGCCGGCCGCCGCGCGGCATCTGGACGGGCTTTCCGCGCGGGTCGAGCCGGCGGGCATGGGCCCGGACGGTTTCCTGCGCCTGCGCCTGCATCTCTAGCGGGCAAGCCGCTTGCATCCGGCCGCGCGCGCGCCTATCTAGGCGGCGAGAGGTTGGCGCGGGCAGGCGTCTCGCCAAACCGGTCAGGTCCGGAAGGAAGCAGCCGTAACGAGTCCCGTCTGGGTCGCTGTCCAGCCTCTCACCCCCCTTTTCCCCGGCATCGCCAGAAGCTAGCCTGCGCCGGCGCAACCCGCCCGAAGGCCCTCCCCGATGACCGCCCCTCCCCGCATTCTCTGCCTCGGCGCCATGCTTTGGGACGTGATCGGGCGCAGCGCGGTGCGGGTTCTGCCCGGCGCCGACCTGCCGGGACGCATCACCCGCCAGCCCGGCGGCGTGGCGCTGAACGTGGCGCTGGCTCTGGCCCGGCAGGGGCTGGAACCCGCCATGCTTTCCGCCGTCGGCCGCGACCCGGCGGGCGAGGCGCTGGTGGCCGAGGCCGGCCGGCGCGGCGTCGACACCCGCTGGCTCTGGCGCGACACCGGCCTTGTCACCGACAGCTATCTGGCCATCGAAAGCCCGGAGGGGCTGGTCGCGGCCATCGCCGATGCCCGGGCGCTGGAAACCGCCGGCACGGCCCTCCTCGCGCCGCTGCGCGACGGCCGGCTGGGCGATGCCGCCCGGCCCTGGCGAGGCACGCTGGTGGTGGACGGCAACCCCTCCGCGCCGGTGCTGACCGAAATCGCCCGCGATCCCTGCCTTGCCGATGCCGACCTGCGCATCGTGCCCGCCAGCCCCGACAAGGCGGCCCGGCTGCGGGTGCTGATCGACGATCCCCGCGCCATCTTCCACCTGAACCGCGCCGAGGCCGAGGCCCTGGCCGGCCGCAGCCTGCCCGACGCCGCCCGCGCCGCCGAGGCCGTGCTGGCGCTCGGCGCCCGCCGGGTGCTGGTGACCGACGGCGCCGGCACCGCCGCCGATGCGGCGCAAGGCGCGCCCACGCTGACCGCGACGCCGCGCCCGGTGGCGGCCATCCGCGTCACCGGTGCGGGCGACAGCTTCCTCGCCGCGCATCTTGCGGCCGAAAGCCGCGGCGCCACCCGCGCCGAGGCCCTGACCCGCGCCATGAACGCCGCATCCGACCATGTCTGTGGAAAGGACCAGCCATGAACCCCCTGATCGCGCTTTCCCCCGAAATCTCGCAGGCCCTGGCCGAGGGCCGGCCGGTCGTGGTGCTGGAATCGACCATCATCACCCATGGCATGCCCTATCCGCAGAACCTGCAGGTCGCGCAACAGGTCGAGGCCGCGGTGCGCGAGGCAGGCGCCGTGCCCGCCACCATCGCGGTGATGGCCGGGCGCATTCGCGTCGGCCTCGATGCCGAGACGCTCGAGGCGCTGGCCTCGACCCCGGCCGCGCAGGTGATGAAGCTGTCGCGCGCCGATCTCGCCGCCTGCCTGGCGCTGGGGCGGACCGGGGCCACGACGGTGGCGGCGACGATGATCTGCGCCCATCTGGCCGGGATCGAGGTCTTCGCCACCGGCGGCATCGGCGGCGTGCATCGCGGCGCCGAAACCAGCTTCGACATCTCGGCCGACCTGCAGGAACTGGCGCAAAGCCCGGTCACCGTGGTCGCGGCCGGGGCCAAGGCGATTCTGGACCTGCCCAAGACGCTCGAGGTGCTGGAAACGCTGGGCGTGCCGGTGATCGCCTTTGGCCAGGACCAGCTGCCGGCCTTCTGGTCGCGCGAATCGGGCCTGCCGGCGCCCTTGCGCATGGACGACCCGGTCCAGATCGCCGCCAGCGCCCGGCTGCGCCGCGAACTGGGCCTCGGAGGCGGCCAGCTGGTGGTGAACCCGATCCCGCCAGAGGCCGAGATCCCGCGCGCCGAGATGATCCCCATCGTCGAGCAGGCGCTGTCCGAGGCCGAGGCGCAGCGCATCGCCGCCAAGGCGGTCACGCCCTTCCTGCTGCAGCGCATCTTCGACCTGACCCGGGGCCGCTCGCTCGACGCCAATATCGCGCTGGTGCTGAACAACGCCCGGCTGGCCGCGCGCATCGCCGCGGCCATGACCCGCTAGCGGCGGCCGAACAGCTGCGCCAGGTCGTAGGAATCGCGCTCGCCGATATTGCCGGCATCGCGTTCCAGGAACCGGTCGGCCGCCTCGACCCCGGCATCGTGCATGCGCTGCAACAGGCCGGGATTCGGGATCAGCTTGGTGCTGGCGCTCAGCGAGTTCATCAACTCCTCGTCCATGATCGCATGCAGCAGCACGTTCTTCATCGGCCGGCCGGTCAGCCGGTCCTCGGCATGCAGCCGCTTGACGAAATTGATCGCCCGCAGCTCGGCCAGAAGTGCGGCGTTGAAGCTGATCTCGTTCACCCGGTCCTGGATCGCGGCCGGGGTCTTGGGGATCGCGTCGCGCAGCATCGGGTTGATGTTCACGATGACGATATCGCGCGGCAGGTCGCCGCGATACAGCGGGAACAGCGCCGGATTGCCGGAATAGCCGCCGTCCCAATAGGCCTCGCGCCGGCCGGTCAGTGGATCGTCGATCTCGACGGCGCGGAACAGCTCGGGCAGGCAGGCCGAGGCCAGGATGGTGTCCACCGTCACCTCGGCGCCGCCGAAGACCCGCACCAGCCCGGTGCGCACATTGGTCGCGGTGACGAAAAAGGCCGGCCCCTCCTCGCGGCCCAGCCGGGGATGCGGCATCTCGCGCAGGATGGCGGCCAGCGGGTTGGTGTAGAACGGCCCCGAATCATAGGGGCTGAACACCCGCGTCAGCGAACCAAGCCAGGCCACGGGCGAGAAAAGCTCGGTCAGCCGCTGCCAGGCGCGCGGCGCAGGAAACATGGAATGCAGCCAGCGCACCACGGAATTGTCGCTGACCTGCCCGACCTGCGACCAGATATAGGCCAGGTTCTGCCGCGCCGCCTCGCGCCCGCGCCGGCCCGGCCCGCAGGACAGGCCGGCCGCCAGAGCCGCGCCGTTCAGCGCCCCGGCCGAGGTGCCGCTGATGCCGCGGATCTCGATCGCGGGCTCGTCCAGCAGCCGGTCCAGCACGCCCCAGGCGAACGCGCCATGCGCGCCGCCGCCCTGAAGCGCCAGGTTGATCCGCTTCACGTCCATGCCCACCCCGCATTTCGCACTCGCAGCATACAATGCCGCGACGCAGCATCCAACCGCGGCGTTCCCGCGCCGGCGAAAAGGTGCATGGGCGCCACAGTCGCGGCCCGCCCCGCGATGCGCAAGCCTGGGCTTCACCGTTTCCCAAATACTCGTGCGGCCGCGCAACAGGCGCGGCGGATCAGTCCTCGGCCTGCGCCTCGGCCCGCGACTTGCCCGCGACATCCAGCGCCAGCGTCGCGGCCATGAAGGCATCCAGGTCGCCGTCCAGCACCCCTTGCGTGTCCGAGGTCTCGTGCCCGGTCCGCAGGTCCTTCACCATCTGATAGGGATGCAGCACGTATGAGCGGATCTGGTTGCCCCAGCCCGCCTCGCCCTTGGCCTCGTGCTGGGCGTTGATCGCGGCATTGCGCTTGTCCAGCTCCAGCTGATACAGCCGCGCCTTCAGCGCCGCCATGGCGTTCGCGCGGTTCTGGTGCTGCGACTTCTCGGAGCTCGTCACCACGATCCCGGTCGGCAGGTGGGTGATGCGCACCGCCGAATCGGTGGTGTTGACATGCTGCCCGCCGGCGCCCGAGGAGCGGTAGGTGTCGATCCGGATCTCGTTGTCGGGGATGGTGATCTCGATATTGTCGTCCACCACCGGATAGACCCAGACCGAGGAAAACGAGGTGTGCCGCCGCGCCGCCGAATCATAGGGCGAGATGCGCACCAGCCGATGCACGCCCGATTCCGACTTCAGCCAGCCATAGGCGTTGGGGCCGGAGATCTTGTAGGCGGCGGAACGGATGCCCGCCTCCTCGCCCGGTGTCTCGGAAAGCAGCTCGACATCATAGCCCTTCTTCTCGGCCCAGCGGACATACATGCGCGCCAGCATGCTGGCCCAGTCGGCGCTTTCCGTGCCGCCGGCGCCGGCATTGATCTCCAGGAAGGTGTCGTTGCCGTCGGCCTCGCCGTTCAGCAGCGCCTCCAGCTCCTTCTGCGCGGCCAGTTCGGCCAGCGATTTCAGCGAGGTCTCGGCCTCGGCGACGATCTCGGCATCGTCCTCGGCCTCGCCCAGCTCGATCAGTTCGGCATTGTCCTTCAGCTCGGTCTCGATCCGGCGATAGGTCTCGACCGCATCCGACAGCATCTGCCGGTCGCGCATCAGCTTCTGGGCGCGGGCCGGGTCGGACCAGATGTCGCCCGCCTCGATCATGGCGTTCAGCTCTTCCAGCCGGTGCGGCGCGGTCTCCCAGTCCATGCGCTGGCCGAGCAGTTTCAGCGATTTGCGGATCGCCTCGATGGTGGCTTGGGTTTCGGCGCGCATGGGCACTCTCTGGGTTCGGATTTCGGATCAGGGCAAGACAGATAACGCGGGCGGCGGGCGGCGGCAAGCGCCGGCCCTCAATACAGCCCGCCCGAGGACAGGGTGCCGAAATCGGCCTTCTTCGGGATCACTCTCTTCTTGCCGGTCGAGGTGGTCACCGCCTGCCCGCCGTCGCGGCCCTGGGTGAACAGCGGCAGCGTGCCCGGATCGGCCCGGCCGAAGCCGCCGTCGACCAGCGCGATGCCGGTCAGCGACTGGCCGTCGCGGAAATATTCGGCGATGACATTGTCGCCCTTGGCGTCGGGGCCGAGGATCGCGCCGGTGAAGCGGTCGATGTTGACGAAATGCCCGCCCGGCGGAACCTTGAACTCGGTGCCGCCGAATTCCTTCACCGCCTCCTGCATGAACTCGTTGAAGACCGGCACGCAAAGCGTGCCGCCATAGGCGTTGGACCCCAGCGTGCGCGGCTGGTCATAGCCCAGATAGCAGCCGGCGACGAGGTTCGAGGTGAAGCCGATGAACCAGACATCCTTGGCGTCGTTGGTGGTGCCGGTCTTGCCGGCCACAGGCACCGGCAGGTTCACCCCGCGCCCCGAGCCGCGCTTGACCACGCCCTCGAGCATCGAGGTCAGCTGATAGGCGGTGATCGCATCCATCACCCGCTCGCGGTTGGAACGGATCTCGGGCGCGGCGCCGGCGGGCAGGGTCGGCTGGCCGCAGGTCACGCAGTCGCGGCGATCGTGGCGATAGATGGTGCGGCCGCGGCGGTCCTGCACGCGGTCGACCAGCGTGGGTTCCACCCGCTCGCCGCCATTGGCGAACATGGCATAGGCGGCGACCATCTTGAACAGCGTCGTCTCCTGCGCACCCAGGGAATTGGCGAGGAAATGGCCGAGATTGTCGTAGACCCCGAATTTCTCGGCATAGGACGCGACGGTATCCATGCCGATATCGCGGGCGATGCGGATGGTCATCAGGTTGCGCGACTGCTCGATCCCGGTGCGCATCGGCGTGGGGCCGTAGAACTTGCCGCTGGCGTTCTTGGGGGTCCACAGCCCCTGCGGCGTGTTCACGGTGATCGGCTCGTCCACCACGATGGTGGCCGGGTTGAAGCCGGAATCCAGCGCCGCCGCATAGACGAAGGGCTTGAAGCTGGAGCCGGGCTGGCGCTGCGCCTGGGTCGCGCGGTTGAAGACCGAGCTTTGATAGGAAAATCCGCCCTGCATGGCGATGACCCGGCCGGTATTCACGTCCATGGCCATGAAGCCGCCCTGCACCTCGGGCACCTGCCGCAGGGTCCAGCGGATGAAGCTGCCGTCGCTGTCGCTGGTCATGCGGCGCACCAGCACCACCTCGCCGACCTCCAGCAGGTCCGAGGCCACCTTGGCCTTGGGCGCCAGCGTGCCGTCGGCGCGGCGCTTCCTGGCCCATTGCACGTCCTTGGCGGGAATGGTCGCGGTGCCCTCCTGATCCTCGATGCCGATGGTGGCGTCGCTGCCTTCCAGGGACAGCACCACGGCCGGGAACCAGCCCTCGATGTCGCGCGGCACGCGGGTCTCGGCCAGCGCGGCGCGCCAGTCCTGCTCGCTGCCGAGCCGCTCGGCCGGGATCGAGACGCGGGTGCCGCGCCAGACGCCGCGGCCGCGGTCGTATTTCTCCAGCGCCTGCTGCAGGGCGCGCGCGGCGACCTTCTGCAGCCTGGGGTCGACGGTGGCGCGGATCGCCAGGCCGCCGCCGAAGAATTCCTCCTCGCCGAACTGCGCCGAAAGCTGGCGGCGGATCTCGTCGGTGAAATAGTCGCGCGCCGGCAGCTGCTGCTGGAAGGCGGGGAAATCGCCGTTCTGCACCGAGCGCAGCGGCAATTGCGATTCCGCCTCGTAGGTCGCCTGGTCGATATAGCCGTTCTGCCACATCTCGCGCAGGACGTAGTTGCGCCGCTCGGTCACCCGCTCCTTGGCGCGGACGGGGTGATAGCGGCCCGGCGCCTGCGGCATCGCGGCCAGCGTCGCGGCCTCATGCGGGGCAAGCTCGGTCAGGGGCTTGTTGAAATAGGTCTGCGCGGCGGCGGCGACGCCGAAACTGTTCTGCCCCAGAAAGATCTCGTTCAGGTAAAGTTCGAGGATCTGGTCCTTGGACAGGGTCGATTCCAGCCGGGTGGCCAGGATCAGTTCCTTGATCTTGCGCTCGACGCTGCGGTCGCTGGAGAGCAGGAAGTTCTTCATCACCTGCTGGGTGATGGTCGAGGCGCCGCGCACGTTCTCGCCCCGGGTGCGGACCGCCTGCACCAGCGCGCCCATCATGCCGCGCGGATCGAAACCGTGGTGATGGTAGAAATTCTTGTCCTCGGCGCTGATGAAGGCCTCCTTGACCAGCGGCGGGATGTCGTCGATCGGCACGAAGATGCGGCGCTCCTCGGCGAATTCGTCGATCAGCCGCCCCTCGCCGGAATAGACCCGGCTGATGGTCTTGGGCGCATATTGCGCCAGCTGCTCATGGCTCGGCAGGTCGCGCGAATACATCCAGAACACCGCCCCGACGGTCAGGGCGATGAAGAAGACGGCGGTCACGAACCAGGAAAAGATCGCACCGATGAAGGACAGAAGGAAGCGCAGCAATGGGCAAGCCTCTGGGGATAACCTGCGTCTCTATAGACAGCGGGGCCGGTCCCGTCAAAGCAACCTTGCGCTACTTTCGCGACAGCGCGGCGCGGGCGGCGTCATCCTGCGCCCAGAGGCCGATCGCCTGGGCCAAGGCCTGCGCGGTGCGCGCGCGCCAGTCCGGGTCGAACAGGTTCGTCCGGTCGCCCGCATCGGTCAGGAAGCCCAGCTCGATCAGCACCGAGGGGATGTCGGGCGATTTCAGCACCGAGAAGGCCGCGCCGCGCACCGGGGTGCGATGCATGCCGACGCCCGCGCGATTGAGCTCGGAAACCGCGAACTTGGCGAAGGCTTCCGAGCGCGGATGCGTCTCGGTCCGCGCCAGGTCCATCAGCACGTCGGCCAGCTGGTCGTCGGTGCCCGCCAGGTCCAGCCCGGCCAGCAGGTCGGCGCGGTCGTGGCGCATCGCCAGCTCGCGCGTGGCGCGGTCGTCGGCCTGCGGGTTCCAGACATAGATCGACAGCCCCGCCGCCTCGCCCGCCGGCAGCGCATCGGCATGCAACGAGATGAACAGGTCGGCCTGCGCGGCGCGGGCGATGGTCATGCGCCGCTCCAGCGGGACGAAGCTGTCATCCTCGCGGGTGGGGACGACCTCGAAACCGGCGCGGGTCAGGATCTCGGCCAGTTCGCGGGCAAAGCCCAGCATCAGCGCCGCCTCGTAGATGGCGCCGACCTGGGCGCCGGGATCGTGGCCGCCATGGCCGGGGTCGAGGGCGACGCGCAACGGCCGCTTGGCGGTGCGGCGCGGCGGCAGCGGCGTCACCTCGGCCGGGCTGGGCAGGTCCCAGAGCGCCGAAAGCGCATTGCCGCGGGTGACGAAGGCCTGGGGCTTCACCGGCTCGATGCGCAGCTTGACCAGCGCGCCCCGGGCGCCGCCCTCGGCCGGGCTTTGCACGGCGGTGCGCAGCGCATAGGGGCCAGGCAGTTCCATCACCAGCCGCGACCAGCCGGGCCGGAACCGGCCCCAGCGCAGCGCCGGCACCAGCTCGCGGCCGGGCAGATCCTCGGCGCTGGTGCCGGAAAAGTCGATCTCGCGGAAATCGACCACCAGGCGCGGCGGGCCGTCGAGGAAATAGACCCGGTAGGGCACCGGCTGGCTGATGGTCAGCCGCAGTTCCATCGGCCGCGGTCTGCCGCGGTCGCGGCCCTCGGCCGCCAGCGAGGAGCCCGCCAGATCGACCGTCGCCAGGGCCGAGCGCGTGCCGTCATCGGCCAGCGCCGGCAGCGCCAGCCAGACCAGCAGCAGGGCCCAGAGCCATCTCATCGCGCCGCCATGAAGGCTGCCAGCCGCTCCAGCCCCTCGGCAATCTCGGCCGTCCCCGCAGCATAGCTGAAGCGCAGGGTGCGGGCGCCGCGATGCGGGTCGAAGTCCAGGCCCGGCGTGACAGCGACACCCGCCTTTTCAAGAATTTCCGCGGCGAAGCTCAGGCTGTCCCCGGTCAGGTCGGACACATCGGCATAGATGTAGAAGGCGCCTTCCGGCGGAGCGATGCGCGAGAAGCCGATCTGCGGCAGGCGCTCCAGCATCAGCCGGCGATTTTGCGCGTAGACGGCCAGGTTCGCCTCGGCCTCCTCCACGCAATCCAGCGCGGCCAGCGCCGCGACCTGGCTGGCATGGGGCGGGCAGATGAACATGTTCTGCGCGATGCGCTCGACGGTGCGGATCATGCTGTCCGGCACCACCATCCAGCCGACGCGCCAGCCGGTCATGCTGAAATATTTCGAGAAGCTGTTGATGACGAAAACCTCATCCGTCACTTCCAGCGCCGAATGGAAGCCGGCGCCATAGTCGAGCCCGTGATAGATCTCGTCCGAGATCACGCTCATGCCCAGCTCCGCCGCCCGCGCGGTCAGCCCCGCCAGTTCCTCGCGCCGCAGCACGGTGCCCGAGGGGTTGCCGGGCGAGGCGAGGATCAGCCCCTGCGCATCCGCCGGCAGGTCCTGCGGCCGCGGCTGGTAGCGGTCCTCGGCCCGGGTCGGGATGCCGACGGGTTCCAGCGACATGGCGCGCAGGATCTGGCGATAGCTGGGATAGCCCGGCTCGCCCAAGGCCACCCGCTCGCCCGCGTCGAACAGCGCCGAGAAGGCCAGGATGAAGCCGCCCGAGGAGCCCGGCGTCACCACCACGCGGCTCGGGTCGAGGTCGAGCCCATACCAGCGCCGGTAAAGCCCGGCGATGCCGGCGCGCAGCTCTGGCAGGCCAAGCGCGACCGTATAGCCCAGCGGCCGGTCCAGCGCGGCGGCCAGCGCCCGGCGCGCGCCCTCGGGGGCCGGGGTCGAGGGCTGGCCGACCTCCATATGGATGATGCGGCGGCCCCCGGCCTCGGCCTTGCGAGCGGCCTCCATGACATCCATGACGATGAAGGGGTCGACCTGCCCGCGGCGGGATTGTCTCATGTCTGCCTGCCTCATGGTTTTGGCCGGGTATCGGACCTGCGGGCGGCCCGGTCAAGCCCGCGTGAGACCGGGGCGGATCGCTTGCAACACTGTCCCGGACAGGCCAAGTTGCCGGCAACTGGAAAGGATCCTCGGATGAAAGCCCTTTTGACCGCCGCGCTGCTGACGGCAACCGCCCTGCCCTCTTTCGCCTTCGATCCGGCGAACATGACCGAGGCCGAAAAGGCCGCCTTCGGCGAGGCGGTGCGCGATTACCTGATGGCCAATCCCGACGTGCTGATCGAGTCGATCAACGTGCTGGAAGAGCGCCGCGCCGCCGACGAGGCGAAGAACGACCAACTGCTGGTCGAGAACAACAGGGAGGCGATCTTCGACGACGGCCACAGCTGGATCGGCGGCAATCCCGAGGGCGACGTGACCCTGGTCGAGTTCATCGATTACCGCTGCGGGGTGTGCAAGCGGGTGAACCCGGAGCTGGAAAAGCTGATCTCGGCCGATGGCAACATCCGCTGGATCCTGAAGGAATTCCCGATCCTGACCCAGGAAAGCGACATGGCCGCGCGTTTCGCCATCGCGGTGCAGCAGGAGGCCGGGCCCGAGGCCTACAAGAAGGCGCATGACGCGCTGATGGAATCGCGCGGGCCGGTCAATCTGGAAAGCCTGACCGCGCTGGCCGGCGATCTGGGCGTGGACGGCAAGGCGGTGCTGAACCGGATGAACACCGAGGAGGTCTCGGCCGTGCTGCGCAAGAACCACCAGCTGGCCGAGCAGATGCGGATCATGGGCACGCCGACCTTCATCATCGGCGGCGAGATGCTGCGCGGCGTGCCGGCCGAGGGGCTGGAAGGCGCCATCGCCCGGGCGCGTGCGGCCGAGGCCGAGGGCTGAGCCGGTGCCGCCGGTGCAGGTTGCGCGGGCGGCAGGAGTATTTGGAAAACGGTGAATGGCAGAGGGCGGCGCCTCGACCGCCCTTTCGCCTATTCGGCGGCGGCGGCTTGCGCGGCCTCGAGTTCGGCGGCGCGTTTCTCGACCAGTTCGACGATGTGATCGACCATCTGGTCGTTGGTCATCTTGTGGTCCTGCCTGCCGGCCAGATAGACCATGCCGGAGCCCGCACCGCCGCCGGTGAAGCCGATATCGGTCATCAGCGCCTCGCCCGGGCCGTTCACCACGCAGCCGATGATCGACAGGCTCATCGGGGTCTTGATGTGTTCGAGGCGCTTTTCCAGGATCTCGACCGTCCGGATCACGTCGAAGCCTTGCCGCGCGCAGCTGGGGCAAGAGATGATCTGCACGCCGCGGGTGCGCAGGCCCAGCGATTTCAGGATCTCGAAGCCGACCTTGACCTCCTCGACCGGATCGGCGGACAGGCTGACGCGGATCGTGTCGCCGATGCCCATCCACAAGAGGTTGCCGAGGCCGATGGCGGATTTCACCGTGCCGGACATCAGCCCGCCCGCCTCGGTGATGCCCAAGTGGATCGGCGCGTCGGTCGCCTCGGCCAGTTGCTGATAGGCGGCGGCGGCGAGGAAGACGTCGCTGGCCTTCACGCTGATCTTGAATTCGTGGAAGTCGTTGTCCTGCAGGATCCTGATGTGGTCGAGGCCGGATTCCACCATCGCATCCGGGCAGGGCTCGCCGTATTTCTCCAGCAGGTGCCGTTCCAGGCTGCCGGCATTCACGCCGATGCGGATCGAGCAGCCATGGTCGCGGGCGGCTCTGATGACCTCGCGCACCCGGGCGGCATCGCCGATATTGCCGGGGTTGATGCGCAGGCAGGCGGCGCCCGCCTCGGCGGCCTCGATGGCGCGCTTGTAGTGGAAATGGATGTCGGCCACGATCGGCACCGGGCTTTCGCGGCAGATCTCGCGCAGCGCCCGGGTCGAGGCCTGATCGGGGGTCGAGACGCGCACGATATCGGCGCCCACGTCGGCGGCGCGCAGGATCTGGTCCAGCGTCGCCTTGACGTCGCTGGTATCCGTATTGGTCATGGTCTGCACGCTGATCGGCGCATCGCCCCCCACCGGCACCGCGCCGACCATGATCTGGCGCGACTTGCGCCGGTCGATATTGCGCCAGGGGCGGATCGGATTATGCGACATGGCTGGAGCCTTTTCCTGCGCCAGAGGCGGATTCACCCGTGAGAAATAGGCCGATGCGGGCCTGCGGGCAAGCCGTGCGGTCCCGGCGGGGCGCCTGCTATCGCATCCGTGACCGGCGCGCGGGCGCAGATCACTCCTGCACGGGGGGCTGTTCCGGCTGGCCGGCAGAGGCCAGCGCGACCATCTCGGCCAGCTGCGGGTCCTTGGCGAGGTCGGCAAAGGCGAATTTCGCCGTCAGCGCATTGGGCGAAAGCTCGACATTCTTGACCACCTTGGCGCCCGGCGCGGCAGGGCCGTAGGTGCGGCCGTTCACCGCGAAATAGATCGCGCCGGAATTGCCCGCGCGCAGCACCGGCGGCGCCTCGAGCTTGGGCAGGGCGAAACGCTCGCCCGCATCCATGGTCTTTTCCAGCAGCACCGTGCCATCGGCCGAGGTCACCCGCACCCAGGCCGGCCGGGCGGCGAGGATCTCGACTTCCGGCGCGTCGGGGGCCACGGTGCGCACCGCGGCCTGCTCGGCCGGCATCTGCGGCCCGTAGACTCGGTCCTGGGCCAAGGCGGTCCGGTTCGCGGGCTCGGTGCTTTCGGGCTGCATGGCCGGCGCGTTCAGCCCGGGATCGATGGCGGCGATGGGACCGTCGCGGGCGATCAGCACCGGCACCTCCAGCGCCTGCGGGCGATAGGTGCGGTCCAGCCCCTCGGGACGCGGCAGGTTGACCTGGGCCGATTCGACCGTCTCGGGTTCGGCCGCCTCCTGCACCGGGTCGAGTGCTGCGATCACGCCGGGGGCCTGGTCGCCGGGGGTCAGGTTGACCTTCTGCACCTCTTGCAGCACGGCCCAGCCGCCATAGCCCAGACCGCAGGCCAGCGCGACCATGACCAGAAGCGAGCCGATGGCGCGCGGCTCGATGGAGCTCCAGAGGCTTTCCTGCCTGGGCAGGAAGATCGGATGCGGATTGGCCAGCGCCTCGGCCGGGTCGGCGGGCCGGCGCTGCGGCTTGGGCCCGGCGGCGGCGGGCGCCATGCCATGCGTGGGCTGAAAGCCCGATTCCTGGCAGAAGCGGCGGAAGGTCCAGTCGGCATCCATGCCCAGATAGCGCGCATAGGAGCGCACATAGCCGGCGATGAAACTGGGCGTGTCGAAGGCCGAGATGTCGCAATTCTCAATGGCGGCGACATAGGAGGCGCGAATGCGCAACTCGCGCTGGACATCCAGCAGCGACTTGCCCAGCGTGGCCCGTTCGCCCCGCATCAGGTCGCCGAGACGAATATCAGGATCGTCGAAACCGGGCGGCAATGCCGCCGGTTCCTCATGGCCATGCGACGGGGGATTCCCCCTTAGCCCGATCATCGCGCCTGCCCCATTCTTTGCTGCTCGTCCTCCCCGAATCGGAAGACTCTCACAACTTGATTAAAGCAAGGTTATCACGGGCGCGAGAGGTCTTCACCCCGAAACCGCGTCAGGCAGCCGAAGTTGAACGGTTCAGTTTGCACTGCGACCACAGATTGTCCATAGCCCGCACCAGATGGTCGATCTGCTTGGGGTCATGCACCGGCGAGGGCGTGAAGCGCAGCCGCTCGGTGCCGCGCGGCACGGTGGGGAAGTTGATCGGCTGCACGTAGATGCCGAAATCGGCCAGCAGCATGTCGGACAGCGCCTTGCAATGCACCGGGTGGCCGACATGCACCGGCACGATATGGCTGCCATGGTCCATGATCGGCATGCCGAGGCCGCGCAGCCGCATCTTGAGGATGCGGGCGTTCAGCTGCTGGCGGTCGCGCAGCAGCTGCCCCTCGGCCGTCTTCAGGAAGGCGATCGAGGCCGCCGCGCCCGCCGCCACCGCCGGCGGCAGCGAGGTGGTGAAGATGAAGCCCGGCGCATAGGAGCGGATCGCGTCCACCATCTTGGCCGAGGCGGCGATATAGCCGCCGAAGACGCCGAAGGCCTTGCCCAGCGTGCCGTTGAAGATGTCGATGCGGTGGCTCAGCCCGTCGCGCTCGGCCACGCCGCCGCCGCGCGGACCATACATGCCGACGGCATGGACCTCGTCCAGATAGGTGAGGGCGTTGAACTCGTCCGCGAGGTCGCAGATCGCGGCGATGGGGCCGAAATCGCCATCCATGGAATAGATCGATTCGAAGGCGATCAGTTTCGGCGCCTCGGGATCGTCTGCCTCCAGCAGCTCGCGCAGATGCGCCACGTCATTGTGACGGAAGATGCGCTTGGCGCCGTCGAAACGCTTGATGCCCTCGATCATCGAGGCGTGGTTCAGCGCGTCGGAATAGATGATCAGCCCGGGAAACAGCTTGCGCAGGGTCGAGAGCGTCGCGTCATTGGCGATATAGGCGCTGGAAAAGACCAGCGAGGCCTCTTTCTGGTGCAGGTCGGCCAGTTCCGCCTCGAGCCGCTTGTGATAGACCGTCGTGCCCGAGATGTTGCGCGTGCCGCCGGAACCCGCCCCGGTGGCATCCAGCGCCTCGTGCATCGCCGCCAGCACCACCGGATGCTGGCCCATGCCCAGGTAATCGTTGCCGCACCAGACGGTGATCTCGGTCTCGGTGCCGTCCGGCCGCGTCCAGACCGCCTGCGGATAGGCCCCCTTGCGGCGTTCGATGTCGATGAAGGTCCGGTAGCGGCCCTCCTCGTGCAACTTGCCGATGGCCTGGTCGAGGGCGGCTGAGTAGTCCATGACAGATCCCTTGCCTTGCTTGAACTTGCTTGCTTGGGGGATCATGCTCCGATCCCGCGGGTCGTGACTTGATACGTGTCAATTCAAGGAAAATATAGCGCAAAAATGTCGCACTGGGACCAAGATCGCAGACAATTTTCTCCGAGAAAACCAATCAGGAAAGGCAGAGAATGAAGGACAATTCCAGAATCGACGAAGTGCTTTCAACGCTGGATGAGGAATTGCCCCGGGCGCTTGACCGGCTGGCCGAGTTCCTCCGCATCCCCTCGATCTCGACCGATCCGGCCTATGCGGGCGAGGTGCGGCGGGCAGCGGAATGGCTTTGCGCCGAGCTGGCCGCGCTGGGTTTCGACGCCTCGGTCCGCGACACGCCCGGCCATCCGATGGTCGTCGCCCATTCGCCCCGGGGCGACCGGCGGCCGCTGCTGTTCTACGGCCATTATGACGTGCAGCCGGTCGATCCGCTGGAGCTGTGGGAGCGCCCGCCCTTCGAGCCACAGATCGAGGACACGCCGCAGGGCAAGGTGATCCGCGGCCGCGGCGCCTCGGACGACAAGGGCCAGCTGATGACCTTCGTCGAGGCGTTCCGGGCCTGGAAGGCGGTGCATGGCAGCCTGCCCTCGGACCTGGTGCTGCTGTTCGAGGGCGAGGAGGAATCCGGTTCGCCCAGCCTGCGCCCCTTCCTGCGCGAGAATGCCGAAGAGCTGCGCGCCGGCATCGCCATGATCTGCGACACCGGGCTTTACGCCGACGGCCGCCCCGCCATCACCACCCAGCTGCGCGGCCTCTATGGCGACGAGATCGTGGTGCGGGCGGCCGACCGCGACCTGCATTCGGGCAGTTTCGGCGGGCTGGCGGCGAACCCGATCCAGGTGCTGGTCAATGCGCTGGCGACGGCCAAGGATGCCAGCGGCCGCGTCACCCTGCCCGGCTTCTACGACGGCGTCGAGGAGCTTTCGGACGAGCTGCGCGCCGATTGGGCGGCGCTCGGCTTCGATGCGGGCGAGTTCCTGTCGCGGGTCGGGCTGAAGCATCCGGTCGGCGAAGCGGGCCGCACCGGGCTTGAGATGATCTGGAACCGCCCCACTTTCGAGATCAACGGCATCAGCGGCGGTTATACCGGCGAGGGCTTCAAGACCGTCCTGCCCGCCGAGGCCCGCGCCAAGGTCAGCTTCCGCCTGACCGGCGCGCAGGACCCCGAGCGCATCCGCGAGAGTTTTCGCGCCCATGTCCGCGCCGCCTTGCCCGCCGATTGCACGGTGGCCTTCCACGGCCATGGCGCCAGCCCGGCCAGCCGCATGGACATCTCGGACCCGGCCTTCGCGGCGGCCAAGGCGGCGCTGACGCAGGAATGGGGCCGCGAGGCGGCCTATATCGGCGCCGGCGGCTCGATCCCCATCGCCGGCGATTTCAAGGAGATCCTAGGCATGGATTCCATGCTGATCGGCTTTGCCCGCGACGACGACCGCATCCATTCGCCGAACGAGAAATACGACCTGCAGAGCTTTGCCAAGGGCGCGCGCAGCTGGGCGCGCATCCTCGCGGCCTTGGCCTGAACCCGGCGGCGCAGGCATCCCGGCCCCAAGGGCCGCAGGATGCTTCGCGGGGTGCGCCCCAGCGCATCCTGCCCGCCCGGATGCGGCCGCGTTGTTCATGTCGGCAGCACCGGCAAAGGCGCGCATCCTCGCTGCGCGCTGCTGCGGCCCTAGGCCGCCCGAACCGGACGCGCCGGACGGCCTCCGATCCGGCCGGCGGCCCGCGCCCTCGGACGGCTTAGGCCCGCCGCCAGCCCGGCGCGGCGGCTTGGCTGGGCTTGTCAGGCAGATGTGCAGCGGCCCGCAAGTCTCCGGGCCAAGAAAAAGGGCGCCCGAAGGCGCCCCGTGCCGGCTTGGGCAAGGCGATCAGGCCGCGCGGGCGGTCAGCACGGTCTCGACCCTTTTCTGGGCGCCGGCCTCGTCCATGCCGCTGACCGCGGCGACCTCGCGGGTCAGGCGGTCCAGCGCCGCCTCGTAGAGCTGGCGCTCGGAATAGGACTGCTCGCGCTGATCGTCGTTGCGATGCAGGTCGCGCACCACCTCGGCGATCGACATCAGGTCGCCCGAATTGATCTTTTGCTCATATTCCTGGGCGCGGCGCGACCACATGGCGCGCTTGACCCGGGCCTTGCCCTTCAGCGTGTCCAGGGCGCGTTCGACCAGGTCGGGGGTCGAAAGGCCGCGCATGCCGATCTCGGCGGCGCGGGCGGTCGGCACGCGCAGGGTCATCTTGTCCTTTTCAAAGGAAATCACGAACATTTCGAGCCGCAGCCCGGCGACCTCCTGCTCTTCGATCGAAACGATGCGACCCACGCCATGGGTCGGATACACCACGAAATCATCGGGGCGGAATTCGGTCTTCTTGGCTTTCGACATTGGGCTTCCTTCGCAGCGGCGCCGCTACACGGCACAAAAACCCCCAAGGCGGGGCGAATCCCCCCTTACGGGTCAATATTGTTGTTCTTGCACTTCTGACCGGGCAGGCGATCAGGACAGGCAGCAACGCCAGACAGGCCACAGGAAGCAGCCCGACCGGCGCGAGATGGCTGCACCATAGCATAAAAATCGCGCCGGTTCAAAGGTTCGCTGCAAAGCGGCACCGGTCCTGCCTGAAGAGAAATAATCGTTGAAAAACAGCCACTCGGCAACCCGTTCCCCGGCAGAACCGGTGCGTGACCCTAGGCGAATCACCTGCGCCCCGTCACAGTTCCGGCTTACCGGCTCCGGCCTTTTCTCGCCAGCGCAGCACCAGACAAAAGCGGCTTATGATGCGCGATCAGCACAGTCGTTAGCTTTGCGAACGAACGGCCGCAAACCAACGGGACCGCTGGTCTCAATCGCCCTCGCCCGGGGCTTCCGAGAAGTATTTCTCAAGCTTGCCGGGCTGGCCGTCCATCTCCTGATAGCCGGGCATCGGGTCCTTCTTGCGGGTGATCACCGGCCAGGACTCGGCATATTTGCGGTTGAACTCGACCCATTTCTCCATGTCGGGTTCGGTATCGGGGCGAATCGCATCGGCCGGACATTCCGGTTCGCAGACGCCGCAATCGATGCATTCATCGGGATGGATGACCAGCGTGTTCTCGCCTTCATAGAAACAGTCCACGGGACACACCTCGACGCAGTCGGTGTATTTGCACATGATGCAGTTTTCGGTGACGACATAGGTCATGGCGCGATATTCCTGTTTCCTGATCGGCTAGTTACGCCCGCCGCCGCCATCATTCAAGGCCGCCGCGGGCGAAAAGACGGCGATGCGGCCCGCGCCGGGCCGGCCCGGGACGGCGTTCCGCCGCCGGGGCGCGGCGCGGAACCGGGTTCCCCCGCGACGGGGCTAGAGTTCCTCGTAAAGCGTTGCCGCCTCGCTGGCGGGGCCGCGCCGCTCGCCCAGCAGCAGCACGCGCAGCACCCGCACCCGGCCATGGGCCGAGACGGTGACGGTATCGCCGCCCCGCACCGCCTGCGCCGGCTTGCTGCAGGGCTGGCCGTTCACCCGGATTCCCCCGGCGCCGATGGCATCGGCGGCCAGGGTGCGGGTCTTGAACAGCCGCGCGTGATGCAGCCAGCGGTCAAGCCGGATGGCGCCGGCGCCTTCGACGCTCACGTCTTGTTCTTGAGCGCGGCGAGAATGGCGAAGGGGCTGTCCGGATCGGCCTGTTTCTCGGCACGCGGCGGGCGGGCCTCGAAGCTCTTGGGACCGTCATGGCGCGGCTTGCCCTTGGGCTTGCCCTTCGGGCCGCGCTCGGGCCGGTCGCCCCGTTCGCCGCGCGGCTTGCCCTCGAAGGGCTTGCCCTCGCGGCGGTTCTCCTGACCCGCCTCGCGCTCGCGGCGCGGGCCGCGCTCGCCCTGCGGACGCGGCTGGCCCTGGCCCTGGCCCTGACGATCGCCCCGTTCGGGACGGCGCTGGCCGCCGCGCGGACGCGGCGCCCAGGTGAAGGTGTAGAACACCTCCATCTCGGGCGCGGGCGCTTCCTCGGCCTGCCCCCCGGCCTCGGCGGCGGGCGCGGCCTCGGCGGCCTTGCGAGCGGCCTGCTCGGCCTCCCATTTGGCGCGGGTCTCGGCGGCGAGCACGCTTTCCTCCTCGGTCAGCGGATGCTCGTGATCGGCCTCTTCCGGCGCCGGCTCGGCGGCGGGCGCGGCCTCGGCGCGGGCCTTGGGCCGCTCGCCCCGCTCGGCGCGATAGCCCAGCCCCTGCATCAGGCCCGAGAACTGCTCCAGCGTCATGCCGGTGATCGACAGCATGTCCGCCGTCGCCTCGAAGCCGCCGCGGCTGTCCTGGGTGCGCAGCATGTCGGCCAGCCGCTCCAGCATGTCGATGCGGATCGCCCGCTCGCCCGCCGGGTGATAGCCCGAGAGCGTGTAATAGCCCTTGGGCACATCCGGCAGGTTCGGGATCGTCACCAGACCGGGAGGCGGGCTTTCGGGGAACTCCGACAGGCCCTGGTCCAGGCCCCAGAGCACCAGCCGCAGCCGGGTCGGCGCCGGCTTCAGCAACGCCGGCTGGAAGATGGTGAACTGGCCGAAGCGCACGCCGTGCTTGCGCAACAGGCCGCGCGCCTCCTGGTCCAGCTCCTTGACCTCGGCGGCAACGCCCTCGCGGGGCAGGACGCCCAGCGACTCGACCAGGCGGAAGGCGAAGCCGCGCGCCAGGCCGCCCAGCGTCTCGTCGTTCTTCAGCGCCAGCAGCGGCTCGAACAGGGTGGCGACCTTGCGGTCGATGAAATGCTGCAGCCGCCGGCGCACCTTTTCGGCGATCTCGGGACCGGCCTCCTCGTCGACGAAGGGCTCGACGCCGGGCTTCAGCGCCTCGGCGCCCTTGACCAGCTTGCCCACCGCCGAGCTGCCCCACATCAGGCCGCCCTGTTCGGTGAAGTCCAGCTCGGTATCCGGCGCGTTGTAGAAGCGGTCGGCGCGCAGATGGAACTCGGGGCGCAGCGCCTCATAGGCGGCGCGGCTCAGCATGCGCGCCTCGTCCCCGGTTGCGCTCGGATCGGCGTGGAAGCGGAAGCCTTCCAGACGGCCGGCGAACTCGCCCTCGACCGTCACTTCGCCCTTGTCATTCACCTCGGCCAAAAGGCTCTCCTTCTGCTTGAGCCGGCGCAGCAGCACGGATGTGCGCCGGTCCACGAATCTTTGCGTCAGAGCCGCGTGCAACGCGTCCGACAACCGATCTTCTACCGCGCGCGTCTCGGCACGCCAATGACTTTCGTCCGAAACCCAGCCGGAACGCTGGGCAACATAGGTCCATGTCCGTATATATGCCAATCGTTTCGACAATGTGTCGATGTCGCCCTGAATCCGGTCGATGCGCCGGATCTGCCCTTCCAGCCAATCGCCGGGCACGCCACCCTCGCGCAGGAAGCCGAAGATCCGCGCCAGCAGCGTCGCATGCTCGACCGGAGAGATGGCGCGGAAATCCGGGATGCGGCAGACATCCCAGAGCAGCCGCACGTCGCGGGGGTGCGACACCCTGTCGCGGATCTCGGGCATGGCGGACAGCGCCTTGAGCGCGCGGATGTCGTCCGCCTCGCGCCCGCGCGCCAGCCATTCCGATTGCGGCTGCGTCTCGAGGCTTTGCAGCAGGCGCTCGACCGTGCCGAATTCCAGCGCCGCATTGCGCCACATCAGCCGGCTGATGGGCTGGAAGCGGTGGGTCTCGATGGCCTCGATCAGCCCCTCCTCCAGCGGGCCGGCATCGCCGGTGACCCCGAAGGTGCCCGGCTCGGTATGCCGTCCGGCGCGGCCGGCGATCTGGCCCAGCTCGTGCGGGAACAGCGGGCGATAGCGACGGCCGTCGAACTTCTCGGTGGCGGAAAAGGCGACGTGGCGGATGTCGAGGTTCAGCCCCATGCCGATGGCGTCGGTGGCGACCAGGTAATCCACCTCGCCCTGCTGATACATGGCGACCTGCGCGTTGCGGGTCCGGGGCGACAGCGCCCCCATCACCACGGCGCAGCCGCCCTTCTGGCGGCGGATCAGCTCGGCCGTGGCATAGACCTCCTCGACCGAGAAGCAGACGATGGCCGAGCGCGGCGGCATCCGGCTGATCTTCTTCGAGCCGGCCCAGCCGAGCGCCGAGAACCGCTCGCGCCGCATGAACTGCGCCTGCGGCACCAAGGCGGCGATGGCCGGGCGCATGGTGTCGCTGCCCAGCAGCAGCGTTTCGTGCAGGCCCCGCATGTTCAGCAGCCGGTCGGTGAAGACGTGGCCGCGCTCGGGATCGGCGCAAAGCTGGATCTCGTCGATGGCGACGAAATCGGCGCCGACCTCGGGCATGGCCTCGGTGGTGGCGACCCAGTATTGCACGCGTTCGGGAACGATGCGCTCCTCGCCCGTCACCAGCGCCACCACCGAGGGGCCGCGCGCCTTGACGATGCGGTCATAGACCTCGCGCGCCAGCAGGCGCAGCGGCAGGCCGATGACCCCCGTGCGATGCGCCAGCATCCGGTCGATGGCGTAATGCGTCTTGCCGGTATTGGTCGGGCCGAGGACGGCCGTGACCCGCGATCTGTCGTTCATCAGGCGTCCATGCCCTGCAGTTTCTGTTCAAGGCGCAGCACGGCGTCCTGCGCATCCTGTTGATGGGGATGGATCTCCAGGCTCCGGCGAAAGGCCTCCAGCGCGTCGCGGTCGTCGCCCAGCTCTTCCAGAATCGTGCCAAGCTGGGTCAGCGCGCCGAAATGGCGCGGCTCCAGCCGCAGCACCTCGCCCAGATCGGCCAGGGCCGGGCCGAAATCGCCATCCAGGTAAAAGGCGATCGAGCGCAGATACCAGCCGGCCGCGAAATCCGGCGCGTGATCGGTCAGCGCCGTCAGGTGGCCGATGGCGGTGGCGGTGTCGCCCGCATCCAGCGCCGCCTCGCCGCGCTTGTAAAGCAGGTCCATCGCCGCCGATCCCGAGCGCGACCAAATGCGCAGGATGTCGGTCTCGGCCCGGGCCCAGGTCTCGCCGCCCGGCTGGGCCAGCTCGGCGAACAGCAGGTCCAGATCCTCGCGCTCGCGCAGCCGCGCCTCGGCCGTGGGCTCCGAGGGGGCGGCGGGTTCGGACAGCGGGCTTTCCGGCGCCGGATCGCCCTCATTTTCAGGAGAATTTTCTTGCGGCCCCTCGTCCTGAACAGGTATCGCTTGGGGGACCTGCGCCAGCGGCGCGGCCTGCCCCGGCTGCGCGCCGCCGAAGCCGGTCAGCCCCAGCAGAAGCGCTGCCGCAACGGCACGATGGAAATGGGGGACTGGCAAAAGCATATTCACCATGTAACTTTCCCCATCGTCTAATTCCAGACACGAGAACAGGAGATCGAGAATGAGCAAAGTGGTCGAGGCCGCCGTGGCCGCGCTGGACGAAAAGGCCAAGGGCTTCGACGGCACCGCCAAATTCGTCATCGAGGGCGAGGGCTCGGTCTATATCGACGCCGAGGGCGCCCGGGCCGGCGATGACGAGGCCGAGGTGACCCTGACCGCCAGCCGCGAAACCTTCGAGGGCCTGCTTTCGGGCGACGTGAACCCCACCACCGCCTTCATGACCGGCAAGCTGCGGGTGGACGGCTCGATGGGCACGGCGATGAAGCTCGGGGCGCTGCTCTCGTAAGCGATGAAGCCCGCACCCTTCAACACGCTGCCCGGCGACCCCATCCCCACGGCCCGCGCCTTCTGGCTGCGGGCCGAGGACGGGGTGCGGCTGCGCGCGGCGCATTGGGCGACGGGGGGCGCCTCGGGGACGGTGCTGCTGTTCCCGGGCCGCACCGAATACCTGGAAAAATACGGCGAGGTCGCGGCGGACCTGAACGCCGCCGGGCTGGACGTGCTGGCGCTGGACTGGCGCGGACAGGGCATGTCCGACCGGCTGCAGGCCAATGTCCGGCCCGGCCATATCGGCAGCTTCGCCGATTACCAGCGCGACGTGGTCGAGCTGGTGGTCGCGGCGCAGGAACTGGACCTGCCCCGGCCCTGGCACCTGCTGGCGCATTCCATGGGCGGCACCATCGGCCTTGCCGCGCTCGAAGCCGGACTGCCGGTGCAAAGTGCGGTCTTCTCGGCCCCGATGTGGGGCATCAACCTGCGCCGCGTGCCCGAGGCGGCGGCAATGGCCCTTGCCGCCACCCTGTGCCGGCTTGGCCGGGGCGGGCATCCGGCCCCCGGTTCGGGGGGCGAGGAAAGCTTCGTGCTGTTGGACCCGTTCCACGACAACCTGCTGACCCATGACGGCCGGCGCTGGGGCCGGCTGGTGGCCGAGGCCGCGACCTGGCCCGACATCTCGGTCGGGGGCGCCAGCAACGACTGGCTGCGCGCCGCCTTGCTGGAATGCCGCCGCCTCGCCGCCCTGCCCGCCCCGGCCCTGCCGGCGCTGATCGCGCTCGGCGACCGCGAAAGGATCGTCTCGCCCCGGGCCATCCGCAGCCGCGCCGCAGCCTGGCCCGGCGCCAGGCTGCTGGAACTGTCCGATTGCCGGCACGAGCCGATGATGGAGCGCGACCCCGTCCGCAGCCGCTTCATCGAGGCCGCGATCGCCCATTTCGCCGCTTCCGCCGCGGCCTGAAGCGGGGCGGCGCCGGCAATTCCGCCCATCGAACGGGTTGCAGCCCGGCCGTTCAGAGGTCACATCTTGACCATATGAAAGGACCGACCATGACGATTTCCGCCCGCCGCCCCCTGGACCGCATCCTGCCGCGCGACGAGAACGCCCTGCCCGTCGCAGCCGAAACCCCCGATCTGGGCGCGCTGCCGGAATGGGACCTGAGCGATCTTTACCCCGCCCCCGATTCGCCCGCGCTGACCCGCGATCTCGAGGCGGTGGAGCAGGCCTGCTGCAGCTTCGCCCGCGATTACGAAGGCAAGCTGGCCTCGCTGGACCCCGGCAAGATGCTGGACTGCATCGAACGCTACCAGCAGATCGACATCCTGGCCGGGCGAATCATGTCCTATGCCGGGCTGCGCTATTACCAGAACACCACCGACGCGGCGCGCGCAAAGCAGATGGGCGACCTGCAGGACCGCATCACGGTCGCCACCACCAAGCTCGTGTTCTTCAGCCTGGAATTCAACCGCATCCCGGACGCGCGCTATGACGAGGTCTTCGCCGCCCCGAACGGCCCGGCGCGCTACAAGCCGGTCTTCGACCGCATGCGCGCCATGCGCCCCTACCAGCTCTCGAACGAGCTGGAACGATTCCTGCACGACAATTCCGTGGTCGGCGCCGCTGCCTGGAACCGGCTCTTCGACGAGACCACGGCGGGCCTGACCTTCGACGTCGCGGGCGAGGAACTGGGGCTGGAGGCCACGCTGAACCTGCTGACCGACCACGACCGCGGCCGGCGCGAGGCCGGCGCCCGCGCCCTGGCCGAGGTCTTCGGCCGGAACGTCAAGCTCTTCTCCCGCATCCACAACACGCTGGCCAAGGAAAAGGCCATCGAGGACAAGTGGCGCAAGATGCCGACGCCGCAGACCGCGCGCCACCTGTCGAACCATGTCGAGCCCGAAGTGGTCGAGGCGCTGCGCGACGCCGTCACCGCCGCCTATCCGCGCCTGTCGCATCGCTACTACCGGCTCAAGGCGCGCTGGCTGGGCCTCGACAAGCTGCAGATCTGGGATCGCAACGCGCCGCTGCCCAGTGAAAGCCCCCGCCTGATCCCCTGGACCGAGGCGCAGGCGACCGTGCTGGACGCCTATGCCGGCTTCTCGCCGAAACTGGCGGAACTGGCGCAGCCCTTCTTCGACAAGGGCTGGATCGACGCGGCGGTGAAGCCCGGAAAGGCGCCGGGCGCCTTCGCCCATCCGACCGTGACGACGGTGCATCCCTATGTGCTGCTGAACTACCTGGGCAAGCCGCGCGACGTGATGACGCTGGCGCATGAACTGGGCCATGGCGTGCACCAGCGGCTGGCAGCGGCGCAGGGCGAATTGCTGGCCGCGACGCCGCTGACCCTGGCCGAGACCGCCTCGGTCTTCGGCGAGATGCTGACCTTCCGCGCCCTGCTGGCGAGGACCGCCGACAAGGCGCAGCGCAAGGCGCTGCTTGCCGGCAAGGTCGAGGACATGATCAACACGGTCGTGCGCCAGATCGCCTTCTACGACTTCGAATGCAAGCTGCACGCCGCCCGCGCCAGGGGCGAGCTGACGCCGGACGACATCAATGCGCTCTGGATGTCGGTGCAGGCGGAATCGCTGGGCGACGCCTTCGAGTTCATGCCGGGCTACGAGACCTTCTGGACCTATGTGCCGCATTTCGTGCATTCGCCCTTCTACGTCTATGCCTATGCCTTCGGCGACGGGCTGGTGAACGCGCTCTATGCCGCCTACGAGGACGGGCTGCCCGACTTCCAGGCGAAATATTTCGACCTGCTGGCGGCCGGCGGCTCGCGCCATCACAAGGAACTGCTGGCACCCTTCGGCCTCGATGCCTCCGATCCGGCCTTCTGGGACAAAGGCCTGTCCATGATCGAAGGCTTCATCGACGAGCTCGAGGCGATGGAGGGCTGATCCGTCGCGGCCGGGGGCGCTTCGCCCCCCGGACCCCCCGAGGATATTTATGCAAGAAAGAAGCCGGGAAGCCGGGTTTTGCTTCTTTCTTGTCCAAATATCCCGGGGAATCCCGAAGGGATGGGGCGGAGCCCCTCTTCCTCCGAGAGCATCGAGGAATTGCGTTTGCGACAGTTTTCCGTCGCCTGAAGCGCGCGACCGGCCTATCCTGCCGGCAAACAGGGAAAAGGGAACGGCATGATCCGCATGATCCGTCGCATCATCCTGGGCCTTCTGGGACTGGCGGTGCTGGCCGCCATCGCGGTGGCGATCTGGGGACCGGGTTTCGTCGAGCGCCGCCTGAATCCGGTGACCATGCCGGCCGGGGGCTGGCCCGTCTCGACCCAGGCGGAGGCGCTGCACCAGCGGCTGGTGATCGGCGACTGGCATTCCGACGCGCTGCTGTGGGATCGCGACCTGCTCAAGCGCGCCGACCGCGGCCATACCGACATCCCGCGGCTGGTCCAGGGCAATGTCGCGCTGCAGGTCTTCACCACCGTGACCAAAAGCCCGCGCGGCCAGAATTACAGCAAGAACTCCGCCGAGGCGCCCGACAACATCACGCCGCTCTTCATCGGCCAGCTGCGCCCGCTGCCCAGCTGGTTCAGCCTGAAGGAGCGTGCGCTGGTCCAGGCCGCCGCCTTGCACCGGGCCGCCGAACGAGCGCCGGAACAGCTGATGCTGATCCGCTCGGCCGAGGATCTGCAGACCCTGCTCGAGGCGCGGCAGAACGGCGCCAAGACCCTGGGCGCCCTGCTGGGGACCGAGGGCGGCCACCCGCTCGAGGGCAATATCGCCAATCTGCAGGTGCTTTACGGCGCCGGCTTCCGCCTGCTGGGACTGACGCATTTCTTCGACAACGAGCTCGGGGGCAGCCTGCATGGCGAAGGCGGCAGCGGCTCGGGGCTGACGCCCTTCGGCCGGCAGGTTGTCGAAGAGATGATGGCCAAGCGCATGATCATCGACCTGGCCCATGCCAGCCCGGAAGTGGTGCGCGACGTGCTGGCCATTCCGGGCACGCAGCCCATCCTGTCGCATACCGGCGTCCATGGCCATTGCCCCAGCCCGCGCAACCTGGAGGACGCGCTGCTGAAGGCCATCGCCGAAAAGGGCGGGCTGATCGGCATCGGCTATTGGGCCGACGTGGTCTGCGGCAAGACCCCGGCCGACATTGCCGGCGCCATCCAGGCCGCCATCGCGCTGGTGGGCGAGGATCACGTTTCGCTGGGCTCGGATTACGACGGCTCGGTCGATGCGCCCTTCGACGCCGCGCATCTGGCCGCGCTGACCCAGGCGCTGCTGGATGCGGGGCTGAGCGACCAGCAGATCGCCAAGGTCATGGGCGGCAATATGATGCGCTATCTTGCCCAGGTGCTCTGAACGCGCCTAAGCTCGCGCCGGAACCAGGAGAGAGCCCATGCTGACCGTCTATGGCGTCACCCGCTCGCGCGCCTCGCGCATCATCTGGCTGTGCCACGAGCTCGGCATTCCCTTCAAGCAGGTCCCGGTGATCCAGGCCTATCGCCTGGCCGAACCCGATGCGCCGGACGCGCCCCTGAACACCCGTTCCGAGAGCTTCCTGAAGCTTTCGCCCGCCGGCGCCGTCCCGGTAATCCAGGACGGCGACCTGGTGCTGTCGGAATCGCTGGCCTGCACGCTGCATCTGGCGCGGAAATACGGCCAGCCCTTCGGCCCGGCCGATGCCGTCGAGGACGCGCTGATGCTGCAATGGAGCTTCTACGCCTGCACCACCGTCGAGCCGGATGCGCTGGCCATCCTGTTCAACCACGGCAAGGGTCAGGCGCAATCCGGCGCGGCCCAGGCGACGGTCGCCAATGCGGCCGAACGGCTGGTCCGGCCGCTGAGCGTGCTCGAGGACCACCTTGCCCGCCACGGCCATATGGTCGGCGGCCGCTTCACCGTGGCCGACCTCAACCTGGCCGAGATCCTGCGCTATGCCCAGGGCCATGGCGCGCTGATGGAGCAATTCCCCGCCGTCTCCGCATGGCTGGCCGATTGCCAGGCACGCCCGGCCTTTCGCAAGATGTGGCAGGAGCGGCTGGCCGAGCCCGAGTGACCGGGCTTCCGGTCCCGGGCCCGCCGTTCCCTAGCCCAAGGGCGGCGCGGATCGCCGCCGGTCGGGATGCAGGGACGTGCCGAGGATATGCTCGGCCGAGTGGATCACATGGCTGGCATGGCCGACGATCAGCGGATCGGGCGCCGCCGCGATGGCCGGATCCTTGTCGGGATAATCCAGCGTCGCCAGGAAATGCCGCATGCAGTTCAGCCGCGCGCGTTTCTTGTCGTTCGACTTGACGATGGTCCAGGGCGCGTCGGCGGTGTCGGTATAGAAGAACATCGCCTCCTTCGCCTCGGTGTAGTCGTCCCATTTGTCCAGCGAGGCCAGGTCGATGGGCGACAGCTTCCAGCGTTTCAGCGGGTCGGTCTCGCGCGCCTTGAAACGCGCGCGCTGCTCGTCGCGGGTGACCGAGAACCAGTATTTGTAAAGCCGGATGCCCGAGCGGACCAGCATGCGCTCGAACTCCGGCGCCTGACGCATGAATTCCAGGTAATCGACCGGCGAGCAGAAGCCCATCACCCGCTCGACCCCGGCGCGATTATACCAGCTGCGGTCGTAGAACACCATTTCGCCGGCCGTCGGCAGGTGCTGGATGTAGCGCTGGAAGAACCATTGCCCGCGCTCGACCTCCGAGGGCTTGTTCAGCGCCACCACCCGGGCGAAACGCGGGTTCAGATGCTCCATGAAGCGCTTGATCGTGCCGCCCTTGCCGGCGGCGTCACGCCCCTCGAAGAGGATGACGAATTTCTGCCCCGTCTCCTGCGCCCAGATCTGCACCTTCAGCAGTTCCGCCTGCAGCCGGGCCTTTTCCCGCTCATAGGCGACGCGCCCCATGCGGCGCGGATAGGGATAGCGTCCGGTCTCGAAGGCCAGCCGGATCGCGTCCGGGTCAAGGCTGGGAAAGCTTTTCGGCCCGCCGCGGCCGGGCCCGTCCGGCAAGACAAAAGACGGGGCGGCGGATTGCTCTGCCCTCCCCGCCTCAGCCACAGAAGACTCGCTACCCGCCGATGTGACCAGGGTTCCGCTCAAGATCGGGTCACGGTCCATATCCCTCGCTCCCTGTGCCATTCCCAGACATTGAAAGCGTGCCACAGGATTCGGGCCTCGGCCTTGATCCGCATCAAGATCGTCAGGAATTTTGCACAAATTGTTCATATTCTCACGCCACACCTTGCGGTGCACCGCCGCCGATCCACTTTCCCTTGCCCCCGCCCCGTCGGGCATGAGATAACCGCGCCCCAGAAGAACAAGACGAGCAGGTGTCATGGCCGACGATCTCTTCCCCGCCGCGGATAAGGCTTCCGAAAGCTATTCGGCCTCCTCGATCGAGGTGCTCGAAGGGCTGGAGCCGGTCCGCAAGCGTCCGGGCATGTATATCGGCGGCACCGACGAACGCGCGCTGCATCACCTGGTGGCCGAAATCCTCGACAACTCGATGGACGAGGCGGTGGCCGGCCACGCCACCCGCATCGAGGTCGAGTTGCTGGCCGATTACTCGGTCATCATCCGCGACAACGGCCGCGGCATCCCCATCGACCCGCATCCGAAATTCCCCGGCAAGTCGGCGCTGGAGGTGATCCTGTGCACGCTGCATGCCGGCGGCAAGTTCTCGGGCGACGCCTATCAGACCTCGGGCGGCTTGCACGGCGTCGGCGCCTCGGTGGTCAATGCGCTGTCGGACAGCATGGTGGTGCAGGTCGCCCGCAACCGCGAGCTTTACGAGCAGCGTTTCTCGCGCGGGCTGCCGCTTGGCCCGGTCGAGAAGGTCGGCGCCGCCCCGAACCGGCGCGGCACCACCGTCACCTTCCATGCCGACGAGCAGATCTTCGGCCATCACCGCTTCAAGCCGGCACGGCTGCTGCGCATGGTCAAGTCCAAGGCCTATCTGTTCTCGGGCGTCGAGATCCGCTGGAAATCCGAAATCGACGACGGCGAGACGCCGCTGGAGGCCAGCTTCCACTTTCCCGGCGGCCTGGCAGACTACCTGACCGAGGTTCTGGGCAATGCCTCGACCTATGCCGACCGGCCCTTTGCCGGCAGCGTCGATTTCAAGGAAAAGTTCAACACGCCCGGCAAGGTGGACTGGGCGATCAACTGGACGCCGTCGCGCGACGGCTTCATCCAGTCCTATTGCAACACCGTGCCCACACCCGAGGGCGGCACGCATGAGGCCGGCTTCTGGTCGGCGATCCTGCGCGGCATCCGCGCCTATGGCGAGCGGGTCAGCAACAAGAAGGCGGCGCAGATCACCCGCGACGACCTGCTGGCGGGCGGCTGCGCGCTGGTCTCCTGCTTCATCCGCGAGCCGGAATTCGTCGGCCAGACCAAGGACCGGCTGGCCACCACCGAGGCGGCGCGGCTGGTCGAGGGCGCGGTGCGCGACCATTTCGACAACTGGCTGGCGGCAGATACGAAATCGGCCGGCGCCATCCTGGATTTCCTGGTGCTGCGGGCCGAGGAACGGCTGCGCCGCCGGCAGGAAAAGGAAACCGCCCGCAAGTCGGCGACCAAAAAGCTGCGCCTGCCCGGCAAGCTGGTCGATTGCTCGGCCACCAATCGCGAGGGCACCGAGCTTTTCATCGTCGAGGGCGATTCGGCGGGCGGCAGCGCCAAGATGGCGCGCGAGCGCACCACCCAGGCGCTGCTGCCCCTGCGCGGCAAGATCCTGAACGTGCTGGGCGCGGCCTCCTCCAAGCTCGGGTCCAATCAGGAAATCTCGGATCTCTGCCAGGCGCTTGGCGTCGGCATGGGCTCGAAATTCAACATCGACGATCTGCGCTATGACAAGATCATCATCATGACCGATGCGGATGTCGACGGCGCCCATATCGCCAGCCTGCTGATGACCTTCTTCTTCACCCAGATGCGGCCGCTGATCGACAAGGGGCATCTGTATCTGGCCTGCCCGCCGCTCTACCGGCTGACGCAAGGCGCCCATCGCGTCTATGTCGCCGACGATGCCGAGAAGGAGGCGATGCTTGCCAAGGGCCTGGGCGGCAAGGGCAAGATCGACGTGCAGCGCTTCAAGGGCCTGGGCGAGATGGATGCCAAGGACCTGAAGGACACGACGATGAACCCCAGGACGCGCAAGCTGATCCGCGTCTCGATCGACGAGGAGGAGGGCGGCGAGACCGGCGATCTGGTCGAGCGGCTGATGGGCAAGAAGCCCGAGCTGCGCTTCCAGTTCATCCAGGAGAATGCCCAGTTCGCCGATACCGAGGAACTGGACGTGTGATCCTGGCCGCCCCGATTGCGGTCTATGTCCTCGCGGCGCTGGCCGAGATCGCCGGCTGCTTCGCCTTCTGGGCCTGGCTGCGGCTGGGGAAATCGCCGCTCTGGCTGGTGCCGGGAATGCTGTCGCTGGCCGCCTTCGCCTTTCTGCTGACGCGGGTCGATACCGATTTCGCCGGCCGCGCCTATGCGGCCTATGGCGGCATCTACGTCGTCGCCTCGCTTGGCTGGCTCTGGCTGACCGAGGGCCAGGTGCCGACGCGCTGGGATCTGCTTGGCGGCGCGCTCTGCGTGCTGGGGGCGATGGTGATCCTGGCAGGCCCCCGCGCGGGGTAGGGGATCGTTCGAGCAGGAAGGTCGGGATCGCCTTATGCGGGACGAAGCGGACGGTCAGCCATTCGGCAAGAGCCGATCCAAAACCTTTGCATGGAGTTCGGGGGAGGCACTGGCGACGATGGCTCCACTCGAAGCGAATGACAGTGACCGTCCCTTCCAGTCGGTAATCTTGCCTCCGGCTTCCTGCACCACGGGGCACAGGGCGCAAATGTCGTAGGCGTCCAGATCATCGCCGTTGAGGCAAATGTCGATGAGTCCTCGGGCAAGCGCACCATATGCGGGAGCGCCGCCGTCAAAGACCCTCACCCGCCCCGCCGAGCGGAAATTCTGGTATCCTGCGGCGCTCTCGCCCCGGAAGCTGTCAGGATTGGCAAGGCTGACCACGGCCTCCGCCATGTTGCGGCACATGCTGCTGCGGACAGTCCGGCCGGCGAATGTGGTGCCTTTCCCCTCCGCCGCCACGTAACGCGCGTCCGGCATCGGCAAGTCGATGATACCCAGAACCGGCAGACCGTCCCGGCACAGGCTTATCAGCGATGCGAAGTTCAACAGCCCCGTCCCGAACTGGCGCGTTCCGTCGATCGGATCGAGCACCCAGGTAAAGGCGCTGCTTCCTGTGTCGGAACCGTATTCCTCGCCCAGAATGCCGTGCGAAGGGAATTGCCGTTTGATCCGCTCTCGCCATAGAGCCTCGATGGACAGGTCGGCCTGCGTCAGTGACGAGCCATCGGCTTTGTAGGTCACGGCAAGGTCACCGCCCCATGCTTTGGCAGAAATCTGCGCCCCGAGCTCTGCGAGGTTCAGCGCCGCTTGCATAAGATGTTCGAGGTCAGACATCGCGCCTCCCTGGATAAGGGACGACATAGCTGTCGGATGGTAACGGCCGAATGACGGCTAAGGCCTCAAAACCGCATCCCGACCGAGAAGCTCGCTCCGTCGGTTCCGATCCCGAAGCTCGCCGCGCCGAAGCTGATCCCGATCAGCGCCCCGGTCCAGACCTGTGCGGGCGTATGCTCGCCCGCATGGACGCGGCTCCAGCCGGTCATCCCCGCCGCGCCATAGGCCAGCGCCCCGGCCCCGGGCCGGTCGTCGAAGCATTTCCCGGCCAGGTCCGCGGCGCCGAAGAAGGCCGCCGCCGTATGGCCCGAGGGGAATCCCCTGCCCCCGCCCGAGGGCCGGCGCGAGACCGACGCACCGTCGAAGAATTCCTTCATCCCCCAGACCAGCGCCGCCTGCAGCACGCCGCGGACGGCGAAATCCTCAAGCCGGCCCTGATCCGCCGCGCAGACTGCAGCCGCCAGCGGCAGGCCGTATTTCATCGCCGTGCCGAATTGCTCGAACGGGTCCGCCGAGGCCGGAGCCGCCAGCGAACAGGCGCAGATCGCCGCCATCACCCGCATCGGCGCCCCCTTTGCCAAGCACATCCGGCGTCCCGCATGGCTCAGCTGCCCAGCCGGATCACCCGGTCCATGCGCCCGGCCAGTTCCATGTTATGCGTGGCGATCAGCGCCGCAAGACCGGTTTCGCGCACCAGCGCCATCAGCACGTCGAAGACCTTGTCCGAGGTCGCGGGGTCCAGGTTCCCCGTCGGCTCGTCCGCCAGAAGCAGCGAGGGCTGGTTCGCCAACGCCCGGCAGAAGGCCACCCGCTGCTGCTCGCCCCCGGACAGCTGCGCCGGCCGGTGATCCCCGCGATGCGACAGCCCGACCCGGCCCAGCAGGTCCAGCGCCCGCGCCCGCGCCGCGCCCCGGGCGATGCCGTTGGCCAGTTGCGGCAGGACGATATTCTCCGCGGCCGAGAATTCCGGCAGCAGGTGGTGGAACTGATAGACGAAACCCAGCTGTTCGCGCCGCGCCTCGGTCCGCGCCCGGTCGCTTTGCCCGGCCATGTCGCGGCCATTGATCGCCACCCGCCCCGCATCGGGCATGTCCAGCAGGCCCGCAATATGCAGCAGCGTCGACTTGCCGGCGCCCGAGGGGGCGACCAGCGCCACCACCTCTCCCCGGCCGACGCGCAGCGACAGCCGGTCCAGAACCGGCACCGGCGCGGGACCCCCGATGCCGTAAGTCTTGGAGATCCCTTCCAGAACCAGGACGTCATTCATAGCGCAGCGCCTCGACCGGATTCATGCGCGCGGCGCGGCGCGCGGGAAAGATGGTGACGATGAAGGACAGGGCCAGCGACAGGGCCGCCGCGCGGAAGATGTCCCAGGCCCGCAGATCGGCGGTGAGCTGGTAGATGCCCCGCACCTCGGGCTGCCAGGCATTGCCGCCGGTCAGGGCGTTCAGCGCCGCCATGATATGGTCGACGTTCAGCGACAGCGCCACGCCCAGCACCACGCCGGCGAGGGTGCCGATCACCCCGGTAAAGGCGCCGCAAAGGAAGAAGACCCGCAGCACCGCGCCCTCGGTCAGGCCCATGGTGCGCAGGATGCCGATGTCGCGGCCCTTGTTCTTGACCAGCATGATCAGCCCCGAGGTGATGTTCATCGAGGCGATCAGCACCAGGATCGACAGGATGACGAACATCACGTCATCCTCCATGTCGAGCGCCGCCAGGAACGAGCCCGAGGCGTCGCGCCAGGTCCAGACCTGCCCGCGCTCGCCCGCCGCCTGCAAAAGCGGCAGCGTCCAGTCGTCGACCCGCTCGGGATCGGCGACGAAGACCCCGATCTCGTCGGCGACGCCCTCGCGGTTGAAGAAGGTCTGCGCCTCGGCCATGGGCATGTAGATGCGCGCCTTGTCCACGTCGTAGCGCCCGGCCGAGAAGATATAGACCACCTCATAGGCCTCGATGCGCGGGGTGGTGCCGAAGGCGGTCCTGGCGCCCTCGGGCGCGACCAGTTGCAGCCGGTCGCCCACCCCGATGCCCAGATCGCGCGCCATGCCGACGCCGATGGCGATGCCCTTGTCGAAATCATCCGGATCGCCGGCAGCGCGTTCCGGGTCGGCGATGCCCGGCATGGATTTCAGCGCCTCCAGCGTGATGCCGTAGACATCGCCCACCCCCATGGCATCGCCTTGCCGCGCCATGACCTGCGCGCGAACCGCCGGAACAGCGCGGGTCACGCCGGGGATCTGCGCGATCTTCGCGGCCAGCGCCTCGTAATCCTCGATCCGGCCGGGGGTGACATAGGTCTCTTCGGTCAGTTCGTTATAGATCTGCGTGGGCGCGTAATAGACCGTGCTATGGGCGTTGGCGCCCAGGATGGTATCGACGAAATCGGCGCGAAAGCCGGCGCGCACGGCCAGGGTGGTGATCAGCGCCATGACGCCCAGGGTGATGCCGATCAGGCTGATCCAGGTCATCACGCTGACCCCGCCCTCGGCGCGGCGGGCGCGCAGATAGCGCCAGGCGATCAGGAATTCGTAACGCGAAAACGGGGCGGGACTGGCCATCGCTCACCTGTCTGTTGGCTCGCGCCTGATTGGCCTTTCGGCGGTGACAATGCAAGCCAACAAGGCCGTGACCGCGGACCCGGGCCGCAGCCCGGGATCACGGTTTCGGATGATCGTCCCATTCCGGGCTGAGGATCCGTTCGGCATCGCCCTTGGGATCGTCGTATTGCCGGCCGCGCAGCGACCAGATGAAGGCCAGGAGGCCAAGCCCGCCAAGCCCCAGCGAGACCGGAATGAGAAGGCCGAGGATTTCCATCTTCCCCCCCTTTACCGCAGCCGCAGCGCGTTCAGCGTCACGCTGATCGAGCTCAGCGACATGGCCAGCGCCGCCATCAGGGGCGTGGCGAAGCCCGCGATGGCGATGGGCACCGCGACGATGTTGTAGATCAGCGAGATGGCGAAATTCTCCTTGATGCGGGCACGGGCGCTTCGCGCGAGTTCCAGCGCCTCGGCAACCGGGGCCAGGTCGCTGCCCATCAGCACCATATCCGAGGCCGTCCGCGCCGCATCCAGTGCCGAGGCGGGCGAGATCGAGACATGCGCCTCGGTCAGCGCGGCGGTGTCGTTGAGCCCGTCGCCGACCATCAGCGGATGCAGCCCCTCCTGCCGCAGCCGGCGCAGGGCCTCGGCCTTTTCGACCGGGGTGACGCCGGCCCGCCATTCCGCGATGCCAAGCCGCCGCGCCAGATCCTCGACCACCGGCGCCGCATCGCCCGACAGCAGCATCACCCGGCGGCCTGAGCCCAGCAGCCGCGCCACGCAGGTCTCGGCCCCTGGCCGCAGCCGGTCCGAGAACTCCAACCGGATCGGCGCCCCCTGCCCGAGCGACAGCCAGCTTGCCGAAAGCGTCGCGTCGCCATGCTCGGCCCCCAGCCAGTCGGCACGGCCCAGCCGCACCTCGCGCCCCTGCCACAGGCCGGAAATGCCATAGCCCGGCACCTCGCGCAGGTCGGCCAGCGCGGCGGGCTCGGTGCCGGCATCGACCAGCGCCTGCGCCAGCGCCTGCGACAAGGGATGCCCCGAGCCCTGCGCCAGAGCCAGCGCCACGAGCCGGGCCTCCGCCGGGATCGGGTCCAGCGAGACCAGCTGCGGCACGCCCAGGGTCAGGGTGCCGGTCTTGTCGAAGACCACGGCATCGACCTCGGCCAGACGCTCCAGCGCGGTGCCGTCCTTGATCAGCATGCCGCGCCGGAACAGCCGGCCCGAGGCCGCGGTGATCACCGCCGGCACCGCCAGACCCAGCGCGCAGGGACAGGTGATGATCAGCACCGCCGCCGCCACGTTCACCGCCAGTCGCAGGTCATGCGTGGTCAGATACCAGCCAAGGAAGCTGCAAAAGGCCAGAAGATGCACCAGCGGCGAATAAAGCCGCGAGGCGCGGTCGGCCAGCCCGGTGTAATGCCCGCGCGCCGATTCCGCCGCCGCCACCAGCGCCGTCAGCCGCGCCAGCGAGCTGTCGCGCCCGGCCGCCGTCACCCGCATGACCAGCGGTCCGGTCAGGTTCGCCTCGCCCGCCGAAAGCGCGAAGCCGGGGCCGGCGGGAACCGGAATGCTCTCGCCGGTCAGGAGCGAGCGGTCGATCTCGCTGCTGCCTTCGGCGATCTCGCCATCGGCGGGGATGCGGGCGCCGGGGCGGATGCGGATCAGGTCGCCGGGGCGCAGCTCGGCCACCGGCACCGGCTCGTCGCCGGCCGGGGTGATGCGGAAGGCGCGCGGCACCTCCAGTGCGGTCAGCTCCTCGGCGGCGGAGCGGGCGACGGCGCGGGTGCGATAGTCGAGATAGCGCCCGATCAGCAGGAAGAAGCACAGCATCACCGCCGCGTCGAAATAGGCGTGATGGCCGGAATGCAGCGTCTCGTAGACCGAGATGGCGCTGGCCAGGATCAGCGCCAGCGAGATCGGCACGTCCATCCCCAGCCGGCCATGCCGCAGCGCCCGCCAGGCGCTGGAGAAGAAGGGCTGGCCGGCAAAGGCCACGGTCGGCAGGGCGATGGCGCCGGAAATCCAGTGGAACATGTCGCGCGTCGCGTCCTCGGCCCCCGACCAGACGGCAACCGACAGGATCATGATGTTCATCATCGCAAAGCCCGACACGCCGATGCGCATCAGGATGTCGCGGCCCTGGCGGTCGGCGGCGCTGGCCGACAGCGCCGCGGGGTCGAGCTCATGCGCCTCGTAGCCGATGCTCTCGACCACGGGGATCAGCTCCTCGGCGGTCAGGCCGGGCGCGTCCACGATCACGCGGCGCAGCGTCAGGTTGACCCGCGCATCCCTGACGCCGGGATGGCGGTTCAGCACCCGCTCGACATCGGTGATGCAGGTCGCGCAATGAATGGTGGGCAGCGACAGGATGACCTCCTCCTGCCCGCCCCGGGCTCCGGCGATGCGCTGCGCGAGCGGTGCGGCATCGCAGGCCGGGCAGGCCGAGAGCCGGGCGTCGTGATCGTGCAGCGCGGCGTCCGACATCTCAGTTCACCCGGCTGCCGTGGTAATGGTCGATGCGCTGGCGGAAGACCGTGCCGTCCGGCGCGGTGGCGGTCAGGTGGATGTTCCACAGCCCCGGCGCCAGTTCCAGCGGCGCATGGAACAGCCCGCCCTGATAGGTGAATTGCGGGCGCTGGTCGTCGCGCAGATGGGTCGGGCGGCCGACCGTCACCTCGAGCGTGCTGACCGGGGCCGGGTTGCCCTGTCCGTCGCGGATCGCCAGCACCAGTTCGCGCCCGTCGTAATCCGGCGTCACCGTCCAGTTCAGCGCCGCCTGCGCATTGCGTTCCCGGTCGAAATTCTGCGAGGCGACATAGCTGTTCCTGACCTCGAGTCCCGGGAAGGTGCCGACCGCCTTGAACGCCATGAACAGGTTCACCGCGATGATGGTGCCGAAGGCGGCAAGGGTGATCATCAGCACATGGCGGCCGGTCAGTTCGCGGGACATCATTCGCTCCTTCCATGGAAGACGGTGCCGATCCGGGATCGCACCCCATCGGTGGCATCCTCGACCCAAAGCGTCAACTCGCTCTGTCCGCTCTCGGCCAGCGCCGAGCCCTTTTCGGCGGTCACATAGAGGCGCTGGGTATGGGTGCTGTCGGCGGGGACGCTGACCCCGGCGCCCGGCAGGCCCTCCAGCGCCAGACCGACGCCCTGCGGCACCGCGCCGTCGGGGCCGGTGACCGAGACGGTGAAGTCGCGCGCATCCCCCTGCTTGTTGCGCAACCGCAGCGCATAGGTGTTGCGGATCGCGCCGTCGGCCATGGTGACGTAAAGCGGGTTGCGGACCGGCGTCACGTTCAGGTCGAAGGGCGAGCGCAGGAACAGCGCCACCAGCAGCGCCACGCCGATCCCGGCCCAGAGGGTGAAATACAGCACCGTGCGCGGCCGCAGGATGTGCTTGATCAGCGGCTTGGGCGCGGCGCCGGCGCGCTCGGCCGTCTCATCCTTCAGCGCCATGTAGTCGATCAGCCCGCGCGGCTTGCCGATCTTGTCCATCACGTCGTCGCAGGCATCGATGCAAAGCGCGCAGGTGATGCATTCCATCTGCTGGCCGTCGCGGATGTCGATGCCCATCGGGCAGACGTTGACGCAGGCCATGCAGTCGATGCAGTCGCCCTTGGCGCCGCCGTCGGATTTCGTCGCCTCGCCCTTGTGCAGCTTGCCGCGCGGCTCGCCCCGCCAGTCGCGATAGGCGACGGTCAGCGTGTCCTCGTCCATCATCGCGGCCTGGATGCGCGGCCAGGGACAGGCATAGATGCAGATCTGCTCGCGCGCGAAGCCGCCGAAGACGAAGGTGGTCGCGGTCAGGATGGCCATGGTGGTATAGGCGACCGGATGGGCCTGGCCGGTGAGCAGATTGCCCAGCAGCGTCGGCGCATCGGTGAAATAGAAGATCCAGGCGCCGCCGGTCGCCAGCGCGATCACCAGCCAGATCGCCCATTTCGCCAGCCGCAGCCGCAGCTTCCTGGCATCCCAGGGCGCGTTCCACAGCCGCAACCGGGCGTTGCGGTCGCCCTCGACCCAGCGCTCGGTCAGGATGAACAGGTCGGTCCAGACCGTCTGCGGGCAGGCATAGCCGCACCAGACCCGCCCCAGGGCCGAGGTGAACAGGAACAGCCCCAGCCCCGCCATGACCAGCAGGCCGGCGACGAAATAGAATTCGTGCGGCCAGATCTCGATCCAGAAGAAATAGAAGCGGCGATTGGCCAGATCGACCAGAACCGCCTGATCGGGCATGCCGGGGCCGCGGTCCCAGCGAAACCAGGGTGTGACGTAATAGATCGCCAGGGTCACCGCCATGATGACCCATTTCAGGTTGCGAAACCACCCCTGGACGCGCCGCGGAAAGATCGGCTCGCGGGCGGCATAGAGATGTGGCGGGTCGATGTCGGAATTCGACATGATTGGCTCCTGTTCGCGTGGCTCGGGTATAGAGCCTCGCCGCGACGGCGCATTGATCTGCGTCAAGCACGGGCAGGCTGGCTTATAGCCGGGGCGAAAAAGCCGGGGCATGGGCCGCATTGTCGCATCCCGCCGGAAAAAAGCGGGCGCGCCGCTTGCAGGGGACGCAGGGCCTGGCGTTTCATATGAACACCGGCCCCCCTTGGAAACGCGCGAACAGGACGGGGGGCCGGTGCCTCCGGGGCCGGTTGCCCGGCCGCGGATCTCGGGATCTGTTATTCGCCACCGCCAAGGCTGTGGACGTAGGAGGCGACGGCGCGGATATCCGCCTCGGACAGGCGGTCCGACCAGGCCGGCATCACGCCGAAGGGGCCGGAATGCACGATCCGGGTGATCGTCTCCGGGTCCGAGCCGTAGAGCCAGACCGCATCGGTCAGGTCGGGCGCACCCTGGCTGCGGTCGCCGGTGCCGTCCTCGGCATGGCAGGCCGAGCAGTTGTCGGCATAGACCGCCGCCCCCTCGGCCGCGAGCCGCGCGTCATGCGGCAGGCCGCCCAGTTCCAGCACATGGTTCACGACCTGGCGGATCTGGATATTGTCCAGAAGCTGGTCGGCGCCGAAGCGCGGCATCTCCGAATAGCGGGTATCCTCATCCTTGGGATCGCGGATGCCGTGCAGGACCGTGGTATGGATCTCGTCCAGCGAGCCGCCCCAGAGCCAGTCGTTGTCCAGCAGCGAGGGATAGCCCGCGGCCCCGCCCGCGCCCGAGCCGTGACATTGCGCGCACCAGGTGCGGAAGATCGCGGCGCCGGCATTGGCGGTATAGTTCGCCAGCTCCGGATCGGCGGCGATCTCGTCCAGCGGCGTCTCGACCAGCCGGGCCTGGATCGGGGCGTTGGCGTCGTTGAAACGCCGGATCTCGGCCGCGACGTCGGAACGGTAGCTCTGGCCCAGGATGCCCTGCGTCGCGCCGTTGACCAGCGGAATGGCCGGATAGGCGATGATATAGGCCAGCCCCCAGACGATGGTGGCGTAGAAGGTCCAGAGCCACCAGCGCGGCAGCGGGTTGTCGTATTCCTCGATCCCGTCCCAGCTGTGGCCGGTCGAGGGCACCTCGACCACCCGCCGCCCGCCCTTGCGGTCGCGCACCACGCGGGTGCTGCCGGGCCGGGGCGTGACCGGCGGATGCAGCGGCTGGCCGCCCGGCCCCTCGGGCGGGTCGGCCAGGATCCTGGCCTTGTGGGCCTCGTCCGCGGCCTGGCGTTCCAGCTCGATCCGGTTGTCGGGGTTCTGCGGGCTGGTGTGCTCGTCGTCGGTATCGGCCATCACTCGACCTCCTTCTCGCCCGCCGGGGCGGGATTCGTCTCGTTGCGGAAGATGCTTTCCGCCGCGTCTCGGTGCAGCGGGCGCGAGCCCGGCCTGAAGGCGAAAACGATCGTCCCCAGGAAGAACAGCACCAGCAGCAGCAGCACCCAGCTGTCGGCCAGTTCGCGCAGGAAGGAATAGCTGTCCATGGCGGGCCTCAGCGGTTCGGGTCCGGCTCGAAGGTCGAGAAATCGACCATCGTGCCCAGCACCTGCAGATAGGCGATCAGGGCGTCCATTTCGGACACGCCGGGGCGGCGGTCGAAATTGCGCTGCTGCGCGCCCGGATAGCGTTCCTCAAGCCCCGAGGCGTCCGCATCCGGGTCGGCCTGGGCGCGGAAGTCGCTGGCGGCGGCGGCGATCATCTCGTCGCTATAGGGCACGCCGACCCGTGCATCGGTCCGCAACCGCTGGCCCATGTTCGAGGGGTTGATCTGCCGGTCCAGCAGGAAGCCGTATTTCGGCATGATCGATTCCGGCACCACCGCCTGCGGATTCACCAGATGGTCGAGATGCCATTCGTCCGAATAGCGGCCACCGACCCGGGCCAGGTCCGGCCCCGTGCGCTTCGATCCCCATTGGAACGGATGGTCGTACATCGACTCGGCCGCCAGGCTGTAATGGCCATAGCGTTCCACCTCGTCGCGCATCGGCCGGATCATCTGGCTGTGGCAGACATAGCAGCCCTCGCGCACATAGATGTCGCGGCCCTTCAGCTCCAAGGGCGTATAGGGCCGCATGCCCTCGACCTTCTCGATGGTGTTCTGCAGGTAGAACAGGGGCGCGATCTCGACGATGCCGCCGATGGTCACGACGAGGAAGGAAAAGACCAGCAGCAGCGTGGCGTTCTTTTCCAGGACCTTGTGCTTTTCAAGAATGGCCATGATCCGCCCTCACTCTGCCGGGACCGCAACGGTGAGCGGTTGGGCCTTGGGTTGCCGGGCAACGGTGGCCCAGAGGTTGTAGCACATGATCAGCGCACCGCCGAGATAGAGCACGCCGCCCAGCGCCCGCACCACGTTCATCGGGAATTTCGCGGCCACCGTGTCGGCGAAGGCATTGACCAGGAAACCCTGGGCATCGACCTCGCGCCACATCAGCCCCTCCATGATGCCCGAGACCCACATCGAGGCCGCGTAGAGCACCAGGCCGATGGTGGCGAGCCAGAAGTGCCAGCTGACCAGCCCCGTCGAATAAAGCCGCTCACGCCCCCAAAGACGCGGCACCAGGTAGTAGAGCGCGCCGAAGGTGATCATGCCGTTCCAGCCCAGCGCGCCGGAATGCACGTGGCCGATGGTCCAGTCGGTGTAATGGCTCAGCGAGTTCACCGCCTTGATCGACATCATCGGCCCCTCGAAGGTCGCCATGCCGTAGAAGCCGACGGCCACCACCATCATGCGGATGATCGGATCGGTGCGCAGCTTGTCCCAGGCGCCCGACAGAGTCATCAGCCCGTTGATCATGCCGCCCCAGCTGGGCATCCACAGGATGATCGAGAACACCATGCCCAGCGTCGAGGCCCAGTCGGGCAGCGCGGTATAATGCAGGTGGTGCGGACCGGCCCAGATATAGAGGAAGATCAACGCCCAGAAATGGATGATGGACAGCTTGTAGCTGTAGACCGGACGCTCGGCCTGCTTGGGAATGAAGTAATACATCATGCCCAGGAAACCGGCGGTCAGGAAGAAGCCCACGGCGTTGTGGCCATACCACCATTGCGTCATGGCGTCCTGCACGCCCGAGAAGAGCTGCACCGATTTCGAGCCGAAGGGGCTGACCGGGATCGCCAGGTTGTTGACGACATGCAGCATGGCGATGGTGACGATGAAGGACAGGTAGAACCAGTTCGCCACATAGATATGCGGCTCTTTCCGCTTCAGGATGGTGCCCAGGAACACGGCCAGGTAGACGACCCAGACCACGGTCAGCCACCAGTCCACATACCATTCGGGTTCCGCGTATTCCTTGGACTGGGTGGCGCCCAGAATGTAGCCGGTCGCCGCGAGCACGATGAAGAGCTGGTAGCCCCAGAACACGAACCAGGCCGCATTGCCGCCCCAGAGCCGCGCCGCCGAGGTGCGCTGCACCACATAGAACGAGGTCGCGATCAGCGCGTTGCCGCCGAAGGCGAAGATCACCGCCGAGGTATGCAGCGGCCGGAGCTTGCCGAAATTGGTGTAGCCCATGGTCAGGTCGCTGAGGTTCAGCGCCGGAAAGGCCAGCTGGAAGGCGATGACCACGCCGACCAGGAAACCCACCACGCCCCAGAAGGCGGTGGCGACGACCCCGGCCCGGACCACGCCGTCCATGTATTCGGTCTCGGGATGCGGGTCGAGCGCGGGCTGCCCGTTCCCCATCTGGCGCAGCACCCGCATGAACATGAACCCCGCCGCCAGCATGACGATCAGGGCGTTCACCAGATAGGCGGGATCATCGGGCCGCGCATAATTGGCGCCGATTGCGGCCAGAACCGCGATCGTGCCAAGCGCGATCAGCTTGATGGTGTCCAACATGAATTTCTGTCCTTCATCCTGCGCCGAAAGGCGGCCGAATCGCAGCGGAATGCGATGCGGGACACGGCTTCGACAGGTCCCTCTATAGCCGCACGGTTTCGTGAGACTTTGATCTGCGTCAATCAGCTTGCACGGAACAGGTGTAAAATTCCCAAATATCCGGACAGGATGTCGCGGCCGGCGCCGGCGGGCGATTGCGATTCTGCCGGATGCCGAGCAAACTCGTGCCACACCCCGAAAGGAGAGGCCCATGGGCTACAAGACGATCCTGACCGTTCTGACCGATCCCGGCCAGCAGAAGCAGCTTGACTCGGCCATCGCCATGACCCGGCGCGAGGATGCGCATCTGGACGTGTTCTGCATGGGCGTCGACCATACCCAAAGCGGCTATTACTACGCGGGCGCCTCGGCCTATGTGTTCCAGGAATCCATCGACAAGGCCATGGCCGCGGCCAGCGAGCTCGAGGAGGGCATCCGCGCCCGGCTTTCCGCCGAGGATGTCCGCTGGTCGGTCGATTCCGCCGTGGCGCAGGTCGGCGGGCTTTCGACGCTGGTCGGCATGCGGGCGCGCTATTCCGATCTGGTGGTGCTGAACCGGCCCTATGGCGAGAACGCGCCCGCCGATGCCGAGGCCGTGACCGAGGCGGCGCTGTTCGAAGGTTCGGCCCCGGTGCTGATCGTGCCGGACGCGCTGAAAGAGCCTTTCGGCAAGAAGATCATGATCGCCTGGAACCAATCGAACGAGGCCCTGGCGGCGGTGCGCCGCGCCTTGCCGCTGCTGATCGCCGCCGAAAGCGTCGAGATCACCGTGATCGACCCCTCGCCCAGCGGTCCCGAACGCTCTGACCCGGGCGGTGCCCTGTGCCAGATGCTGACCCGCCACGGGGTCAAGGCCGAGATCTCGGTTCTGGCCCGCACCCTGCCGCTGATCAGCGACATCCTGAACCGCCGCGCCACCGAGATCGGCGCCGACATGCTGGTGATGGGCGCCTATGGCCATTCCCGCTTCCGCGAGGCGATCCTGGGCGGCGCGACCCGCAGCATGCTGGAAAAGGCGCAGGTGCCGGTGCTGATGGCGCGCTGACCGCCGCCGCAACAAGAAAGCCCCCGGGAATCGCGCCCGGGGGTTCCGCATTCGGCGCCGCCGCCTAGCTCAGCGGCCCGCCATCCGAATCGTCGCCGCTTTCCGTGACCAGCCGTCCGAAGGCGGGCACGATCACCCGCCGCTTGCCGTCAAGCTCGATCACCCCTTCGCGCTTCAGCGCGCTCACCTGGCGGCTGACGGTCTCCAGCGTCAGGCCCAGGTAATCGGCCATCGCCTCGCGGGTCAGCGGCAGTTCCACGGTGATGCGCCCCGCGGGACGGCGCTTGATCAGCGCGGCCTCGCGCCGGGCCAGGATCACCAGCAGCGAGGCGATCTTCTCGCGCGCCGATTTCCGGCCCAGCAGCAGCAGCCAGTCGCGGGCGGCGTCAAGCTCGTCCAGCGTCATCTCCAGCAGGCGGCTGGCGATGCGGGGATTGTCGATCAGCAGCTTCTCGAAGGGTTTGCGCCGGAAACAGCACAGCACCAGATCGCTGGTCGCGGTGACCGTATAGGCCGCGATCTCGCGCCCGGGGCGGCCCAGAAAGTCGCTGGGCAGCAGCAGGCCGACCATCTGCGTGCGCCCGTCCTCGAGCTGCTGGGTCAGCCCGGCCATGCCGGCGACGACCGAGCCCACGAAATCCATCCGGTCGCCGGCCCAGACCACGACCTGTCCCGCCTCGTAGCGGCGATAGAATTTCATGCTTTCCAGTTCGGTCAGCTCATCGCCTTCGCAATGCGCACAGACCGCCCGATAGCGAATCGGACAAATTTCGCAGGGCTGCTGCGTCGCACAGATGGCGGCGTCTTGTGGCATTTGATTTGGGTCAAGGTCCTGGCGCGGGTTCCGGGCATATATAGCAGCATGGAACAGCAATCGCAACTTGAGCGGCTGGGACTGTTTGACGCGCGCGTGCCGCGCTATACCAGCTATCCCACCGCCCCGCATTTCACCACCGCCGTGGGCGAGCCGGTCTTTCGTGACTGGATCGCCGCGATCCCGGCCGGCGCCTCGATCTCCCTGTATATGCACGTGCCCTTCTGCCGGCGGCTGTGCTGGTTCTGCGCCTGCCGCACCCAGGGCACGCAGTCGGACGAGCCGGTGCGCGCCTATGCCCAAGCCCTGCTGGCCGAGCTTGACATGCTGAAATCGGCGCTGGCGCCCGGCGTCAGATTGTCGCGGCTGCATTGGGGCGGCGGCACGCCGACGCTGATGCCGGCCGAGATGATGCGGCGGGTCGCCGGCGCCGTGCTGGACAGCTTCCCGCTGGCCGAGGGCGCGGAATTCTCGGTCGAGATCGACCCGAACGAGATCGACGAGGCCCGCATGGACGCCCTGGCCGAGGCCGGGCTGACCCGCGCCTCGATCGGCGTGCAGGATTTCGACCCCGAGATCCAGAAGGTCATCGGCCGCGAGCAGAGCTTCGAGGTGACGAAACGCGCCGTGGACATGATCCGCGACCGCGGCATCGCCAGCCTGAACGCCGACATCCTCTACGGCCTGCCGCATCAGGACCCGCGCCGCATCGCCGAATCGGTGCAGAAGCTGCTGGCGCTGTCGCCCGACCGGGTGGCGCTTTACGGCTATGCGCATGTGCCCTGGATGGCCAAGCGGCAGGTGATGATCCCCTCGGAAACCCTGCCGGACCCGCATGGCCGGCTGCGGCTGTTCGAGACCGCGCGCGAGCTGTTCCTGGCCGACGGCTATGACGAGATCGGCATCGACCATTTCGCCCGCCCCGGCGACGGGCTCGCCCGCGCGCAAAAGGCCGGGCTGCTGCGCCGCAACTTCCAGGGCTATACCGACGACCGGGCCGAGGTGCTGGTGGGGCTGGGCGCCTCGTCGATCTCGCGCTTCCCGCAGGGCTATGCGCAGAACGCCCCGGCCACCGGCGCGCATCTGGGCAAGATCCGCGACGGCCGCTTCTCGACCACGCGCGGCCATGCCTTCACCACCGAGGACCGCTGGCGCTCGCGGATGATCGAGGCGCTGATGTGCGATTTCGAGATCCGGGCCGAGGAATTCATCCGCGACCACGGCTTCGATGCCGAGAGCCTCGACCAGGTCCTCGCCCCGGTCGCCGCGCATTTCGGCGACATGGTCGAAGCCGATGCCGCCGGCCTGCGCATCACGCCCAAGGGCCGGCCGCTGACCCGGATGATCGCGCGGATGTTCGACGGCTACGACATGGCGGCCTCGGGCCATTCCGCCGCGATCTGACGCTAGTGGCGATGGCCTGCATGGTCGTCGCCACAGGCCTCGCCCGCGCGCTCGGTCTCGATGGTGGCGTGGTCGATGCCGAAATCGCGCCGCAGCAGGGCCTTGACCCGGCGCACCGCCAGGACCGGATCGGCGCCCTCGCGCATGACCAGATGCGCCGACAGCGCCGTGCGCCGCTCGTCGATCTGCCACAGGTGCAGGTGATGCGCGCCGGCCACGCCCTCGACGCCGGCCATGGCGCCGGCCAGCGCCGCGTGATCCACCCCGGCGGGGGCCGCCAGCATCAGCATGCGCATCACCGGCCCGATCTCCCGGCCGATATGCCACAGGATCACCGCCGAGATCAGCAGCGTCAGCACCGGATCGGCAAGATTCCAGCCGAAGGCCCAGATCAGCGCCCCGCCCAGGATCACCGCGACCGAAACCGCGGCATCGGCGAGGTTGTGCAGGAAGGCGGCGCGGATGTTCACGCTTTCCTTCGAGGCGCGCCAGACCAGCGCCGCGGTCGCCATGTCCACCAGCAGCGCGAAGCCCGCCAGCGCCATGACCAGCCCGCCCGCGACCTGCGGCGGCTCGATCAGCCGGCCCAGCGCCTCGATCCCCAGCCAGACCGAGACCGCGATCAGCGCGATGTAGTTGACGAAGGCCGCGACGATCTCGGCCCGGCCCCAGCCATAGCTCATGTCGGGGCTGGCGGGCCGCCGCGCCAGCCGCCGGGCGCCGAAGGCCAGCACCAAGGCCAGCGCATCCGAGAGATTATGCACCCCGTCCGCGATCAGCGCCGTGGAATCCGCGACATAGCCGCCGATGATCTGCGCCCCGGTCAGCGCCAGGTTGACCACTACCGCGACCAGGATGGTGCCGTCACCCGCCCCGCCCGGCAGATGCGCATGGCCGTGCCCGCCGTCATGCGAATGCGAATGCGAATGGCCCATCCCGTTCCCTCGCCGGCTTCTTCGTTCCCCAAATACCCATGCGGCCGCGCAACCCGCGCGACCGCCAGTCCTCAATGCGCCTCGGCCCAGTTCAGCCCCTGCCCGGCATCGACGATCAGCGGCACGTCCAGCCGGATCGCGGGATCGGCCGCGCCCTGCATGACGCCGCGCGCCACCTCGATCAGCTCGGGCACCGCGCCCTCCTCGACCTCGAAGACCAGCTCGTCATGCACCTGCAGCAGCATCCTGGCCGGCAGATGCGCGATCGCCTCCGGCATGCGGATCATCGCGCGGCGGATGATGTCGGCCGCCGCGCCCTGAATCGGGGCGTTGATCGCGGCGCGCCGCGCGCCGCCGGCCGCCGGTCCCGACTGGTTGATGCCCGGCGTCATGATGCGCCGCCCGAACAGCGTGCGCACGAAGCCGTCCTGCTTCGCGCCGGCGACGGTGCGGTCCATATAGGCGCGGATCTCGGGGAAACGCTCGAAATAGGTGTCGATGAAGCTCTGCGCCTCGGCGCGCGGAATGCGCAGGTTGCGCGCCAGGCCAAAGCCCGAGATGCCGTAGATCACCCCGAAATTGATCGCCTTGGCGCGGCGGCGGATCATCGGGTCCATGCCCTCGACCGGCACGCCGAACATCTGGCTCGCCGTCATGGCATGGATGTCGATGCCGTCGCGGAAGGCCTGCTTCAACGCCGGGATCTGCGCCACATGCGCCAGGATCCGCAGCTCGATCTGGCTGTAATCGAGGCTCACCAGCCGCATCCCCGGCGCGGCGACAAAGGCTTCGCGGATGCGCCGGCCTTCATCGGTCCTGACCGGGATGTTCTGCAGGTTCGGATCGGTCGAGGCCAGCCGCCCGGTCTGTGCGCCCGCGATGGAATAGCAGGTGTGCACGCGCCCGGTCTCGGGGTTCACATGCAGGGGCAGCGCATCGGTATAGGTCGATTTCAGCTTCGAGATCGCCCGCCAGTCCAGCACCCGGGCGGGCAGTTCGTGGCCCTCGGCGGCCAGGTCCTCCAGCACCTCGGCGCCGGTGGAAAAGGCGCCGGTCTTGCCCTGCTTGCCGCCGGCCAGGCCCATGCGCTGGAACAGGATCTCGCCCAGCTGCTTGGGGCTGCCGACATTGAAGGGACCGCCGGCCAGTTCGTGGATCTCGGCCTCCAGCCCCGCCATCTTCTGCGCGAAAGCGTTGGACATGCGCTTGAGATGCTCGGAATCGATGCGGATGCCGGCCATCTCCATATCGGCCAGCACGCCGATCATCGGCCGCTCCAGCCGCTCATAGGCGGTGGTCACATGGTTCGGCGCCAGCCTCGGGCGCAGGTAATGCCAGAGCCGCCAGGTCACCTCGGCATCCTCGGCGGCATATTCGCTGGCCTTGTCGATCGCCACCTGCGAGAAGTTGATCTGCGCCTTGCCCGAGCCGATCAGGTCCTTGATCGGCAGGCAGCGATGGCCCAGATACAGGTCCGCCAGCTCGTCCATGCCGTGGTTATGCGCCCCGGCATTCAGCGCATAGGACAGCAGCATGGTGTCGTCCAAGGGCGCCATGCGGATGCCGTGGCGGGCCAGCACCTTCCAGTCATACTTGATGTTCTGGCCGATCTTCAGCACCGAGGGATCCTCCAGCACCGGCTTGAGCATCGCCAGCGCGCGCTCCAGATCCATCTGCCCCTCGGCCCGCGCACCCGAGCCGAAGAGGTCGGCGGCGCCGTCGACATGGCCCAGCGGCAGATAGGCCGCCCGCCCCGGCCCTGTGCACAGCGAGACCCCGACCAGCTCGGCCTGCATCTCGTCCAGCCCGGTGGTCTCGGTGTCGATGGCGACCACGCCGGTCTCGGCGATTTCGGCCAGCCACGCGGCCAGCACCGCCTCGTCGCGGATGGTGACGTAAAGGCCGCGGTCGATGGCCGGCAGCGCGGCGGCGGGCACGGCCGGCTCGGCATCGGCCGCCGCGGGCGCCGCCACCTCGGCCAGGGTCGGCGCCTCGGTCCCGAACCGTTCGGCCACGCGCTTGGTCAGGGTGCGCAGCTCCATCCGGGTCAGGAATTCCAGCAGCGCCTCGGGATCGGGCTCGCGGATCTCCAGGCTCTCCAGGCTGAAATCCAGCGCCATGCGGCAATCCAGCTCGACCAGCCGCTTCGAGATGCGGATCTGCTCGGCATGGTCGATCAGGGTCTGGCGGCGCTTGGGCTGCCGGATCTCCTCCGCCCGCGCCAGCAGGCTTTCCAGATCGCCATATTCCTGGATCAGCTGCGCGGCGGTCTTGATGCCGATCCCCGGCGCGCCCGGCACGTTGTCGATGGAATCGCCGGCCAGGGCCTGCACGTCCACCACCCGCTCGGGCCCGACGCCGAATTTCTCGCGCACCTCGTCCGGGCCGATGGGCTTGCCCTTGATCGGGTCCATCATCTCGACCCCGCCGCCGACCAGCTGCATCAGGTCCTTGTCGCTGCTGATGATCGTCACCCGCCCGCCGGCATCCCGCGCCTGGCAGGCGAGGCTCGCGATGATGTCGTCGGCCTCGAAGCCCTCGGTCTCGATGCAGGCGATGTTGAAGGCGCGCGTCGCCTCGCGGGTCAGGGGGAATTGCGGCCGCAGATCCTCGGGCGGCTCGGGCCGGTTGGCCTTGTAGAGCGGATAGATGTCGTTGCGGAACGTCCGCGCCGAATGGTCGAAGATCACCGCCGCATGGGTCGGCTGGTCCGAACCCTTGCCGTCCTGCAGATACTTCCAGACCATGTTGCAAAACCCGGCCACCGCGCCGATGGGCAGCCCGTCCGAGCGCCGGGTCAAGGGCGGCAACGCATGATAGGCGCGAAAGATGAAGGCCGAGCCGTCGATCAGATGCAGGTGATGGCCCTTGCCGAATCCGTCCGTCATCTGCGCCTCATCCTTCTGCCAGCGTCCAAGGCCCCTTACTGCCACGAAGCGCCGACCGGGCCAAGTCCGCCCCCGCCTTCACTGTTTCACAAATACTCCCGCCGGAGGCGCGGCAACCGCACCACCCCAACCAGGCCGCCATGGCGCGCGATCAGTGATCGTCGTGCGCGTGTTCGCGGTCGATGACGAAGCGCTTGTCGCAATAGCCGCATTCGACCCAGCCGGTATCCTGCGGAATGGCCAGCCAGACGCGCGGATGGCCCAGTCCCCGCGCCTCGTCGCCGTCGCAGGCGACCTTCCACGAGGTGACGGTCTGGATCTCGGGGGCCGGGATGGTCATGGCGGTTCCTTGAGCTTTGACGACAAACGCGGTTAAACCGGCGGCGATCATAATGAACGCGAAGAGCCGATGCCAGCCCCCGCAAGCAGTCCGAACGCCATCGAAATCAGAGGCCTGACCAAGACCTATGCCGCCGCCGGCAAGGCGCCGGCGAAACATGCGCTCAAGGGGCTGGACCTGGCGATTCCCGCCGGCTCGATCTTCGGCCTGCTGGGCCCGAACGGCGCCGGCAAGTCCACCACCATCAACATCCTGGCCGGGCTGGTGCGCAAGAGCGCCGGTCAGGTGACGATCTGGGGCTTCGACCAGGACGTGAACCCGCGCCAGTCCCGCGCCGCCATCGGCGTCATGCCGCAGGAGCTGAACATCGACCCCTTCCTGACCCCGCGCGCCAGCCTCGAGGTGCAGGCCGGCCTCTACGGCGTGCCGAAGCGCGAGCGCTGGACCGACGAACTGCTGGAGCTGGTCGGGCTGACGGATCAGGCGGAAAGCTATTCGCGCCACCTCTCGGGCGGCATGAAGCGGCGGCTCTTGCTGGCCAAGGCGCTGGTGCACCGGCCGCAGATCCTCGTGCTGGACGAACCGACGGCGGGCGTCGACATCCAGCTGCGCGAGATGCTGTGGCGCAACGTGCGGCGGCTGAACGACCAGGGGATGACCATCATCCTGACCACGCATTACCTGGAAGAGGCCGAAGAGATGTGCGACCGCATCGCCATCATCGACCACGGCGCGCTGATCCTGTGCGAGGATACCGCCGCCCTGCTCGGCCGGGCCGATTCCAAGACGCTGGTGGTCGATACCGGCGAAGGCCGCGCCCTGCCCGCCCTGCCCGAAGGCGTGCGGGTCGAGCGGCGCGGCGACGGCCGGCTCGCCCTCAGCTACGCGCCCTCGCGCATTCCGGCGGACCGGCTGATCGACGCGCTGCGCGAAGCCGGGCTGGCGATTCGCGACGTCGCGGTCGAGGCGCCGGACCTTGAGGATGTCTTCGTCCAGCTGACCTCGCGCCCCGCGCCTCAGCCCGGCTGAACCATGCGGCCCATCGGGCGGCCGCCCAGGATGTGCATGTGGAAATGCGGCACCTCCTGCACGCCGTCCGGCCCGGCATTGGTGATGGCGCGGAAGCCCCGGCCGCCGTCCAGCGCCACGCCCAGCTCGCGGGTGACTTTCGCCACGGCGCGGTGGAAATCCACGATCTCGGCCTCCGAGGCATTCGCGGCGAAATCGTCATAGCTGACATAAGCCCCCTTGGGGATCGCCAGCACATGCACCGGCGCCTGCGGCCGGATGTCGCGAAAGACCAGCGTATGCTCGGTCTCCAGCACCGTATCATTGGGGATCTCGCCGCGCAGGATGCGGGCGAAGATGTTGCTGTCGTCATAGGCGGGCATGGCGGTTCTCTCCTCAATCGTCGAACAGGTATTCGGTCCGGGCCAGCGCCAGCGCGGCCGTGGCCGGCACGTCCAGGAAACGCGCCAGCTGCGCGGCGTTCTCCTCGGGCGGGCGCCAGGGGGCGATGGCGTGGAAACCGGCGAAATCCATGTCGCGCAGCCGCTCGGCCTCGTGCTCCAGATCGGCGCGCACCGTCGGCAGCAGCCGCTCGATCACCTCGGGCGCCGTCTCGGCCCCGGCCAGGCCCACCCGGGCGATATGGCCGCGCAGATAATCGTCGTCGAAACGCGAATCGATCAGCAGCAGCCGGGTGTCGGCCTTGTCCGAGGTCAGGTCCTGGATCAGATGCAGCGCCGAAGGGTCCAGGCACAGCACCAGCCGGTTCGATTCGAAATGCTCGAACAGCAGCCGGATCAGCGCCCGCCGATGCCGGTCGCGCTTCTCGATGGTGGTCTCGACCCCGCCCAGATCGGGCAGATGCGCCCGATGCTCGTTGAAGACGAAATCCACCGCCGGGATCGGGGTCTGCGTCCGGATCGCGGCGGTCAGGCGCTTGGCGACATGCCATTTCTTGGCCACCACCAGCAGCAGCGTATTGGCCCGGCCCAGGCTGCCCTCGGCCTCCCAGAACCGCTGGCCGAAGCGCCGCCCGACCCGGCCCCGCGCGGTCAGGAAGCGAAAGAGCCCGGTCGCCTCGTTCGAGATCGGGAAATGCACCCCGCGCGCCGCCCAAAGCGCGCCCAGCCGCTCGCGCAGCCGGATCGCCTCGGGGCTGATCTTGCGCGCAAACAGATAGTCCTGCCCGACCAGAAGGTCGTAATGGTCGTTATAGAAGGTGACCGGCATCCCGTAATCGGTGAAGATCAGATAGGTCAGCGTGCGCGCCCGGATTTCCTTCCGCGGCACGACATGCGGCACGATGGTCTGGAAGAAGGTCTCGTCGGGGATCCAGGTGGTCGAGAAAAACCGCAGCACGTCCGGGCGGGTGGCGCAGAAATCCAGCACCTTCTCGACCGTCTGGCGGCGCAGGCACCACCATTGCGACCCGATCATCACCTGGATGTCGGCGGGCACCGGCCGGGTCAGGCCCAGGCGCTTCTGCAGGTCGTAGCTGGCATAGAACAGCCATTTCCGCGTCCGCTCGTTGAACCAGTGCCGGTAGATCAGCCGCTCTTCCTTGAAGCCGGTCTTGATCCAGTCCGATTCGAAGAAGTCGAAATTCTCGATATAGTCGCAATCTTCGGCGTCCAGGAAGGCATGGGCATATTCCGCCGACTTGATCGGCATGCAGTCGCCCGACAGCATGTAGAAATGCGTGGCCTGCGGAAAGGCGACGACGGCGGCGCGCACCGCCTCCAGCGTGGCGCCGACCAGCGACCATTCGCCCCAGCCGCATTTCCAGCGCCGCTGCGCGAAGGCGACCGAGGGGTTGTCGGCCAGGGCCGCGCGGATCAGCTCGAAATCCCGGGGCTTGGCGCGGCCGTCGAAATGGATCGACACGTAATCGCCCGAGGCCGTCAGCCGGCGTGCCTGCGCCACCACGCCCTTGGGATCCTTGTGGCAGAGCAGAATGAAGGCAATCCGTGCCATCGATACAGCCATCCCCTCCGGTTCGCGCCGGCGCATGCTCCACAGCAGGTTGAATCTCTGCCGCTGATTTGCTTTGTGTCCTTACCGATTTTGGCCGCAGGGGCAACCCGGCCGAGCCCGCCCCGGCCGGCGCAGTTTTTTGAAGGGAATGAGAGTTATGGGTTTTCCAGGAACCTGGATGACGGAAAGCGAAAGCATGGTCTATCGCGTCGTCCCGAAATGCGCCTGTTCCTCGATCGGGCAGATCATGTTCTATTCCGACCATGGCCGCTATTTCGACGGCGACATCCACGATTCCACCAGCGGGCTGCACAAATGGAACCAGCCCGAAAGCCAGCAGCTCATCGAAAGCAACGTCAAGGCACACAAGGCGCTGACCTTCACCTGCGTAAGGAATCCCTATGCGCGCATCCTGTCCTCGTTCTTCGACAAGATCGCCGGCATCCAGAGAAACGGCAAGCGTTACCGCGGCAATCTCGTGCCGCAGCTGATGCAGCGCTACGGCGTCGACGTGGGCAGCCCGGAGAACGGCTTCGAATTCGACCAGGTCGCCAGCTTCCGCCGCTTCCTGCTGTTTGCACGCGACACCATCCGCTGGCGCCGGCCGATGGAGCCGGACATCCACTGGTCGGCCATGTCCGGCCATATCTCGACCTTCATCGTGAACGGCGGCCGCTACGACCAGATCTTCTTCACCGAGAAGTTCAACGAGGGCATGCAGAAGGTGCTGGATGCCGCGCCGACCCCGGTCAGGCTCGACGTCAACGACGTGCCCAAGTTCAACGAATCCGAAGGCCACGGCCCCAAGCGCGCCCACAAGGTCAGCGATTATTTCGACGACCTGTCGCGGCATCTGGTCTGGGAAATCTACAAGAAGGATTTCCAGCTCTTCAAATACGACTTCGACGACCCCGACAACAAGCTGCCGAAGAACGAGATCGACCTCGACGAGGTCCATGCCAAGCTCGGCCGCTGAACCCGCCGCGCCCCCCGGCGCCCGGCTTCTTTCTTGCCCAAATATCCCCGCCGGAGGCAGCGGCGCGCATGCGCCGCTTCTCTTGCAGATTCCCCTTGCGAAATGCGGAAATCCCGCTATTTTGCCGCCTTCATTCGACCGGCGGGGGAATCCCGGACCGCGGCCCCCGCTCTGCGACCCGTTTTCGCGTCTTGCGGCCAACGCTCCAGTGGCCTATGCCCGCCCCAGACACGAACACCGAATCCGGGGCCGCCCAGCCGGGTTGCCCCCCGAACCACTTGAGGTTGAGACATGGCCGTCCCTCAGAACCGAGTTACCCGCTCCCGCCGCAACATGCGCCGTTCGCATGATGCGCTCGTCGCCGGCAACCCGAACGAATGCTCGAACTGCGGCGAGCTGAAGCGCCCGCATCACGTCTGCCCCTCCTGCGGCCATTATGCCGACCGCGAGGTCGTGGCGCAGGCCAATGAGGTCGATCTGGACGAAGACGCGGCCTGAGCGGACCGACCGCGGATATGGCTTCGGCAGATTCCAGCACTCTGCCTCGCGCCCCTGGCGACGGGGGCGGCGTGGTGATCTCGGTCGACGCGATGGGCGGCGACCGGGGTCCGGCGACGGTGGTCGCCGGCATGGCCGAAAGCGCCGGGAAGAATCCCGATATCCGTTTCATCGTCCACGGCCCGCAGGCCGAGCTGCAGCGGCTGATCGGCCGCCGCGGCGATCTGCTGCAGCGTTGCGACATCCGCGACGCGGCCGGCGTCGTGACCATGGACGACAAGCCCAGCCAGGTGCTGCGCAAGGGCGAGGGCACCTCGATGTGGTCAGCCCTCGAATCGGTGCGCCGGGGCGAGGCGACCGCCGCCGTGTCCTGCGGCAATACCGGCGCGCTGATGGCGCTCTCGATGCTGCGGCTGCGCAAGCTGCCCGGCGTGAACCGCCCCGCCATCGCCTGCCTCTGGCCCTCGCGCAATCCGCAGGGCTTCAACGTCATGCTGGATGTGGGCGCCGATATCCGCGCCGATGCGCAGGACCTGCTGACCTATGCGCTGATGGGCGCCTCCTATGCCCGCAACGGCTTCGGGCTGGAGCGGCCGCGCGTCGGCCTGCTGAACGTCGGCACCGAGGAACACAAGGGCCGGCCCGAGCTCAAGCAGGCCCATGAACTCATCCCCACCACGGCGCAGGCGGCGAATTTCGACTATGTCGGCTTCGTCGAGGGCGGCGACCTGCCCTCGGCCCGCGTCGATGTGATCGTGACGGACGGCTTCACCGGCAATGTCGCGCTGAAGACCGGCGAGGGCACGGCGAAGCTGGTGGGCGAGCTGCTGAAGGAAGCCTTCGGCAAGTCGGTGATGTCGAAATTCGCGGCGCTTCTGACCATGGGCTCGCTCAAGCGGCTGCAAAAGCGCATCGACCCGCGCCGCGTCAATGGCGGCGTCTTCCTGGGACTGAACGGGACGGTGGTGAAATCGCACGGCTCGGCCGATGCGACCGGCGTCTCGGCGGCGATCAAGCTGGCCTTCCGGCTGGCGCAATCCGGCTTCCAGGACCGGCTGGCGGCGCGCGTGGCGCAATCCGTCGCGGCGGCCAGCCAAATCAACGGCAGCAAGGAAAGCGAGGCGTCCTGATGCGGCGTGCGATCGTCCGGGGAACCGGCCATTACCTGCCCGAACGCGTGGTCGAGAACAGCTGGTTCGAGGACAAGCTGGACACCAGCGACGAATGGATCCGCGCCCGCACCGGCATCGAGCGGCGCCATTTCGCCGCCGAGGACCAGGGCACCAGTGACCTGGCCATCCGGGCGGCGCAGGCGGCGCTGGCCGATGCGGGCATCGAGGCCGGGCAGGTCGATGCGGTGATCGTGGCGACCTCGACCCCCGACCTGACCTTCCCCTCGGTCGCGACCATGGTGCAGGCGGGCCTGGGCATGCGCGGCGGCTTCGCCTATGACCTGCAGGCGGTCTGCGCCGGCTTCGTCTATGCGCTGGCCAATGCCGATGCGATGATCCGTTCGGGCCTGGCCGAGCGCGTGCTGGTCATCGGGGCCGAGACCTTCAGCCGCATCATGGACTGGAGCGACCGCGGCACCTGCGTGCTTTTCGGCGACGGCGCCGGCGCCGTGCTGCTGGAAGCGGCCGAGGGCGAGGGCGTCGCCGCCGACCGCGGCATTCTCGCCACCGACCTGAACAGCGACGGGCAGTATCGCGACCTGCTCTATGTCGATGGCGGCGTCGCCTCGACCGGCACGGCCGGGCATCTGCGCATGCAGGGCAACCTGGTGTTCCGCCACGCGGTCGAGAAGCTGGCCGACACCGCGCATCGCGCGCTGGACAAGGCCGGGCTGACCGCCGAGCAGGTGGACTGGCTGGTGCCGCACCAAGCCAATCTGCGCATCATCGAGGCCACGGCCAAGCGCATGCATCTGCCGATGGAAAAGGTGGTGCTGACGGTCGCCGACCATGGCAATACCTCGGCGGCCTCGATCCCGCTGGCGCTTTCCGTGGCCAATGCCGAAGGCCGCTTCCAGCCCGGCGACGTGCTGGTGGCCGAGGCGATCGGCGGCGGCCTCGCCTGGGGTTCCGTCGTCCTGCGCTGGTAAGCCGTTATTTCAGCTGCGAATCCTTCGACCCGCGCCGATTGATCCCTCCGGCCGGCCGCCAGGCCCTGTCGCGGCCGGACTGGCAGTCGACGCAAAGCCGCACGCCCGGAATCGCCTGCCGCCGGGCCTCGGGAATCGGCTCGTCGCATTCCTCGCAGAAGTCTGCGCTTTCCCGCGCGCCGGCCTGCGCATTGCGCAGCCGCATGCGCTCGATGGCCTCCTGCGTCGAGACCTCGATCTGTTCGTTCACCGCGTCGTCGCGCGCCCAGCCGCCAGCCATATCCTTCCGGTCCCGCCTGTCCTTCGTCCTCAAGATAGGCGCGCATTGCCGCATTTCCAAGCGGGCTGCGGGGCTGCTTGCGCGGGGTCTTGCCGGTAAGGCGCGAATAATGCGGGACAAAATCGGCCGTTGAGGGAACGGAATCGGGTCGGGGTTGTTGACTCGGCGCCGTAAAGAAATCATCCTTCGCAGCATTCGAGAGGTTTCCGAGATGAGCGACTCTACCCTGACCCGCATGGACCTGGCCGAGGCCGTGTTCCGTGAGGTGGGTCTGTCCCGCCACGAATCGGCCCAGCTTGTCGAAAGCGTGCTTGGCCATATCTCGGACGCGCTGGTGCGCGGCGAGCAGGTCAAGATATCGTCTTTCGGCACGTTTTCGGTCCGCGACAAGAACGAGCGCATCGGCCGCAACCCCAAGACCGGGGAAGAGGTGCCGATCACGCCCCGCCGGGTGCTGTCCTTCCGGCCGTCGCATCTGATGAAGGATCGCGTGGCGGCAGGGAACAGGCGCAAGGGCTGATGAGCAAGTCCCCCGACGCCTTCAGATCCATCGGAGAGGTTTCGCGCCTCGTGGGCGTCGCGCCGCATGTGCTGCGCTATTGGGAATCGCAATTCACGCAGCTCGCGCCGGTGAAACGCGCCGACGGGCGCCGCTATTACCGGCCTGACGACGTCCGGCTGGCGGCGGGTCTGTGCCAGGTCCTGCGCGAGGAAGGGCTCAGCATCCGCGGCGCAAAGCGGCTGATCGCCGCCGACCGGGGCACCGCCCTGCGAGAGATCGGCGCCGCCCGTCTGGGCGAGACCCTGGGCGATGCCGCCCCGTCCCAGCGCCCGGCCCCGGCCGTACGCCTGGCCCCGCCCCGCGCGGCCGAACCCCCTGCCCCGGCTTCGCCCCCTGCGCCGCAGCGTCCCGCCAGACAGCCTTCCCCCCCGCCATCCGCACCGGAATCGCTGCCGCTTTTCGCCGCCCTCGTCCCGGCGGCCGGTCCCGCGCCCGACGACTGGCTGGGCCGGCTCGCCGCCACCGCGCTTGCGCTGCGCCTGCATGAGCTGCAGGGCAAGTCTCTGCCCGAAGGGGCGAAAACCCTGCGCGACGCGCTGTCGGCCCCCCGCTGACCCGCATGACCGGCCGCCCAGCAGCCGCAAGCGGCGGCCCGACCACCGCAATCGAAATTCCTGCCGAAATTTCCGTGCTTCGCCCCTTGTGCTGGCGGCCCGCTTCGCTCTATATGCCCCTCGTCGGGCCGTGGCGCAGCCTGGTTAGCGCGTCCGTCTGGGGGGCGGAAGGCCGCGAGTTCGAATCTCGCCGGCCCGACCATTCCGAAAACGCCCATCCCCATCCGGGGGTGGGCGTTTCCTTTTGCCGAAAGGGTTTCGCGTGAACGGTGTGCTTCCCGATTCGTCCCTGCGCCAGCTGATCGCCAGCGGCGCGATCTCGGCGGACCAGCCGATCCTGCCCGAACAGGTCCAGCCCGCCAGCCTCGACCTGCGGCTGGGGGCGACCGCCTGGCGGCTGCGCGCCTCGTTCCTGGCCGGGCGCGGGCGCAAGGTCAGCGACCGGCTCAAGGATTTCGAGATGCACCGCATGGACCTCACCGAGGGCGCGGTGCTGGAAAAGGGCTGCGTCTATCTGGTCCCGCTGATGGAGCGGCTGTCGCTGCCCGCCGGCCTCGACGCGGTCGCCAACGCCAAAAGCTCGACCGGGCGGCTCGACCTGCTGACGCGGCTGGTCACCGACGAGGGCACCGAATTCGACCGCCTGCCCGAGGGCTATGACGGCCCGATCTATGCCGAGATCTGCCCGCGCAGCTTCTCGGTTCTGGTGCGGCCCGGCATGCGGCTGAACCAGCTGCGACTGCGGCAAGGCCAAGCGGTGCTGACGGATGCCGAGCTGCGCGACCTGCATGCCGCCGAGCCCCTGGTCACCGGCGAGGCGCTGATCGACGACGGCCTGGGCTTCTCGGTCGATCTGCGCCCCGCGGCGGGGGATCTGGTCGGCTACCGCGCCCGGCCGCATAGCGGCGTCATCGACCTCGACCGCATCGGCGCCTATCAGGCCCGCGACTTCTGGGACGCGCTGCGCACCACGGACGGGCAACTGATCCTCGACCCCGGCGCCTTCTATATCCTGGTCAGCCGCGAATCGGTGGCGATCCCGCCCGATTACGCCGCCGAGATGGCGCCCTACCTGGCCATGGTGGGCGAGTTCCGGGTGCATTACGCCGGCTTCTTCGACCCCGGCTTCGGCCATGGCGCGGCGGGACAAGGCGCGCGCGGCGTGCTCGAGGTGCGCTGCCACGAGGCGCCCTTCGCGCTGGAACATGGCCAGGTCGTCGGCCGGCTGGTCTATGAGCGCATGGCCGCCCGCCCCGACCGGCTCTATGGCAGCGGCATCGCCTCGAACTACCAGGGCCAGGGTCTGAAGCTCGCCAAGCAATTCGCCTAGCACCGCGGCCCAGGACCGGCCTTCCTTCTTGCCCAAATATCCCGGGGGAGTCGCGCGCCAGCGCGACGGGGGCAGAGCCCCCTTTACCGCATCCGCCTGGTGATGCGCGCCGCCTGGCGGGCACGCTTCGCCGCCTCGCGCGCGGCCTTGTCGCGGCTTTTCTGCTGCGGGTTCCGCGGCGCGCCGGGCTTTGGCGCAGTCGCCCGCCGGATGCCCCAGTTCAGCAGCCGCCGGGCGACCATGCGGGTCAGCATATTGATGAACTGGTTCATGTTCATTGCGTTACGTCCCGATCTTCATTCGTCTTCGAACAGATCCTCGGCCATGGCTCCGCTCTCCTCGCCGTCCTCGTCGCGGAACAGGCCCGCCGCCATCTCCTCGCCGGGCGAGCGCGATTCCAGCAGGCCCGCCGCCCGCAGCTCCGCCAGGCCCGGCAGGTCGCGGGCGCTTTCCAGGCCGAAATGGTCCAGGAAGGTCTCGGTCACCACGAAGGTCACCGGCCGACCGGGGGTCTGGCGGCGACGGCCCACACGGACCCAGTCCAGCTCGATCAGCTGGTCCAGCGTGCCGCGGCTGACGGCGACGCCGCGGATCTCCTCGATCTCGGCGCGGGTGACGGGCTGGTGATAGGCGATGATCGCCAGCGTCTCGGTCGCGGCGCGCGACAGGCGGCGGCTTTCCACCACGCTTTCCTGCATCAGGAAGCCCAGATCGGCGGCGGTGCGAAACGCCCAGGCATCGCCGACCCGCGCCAGCTGCACCCCCCGCCCTTCGTAGCGGGCGCGCAGGGCCTGCAGCGCCTCGGCCACGTCGCAGCCGGCCGGCAGGCGCGCGGCGATCTCGCGCTGGCTCATCGGCGCGGCCGAGGCGAACAGGACGGCCTCGATCATGCGCTCCTGCTCGGCCAGCGGCGGCGGCGGGAAACGCTGCGGGTCGGCGGCGGTCTTGTCCTGGCTCATTGCGGGCGCCTGCGGATGGTGATCGGGGCGAAGGTGCCGGCCTGGGCGATCTCGACCGCGCCCTGCCGCGCCAGTTCCAGCGTGGCGGCGAAGGTCGCCGCGGTGGCCGAGCGGCGGCGCTGCGGATCGGTCTCCCAGCCGTCGGGCAGGAAGGTGGAAAGCGCGGTCCAGTCGCCGGCGAAGCCGATCAGCCCGCGCACCCGGTCCAGCGCCTGTTCCATGGTAAAGACGTCGCGGCGGTCGAAGGCATAGGGCCGGAACTCGTCGCGGGTGCGCAGCCGGGCATAGGCGCGCATCAGGTCGATCAGCCCGGCCTGCCAGGCGACCTGGCGCTGGCGGGCCACGGTTTCCGGCGCGCCGCGCGCAAAGCGGTCCTGCCCCAGCCGGTCGCGGGCCATCAGCCGCGCCGCCGCCTCGCGCATGGCGTTCAGCCGTTCCAGCTGGAAGGCCAGATGCGCCGCCAGCTCTTCGGCCGAGGGCCCTTCGGCCTCGGGATCCGGCGGCAGCAGCAGGCGCGATTTCAGATAGGCGAGCCAGGCCGCCATGACCAGGTAATCCGCCGCCAGCTCGATGCGCAGCGCCCGCGCCTCCTCGACGAAGGCGAGATACTGGTCGGCAAGCTCCAGCACCGAGATCTGCATCAGGTCGACCTTCTGCGTGCGCGACAGCGTCAAGAGCAGGTCCAGCGGCCCCTCGAAGCCCGAGACGTCGACGACCAGCACCTCCTCGGCGCGGCGCTCGGCCGCCGGCTGCGGCGCCAGCCCCGGCAGATGCGGCGCCGGCCCGGCATCGGGAAGCGGATCGGGCACGGGGGTCAGATAGGGCACCTTGGTCATGACGCTTCCGGGCAGATGGGTCTGCGCAGAATCCGCCAATGCCCGGGCTTAGTCAACCGATCAGGCCGCCAGCCCGCCAAGCGCCGCCAGTTCGGCCCGCAGCGCGGCGGTGTCCCCGGCCAGGGGCGCGCGGCGCAGGGCCAGCGCCGCCTCGGCCCGCAGGGCGGCGCGGGGGGACATGCTCCCGGCCGCGGCGACGATCTCCTCCATCTGCGCCGGCGTTTCGTTGCAGGACAGCACCAGGTCGCAGCCGGCGGCGATGGTGGCGGCGGCGCGTTCGGCCGGGCTGCCCGACAGCGCCTGCATGCCGATATCGTCCGACATCAGCAGCCCGTCAAAGCCGATCTCGCGCCGGATCAGGTCGATCACCGCGGCTGAGGCGGTGGCGGGCGCATCGTCGATGGCGGTAAAGCGGATATGCGCGGTCATCGCCATCGGCAGGTCGGCCAGCGCCCGGAACGGGGCGAAATCCGTGGCGCGCAGCTCGTCCAGCGCAGCCTCGACCACCGGCAGGTCCTTGTGGCTGTCCACCCGCGCCCGGCCATGGCCCGGCATGTGCTTGACCACCGGCAGCACCCCGGCGGCCAGCATCGCCTGGGCGGCGGCGCGGCCCAGGCGGATCACCGTATCGGCATCCGGGCCGAGGCAGCGGTTCCGCAGGAAGGGATGGGTGTCGTCGCGGGCGATATCGAGCACGGGGGCGCAATCCGCGTCGATGCCCACGGCGCGCAATTCCTGCGCCAGCAGGTGATGGTGCAGCCAGATCGCCCGCTCGCCGCGCCCGGCCTGATCCAGCGGCGCCGGCCAGTCGGTCCAGTGCGGCGCGCGCATGCGCTGCACGCGCCCTCCCTCCTGATCGATCAGCACCGGGGCGTCGCGGCCCACCGTCTCGCGCAGCGCGTCGGTCAGCCGGCGCAGGCGGTCCGGCGTGTCGACATTGCGCGCGAACAGGATGAAGCCCCAAGGATCGGCGGCGCGGAAGAAATCGCGCTCGGCCCGGCTCAGGTCCGGGCCGGCGATGCCGCCGAGGATGGTGGCGCCGATCATCTCAGCGGCTCATTTCGCCGCGGCGGGAATGCAGTCCACGCCCTCGGCGATCAGCGCCGCGCAGAAGCGCCGCGCCTCGTCTCGCGAGGCGAAACCCGAGGCGCGCAGCCGCCAGAAGGTGCGGCCATTGGCCTTGTGCTCCTGCACCACCATGCCCTTGCCGGCGAAAAGCGCGCCGAACTTGCCCGAGACGCGGTTCCATTCGCCCTTGGCCAGCGCATCGCTGTCAAAGGCGCCGATCTGCACCAGCGGCGCGCCCGAGGCGACCTGGGCCGGAGCCTGGGGGGCGGCGGGCGCCGGGGCATCGGGCGCCGCGGCCGGGCGGCTTTCGGCGGCAGCCGGGGTCGGCGACGGCGCCGGGGCGGCGGCATTGCTGGCGGCCACGCGGCGCGGACGCGGCGCGGGGCGCGGCGATTTCGCGATGGCGCCGGGGGCCGGGGCGGCGCCCGCCTCGGCCAGCGCCGTGGTGATGGCGATGTCGCGGGTCTCGTTGCCGGCCAGATCGGTCACCATCTCGTTCACCGGCGCATCGACAGCCGGGGCATCCGAGATCACCGCATTCTCGACCGCGTCGGGTTCGACGAGAGTCTCACCGTCGGGTCGGGCGATGACGCGCGCGGTTTCCTCGATCAGCGGCAACTCGACCGGGTGCGAGGGCTCCTGTGCGGTGGCGCCCAGCTCGCCCATGGGCACGTCCTGCCCGTCCAGAGGCGTCGCCGGCGGCGCGATGGCCACGCGGTCCACCCGGGCGGGCTCGGCGCCGGCGGCGACCGAGTTCACCGCAAGGCCGGTCCGCTCGGTCAGCTCGCCGCCCGGATTGTCGGGCGCGGTGCGGGCCTCGCCCTCGATGGCGCGAATCACCGGCACGCCCGAGACGTCGCGCACCACCAGCTTGAAGCCCCAGACCGCCAGGATCACGATCAGCCCGACCGAGATCAGCGCGCCCAGGTAATGCGTCAGCCGCGACAGCCGCCCCAGAAGCGAGGGCGATTCGGCCAGGGGCCCGGCATGGGCGTCATAGGCGTGATCGTCCCAGCCGTCCTCTTGCCAATCGTCCTGATAGCCCTGATGGCCTTGGCCATGGGGATAGTCATGCGACAGCCTGCCCGGCTGCGACCCGTCAAGCCCGCCCGAAGAGCGGAAATCCACTACCGTCATTCCTGCCTGCCTGCCGGTTGTCCCGACGCTGCTCGTTTATCTGCTCGTCCCCCGGCAGGGCGCCGTTTTTCAGCGCATTTCTTTGGCCGGAGTCACCCCCAAGATACCAAGACCGGCCGAAATGACAACGCCGACGGACCGCGCCAGCGCGATTTTCGCCGCCGTGGCCGCAGCATCGCCCTCTTGCAGGAAGCGCAGGGCGGCTTCGTCATTGCCGCGGTTCCACAGCGAATGCAGCTCGGAGGCGATATCATACAGGAAAAACGCGATCCGGTGCGGCTCATGCGCGCGGGCGGCGATTTCGACGGTGCGTGGCCATTCTGCAACTTTCCGGGCCAGCTCCAGCTGGGCGGGATGCGAAAGCCGGGCCAGATCCGCCCCGGCCAGCGCCGCATCCGAGATATCGACGCCCATCCCGGCGGCCTTGTTCAGCACCGAGTTCACCCGGGCGCTTGCGTATTGCACATACCAGACCGGATTGTCCTTGGACTGCTCCAGAACCTTGTCGAAGTCGAAATCCAGCGCCGCGTCGTTCTTGCGCGTCAGCATGTGGAAGCGGGTGACGTCGGCCCCCGCCTGCTCGACCACGTCGCGCAGGGTGACGAAGGTGCCGGCGCGCTTGGACATCTTGAAGGGCTCGCCGTTCTTGAACAGCTTGACCAGCTGGATCAGCTTGACGTCCAGCGGCACGCGGCCGTTCGACAGCGCCTTCACCGCCGCGGTCATGCGCTTGACATAGCCGCCATGGTCGGCGCCGAAGACGTCGATCAGCGCGTCGAAGCCGCGCTCGATCTTGTCCCAGTGATAGGCGATGTCCGGCGCGAAATAGGTCCAGGACCCGTCCGATTTCTTCACCGGCCGGTCCACGTCGTCGCCATGCGCGGTGGACCGGAACAGCGTCTGCTCGCGCGGCTCCCAATCCTCGGGGGTCTTGCCCTTGGGCGGCTCCAGCACGCCTTCATAGATCAGGTCCTGCTGCCGCAGCCGCTCGATCGCCGCCTCGATCCGGCCGGTGCCGTAAAGCGCCTTCTCGCTGGAAAACACGTCCATGTGGACGTTGAGCAGCGCCAGATCCGCGCGGATCATGTCCATCATCGCCTCGGTGGCGAAGGCGCGCACCTCGGCCAGCCATTCCTCCTCGGGCTTGTCCAGCAGGCTGGTGCCGTATTTCGCCTTCAGCGCCTCGCCCACCGGGATCAGGTAGTCGCCGGGATAAAGTCCCTCGCGGATCTCGGGCTCCAGCCCGTTGGCCTCGCGATAGCGTTCATAGGCGGACCGGGCCAGCACATCGACCTGCGCGCCGCCGTCGTTGATATAGTATTCGCGCGTGACCTCGTGGCCCGAGAAATCCAGCAGCGCCGCCAGCGCATCGCCGAAGACCGCGCCGCGGGTATGGCCGACATGCATCGGCCCGGTCGGGTTGGCGCTGACGAATTCGACGTTGATCCGCTGGCCCTTGCCCATCTCCGAGCGGCCGTAATCCGCGCCCTCGGTCAGCGCGGCGCGCAGCACGCCCTGCCATTCGCCGGGGGCCAGGCGCAGGTTCAGGAAGCCCGGCCCCGCCACCTCGGCCGAGACGATGCGCGGATCGGCGGCAAGGCGGGCAGCCAGCACCTCGGCGATATCGCGCGGCTTTTTCCCGGCGGGCTTGGCCAGCACCATGGCGGCGTTGGTGGCCATGTCGCCATGCGCGGCGTCTCGCGGCGGCTCGACCGTCACGTTCGCGGTGTCGAGGCCGGGGGGCAGCTCGCCGGCCTGCTCCATCTGCGCCAGCGCATCGAGGACCAGCGCGCGGATATCCGAAAAGAGGTTCATGGCTTCCATCCGTAAGATCGCGCCGGGATAGCGCCTGCCCAAGGGGGCCGTCAACCGCGCCGCGACCGCCGGCAAGCCGCCCCCGCGGCACGAAAACTCTGCATCAGATTGACGCAGACCGGGTTTTCGGCTAGGCCCGCGCTGTCTGCATCCGGCAGACAAGGCGAGGGGCGTGCGGAAATTGCGTCCCGACCCGCCGCGAAGCCCGGTTTCCGGGACGGGCGGCGATGGACGCAAGCACGGCGCGGGTTGTCCGCGCATTGATACGAAAGCCCTGAATGACCAAGTTTTCCGATCTGAAGCTGGACCCCAAGGTTCTGAAAGCCATCGCCGAGGCGGGGTATGAAACCCCGACCCCGATCCAGGCCGGGGCGATTCCCCCGGCGCTGGAAGGGCGCGACGTGCTGGGCATCGCCCAGACCGGCACCGGCAAGACCGCCAGCTTCACCCTGCCGATGATCACGCTCCTGGGCCGCGGCCGCGCCCGCGCCCGGATGCCGCGTTCGCTGGTCCTTTGCCCGACCCGCGAACTGGCCGCCCAGGTGGCCGAGAACTTCGACATCTACGCCAAGCACACCCGCCTGACCAAGGCGCTGCTGATCGGCGGCGTCAGCTTCGGCGAACAGGACAAGCTGATCGACCGCGGCGTGGACGTGCTGATCGCGACGCCCGGCCGGCTTCTGGACCATTTCGAGCGCGGCAAGCTCCTGCTGACCGGCGTGCAGATCATGGTGGTGGACGAGGCCGACCGGATGCTCGACATGGGCTTCATCCCCGATATCGAGCGCATCTTCCAGCTGACGCCCTTCACCCGGCAGACGCTGTTCTTCAGCGCCACCATGGCGCCCGAGATCGAGCGCATCACCGACACCTTCCTGCATGCGCCCGAGCGCATCGAGGTCGCCCGCCAGGCCACCACCAGCGAAACGATCACCCAGAAGCTGGTCGAGATCACCCCGACCCGCCGCGACCAGACCGCCAAGCAGAAGCGCGAATTGCTGCGCGCCCTGATTCGGGCCGAGGGCGAGGGGCTGAAGAACGCCATCATCTTCTGCAACCGCAAGACCGAGGTGGACATCGTCGCCAAGTCGCTCAAGGCGCATGGCTTCGACGCCGCGCCGATCCATGGCGACCTGGACCAGCGCCACCGCATGGCGACGCTGGACGGCTTCCGCGAAGGCACGCTGCGCTTCCTCATCGCCTCGGACGTGGCGGCGCGCGGGCTCGACATCCCGGCGGTCAGCCATGTCATCAACTTCGACCTGCCCAGCCATGCCGAGGATTACGTCCACCGCATCGGCCGCACCGGCCGCGCCGGACGCCAGGGCACCGCGATCTCGATCGCCACGCCCGCGGACGAGAAATATCTCGGCGCCATCGAAGCACTGGTCAAGCAAAGCCTGCCGCGCGCGGCGCTGCCCAAGGGATTCGCGCTTTCCTCGGCCGCCCAGGACGCGCCCCGCCCGTCGCGCGAGGGCGGCCGCCGCGAACGCGGCCGCGACCGGGATCGCCGCGGCCGCCGCGACGACAGCGAGCAGCGCGGCCATGCCCCAGAACCCCGCGCCGAGGCAAAGCCGGTGGAAGCCGCCGAGCGCCGGCAGGAACGCCCGGCGCGCGAAGAACGCCGCGAGGATCGGCGCGAACGCCATGGCGAGCGCGGCCATGACCGTCACGACCGGCGCGAGGAGCGCCGCGGCGACCGCCATCCGGTGATGGGCATGGGCGACCATGTGCCGGAATTCCTGACCCGCACCTTCCGCCCCGGCTTCACCGAGCCCGCCGAGGAGATCGCCGAACAGGCCGATCTGCGGCCCGCACCCGAACCGGCTGCCGAAGCCCCCGCCGCGGCAGCGCCCGTTGGGGAAAGCCCGGTTTCGGAAACGCCCGCCACGGCAAGCCCGGTTCCGGAAACCCCTGTCGCCGAAAGCCCGGCGGCGGAAACGCCCGCCGCGGTGGAAAAGCCCAAGCGCTCGCGCAGCCGCAAGGCCAAGCCGGCCCCCGAAGCCCCGGCCGAGCCGCAGGCGCCGGCCGAACCGGAGGCGAGCGCCGAAGCCGAGGCACCGGCCGAAACGCCCGAGCCCGCCGCCGCGGCCAAGCCCGCCCGCAAGCGCAAGCCGCGTGCCCCCAAGGCAGAGACGGCCGAAGCCGTGCCCGCCGAGCCCGTGGAACCCGCAGCTGCCGAAGCACCGGCCGACACCGAGCCGGCCGCGAAGCCGGCCCGCAAGCCGGCGAAGAAACCGGCCAAGCCCCGCGCGCCGCGCAAGCCCAAGGCCGCCGACCAAGCCGAAGCCGCGCCGGTCGAGTCCGACGGCGATGCGACCCAGCCCGAGGCTGCCGGCAGCCCGGACGACGGCACCGCCGAGGCCTGAGCCGGCCGCATGGTCTCGCCGGTCTTTCCAGGACCAACGCGAAAACTATCGCGGGCGTCATCGCAGCGGCGGCGCCCATCCTGGGCCGCCCTCGCGCTCGATCTCGCGCTGGGGACCCTGGCGGCCCTGGGACAGGCGCCCTGGAACCTGTGGTTCCTGACGGTTCTGGCGCTCGCCGCGCTTTGCTGGCAGATCGGCCGCGCCGGACATGCCCGCGCCGCCGCCTGGCATGGTTTCGCGGCGGGGCTGGGCCATTTCGCCCTGGCCATGTACTGGATCGTCGAACCGTTCTTCGTCGAGCCCGAGATCTATGGCTGGATGGCCCCCTTCGCGCTGTTCTTCATGGCGGCAGGGGGCGCGCTGTTCTGGACGGTTCCCGCCTGGCTCGCCGCGCGCCTCGCCCCGGGTTTTCCCCGGCAAGGGCTGGTCTTTGCCGCGTTGATGGTGTTTTCCGACTGGCTGCGCGGCTGGATCTTCACCGGCCTGCCCTGGGCGCTGGCCGGCCATGTCTGGATCGACACACCGGCCGGCCAACTCGCCGCGACGCTTGGCTCGATCGGCCTCTCGGGGCTGACCATGCTGGCAGCGGCGCTGCCGCTGGCCTTCTGGCGGGGCGGACCCGACCACCTGCGCGCCGCCCTGCCCGGCGCGCTGCTGGCCGCCCTGGCCATCGCCGCGGCCTGGAGCGCCGGCATGGCGCGCCTGGCCCGGCCGCTGCCCGCCGACAGCGCCCTGCATCTGCGCCTGATCCAGCCCAATGCCGTCCAGGCGCTGAAATGGGATCCCTACTGGTCCGAGGTGTTCTTCCGCAGGCTGCTCGACCTTTCCGCCATCCGCGATTCCGGCCGGCCCGCCCCCGATGCGGTGATCTGGCCGGAAACCGCGGTGAACTTCCTGCTCGAGCAATCCGGCACCGCCCCGCAGGACATCGCCGGCTTCGTCGGCGCGCCGGTCATCCTCGGCATCCAGCGCGTCGAGGGCGCGCGTTATTTCAACAGCCTGACCACGTTCTCGGACCGGGGCATCGGCCCGGTCTATGACAAGTTCCACCTCGTTCCCTTCGGCGAATACACGCCCTGGGGCGATGTCATGGCCCGCTTCGGCATCCGCGCCTTTGCCGCCCAGCACGGTTTCGGCTATTCCGCCGGGCCGGGGCCTCAGGTCATCACCCTACCCGGCCTGCCGCCCCTGCAGCCGCTGATCTGCTACGAGGCGGTGTTCCCGCAGCATCTGGTCACCGGCGCCGACCGCCCGGCCTGGCTGCTCCAGGTCACCAACGACGCCTGGTTCGGCCAGCTTTCCGGTCCCTGGCAGCACCTGGCGCAGGCGCGGCTGCGCGCCATCGAATCGGGCCTGCCGCTGCTGCGGGCCGCGAATACCGGCGTCTCGGCGGTGATCGACGCGCGCGGGCAGCTGCGCGCCACGCTGGGCCTGAACCTGGCCGGCCGCATCGACGCCGCCCTGCCCGGCGCCCTGCCGCCCACCCCCTGGTCGCGCTGGCGCGACTGGCCGGCGCTCGGCCTTGCCGCGATCGGGCTGCTGCTTGCGGCACGGCGCCGCAATCTCCGAGGTTGACGGCAACCGGCGCCTCCACTAACGCTTCGGCCTGACCGTCACAACGGCTTCCTGGCGTGGCGGCGTCATTCAACGGAGCATCTTCATGGCCAGACAGGACTATGTGTTCACCTCGGAATCCGTCTCCGAGGGTCATCCCGACAAATTGTGCGACCAGATCTCGGACGCGGTGCTGGACGCGCTTCTGGCCGAGGACCCGGCCGCCCGCGTCGCCTGCGAGGCCTTCGCGACCACCGGCACGGTCGTCATCGGCGGCGAGATCGGGCTGAGCGACAAGAAGAAGCTCGGCGAATACATGGGCCGCATCGCCGAGATCGCCCGCAACACCATCCGCGACATCGGCTACGAGCAGGAAAAGTTCCACTGGAACACCTGCCACGTCCACAACTACCTGCACGAGCAATCCGCCCATATCAGCCAGGGCGTCGACCGCGACGGCGCCGGCGACCAGGGCATCATGTTCGGCTATGCCGTGGATGAGACGCCGGAGCTGATGCCGGCGCCGATCCAATATGCCCATGCCATCCTGCGCCGCCTGGCCGAGGTCCGGAAATCCGGCGCCGAGCCGATGCTCGGGCCCGATGCGAAATCCCAGCTGAGCCTGCGCTACGAGAACGGCAGGCCGGTCGAGATCACCAGTCTGGTGCTGTCGCACCAGCACAAGGACGAGACGCAGAGTTCGGACGACATCCGCGCCATCGTCGAGCCTTATATCCGCGAGGTGCTGCCCGCGGAATGGCTGACCGGGAACACCGAATGGTGGGTGAACCCCACCGGCACCTTCGTGATCGGCGGACCCGACGGCGACGCCGGGCTGACCGGGCGCAAGATCATCGTCGACACCTATGGCGGCGCGGCCCCGCATGGCGGCGGCGCGTTTTCCGGCAAGGACCCGACCAAGGTCGACCGCTCGGCCGCCTATGCGGCACGCTACCTGGCCAAGAACGTCGTCGCGGCCGGGCTGGCGAAGCGCTGCGTGATCCAGCTTTCCTACGCCATCGGCGTGGCGAAGCCCCTGTCCATCTATGCCGACACCTTCGGCACCAGCGAAATCCCCGAGACCGAGATCGAGCGCGCGATCTCCCGCGCCATGGACCTGACGCCGCGCGGCATCCGCGAACATCTGGACCTGTGCCGGCCGATCTATCGCCGCACCGCCGCCTATGGCCACTTCGGCCGCGCCCCGGAAGCGGATGGCGGTTTCTCCTGGGAAAGGACCGACCTCGCCGAAGCGATCAAGCGCGAGCTTTGAGGGAGTGAGGGGGCTTTGCCCCCGCGCGTTCCGCGCTCCCCCAGGATATTTGGACAAGAAAGAACCACAAGGGGACCGAGGACGGCCCTTCTTTCTTGGAAAAATATCCTGCGGGGGAAGCCCGTCGGGCTTGCACGACGGGCGCGGGGGCGCAAAGCCCCCGTTCTTCAGTCCTTGAAGCTGCGGCTGTCCTTGATCTGGTCCCAGGCCCAGACCACCTCCTGCAGGCGCTCTTCGTCCGAGCGGTCGCCGCCGTTCATGTCGGGATGCAGGTCCTTGACCAGCGACTTGTACTGCTTGCGGATCTCGGCCCGCGTCCAGGTCTCCTTGGCCTCGAGGATCTCCAGCGCCCGGCGTTCGGTCGGCGGCAGCTTCCGGGCGGTGCGGTTGCGCAGCTCGGGATTGGTGCCGTTCGCGCCCAGGATCTCCAGCGGGTCGTCGATGCCGTGGCGCGCCCATTTCTGTTCCTGCGCCGCCCGGCCGAAGGGCTTGGTCGGCCGTTCCCAGACCGTGGCATTGTCCAGGAACTCCTGGAACTCGGCCTCGGACTGGCCCTGGAAATAGTTCCAGTTCAGGTTGTATTCGCGCACGTGCTCCTTGCAGAACCAGTAGTATTCGTCCAGCGCCCGCGGCGATTTCGGCGCGCGATACTGGCCGGGCTGGTTGCAGCCCTCCTTGTCGCACCGCCGCGTCGAGGTCTCGAAGGCGCCGGACATGCCGCGCCGGCCCTTGGCGCGGCGCTTCTTGTCCGCGGCAGCGGAAATGTCGAATCCGAACGGGTCGCTGTTGCTCATCTGCCTGCCTTGTCCTGAACGGGACAGGCAGTTTAGGCTATTTCGCGGGACATGAAAGGGGGCAAGCGCATGATTGCCGACGAGATGCGTGAAAGACTGGCCGAACTGCAGCCCTCGCGGCTGGAGATCATCGACGAAAGCGAAAGCCATCGCGGCCATGGCGGCTGGCAAGAGGGCGGCGAGACGCATTTCCGCATCCGCATGGCCAGCGCCCGCTTTGCGGGGCTGGGCCATGTCGCGCGGCATCGGCTGGTGCATGCCGCCTTGGGCGACATCGTGCCGCGCATCCATGCGCTGGCGCTGGAACTGGCGGAAAACTGACTCGTTAGCGCACGCAGGCTTGCCCGTTTCCGGCGCCGGGCGTAGAAGCCCGGAAAGGCAGAAAGCACAAGGAATTTCCGCATGACCTCGCCCAAGGATTTCAACGATCGCATGCTGTCGCTCGGCCTGGCCCGCGTCAGCGAGGCCGCCGCCCATGCCTCGGCGCGGCTGATCGGCCGCGGCGACGAGAAGGCGGCCGACCAGGCCGCCGTCAACGCGATGCGCGAGCAGCTGAACCTGCTGGACATCAAGGGCGTCGTCGTCATCGGCGAGGGCGAGCGGGACGAAGCGCCGATGCTCTATATCGGCGAGGAGGTGGGCACCGGCGCAGGGCCCGAGGTGGATATCGCGCTGGACCCGCTGGAGGGCACCACGCTGACCGCCAAGGACATGCCGAACGCGCTGACCGTGATCGCCATGGCGCCGCGCGGCACGCTGCTGCACGCGCCCGACGTCTACATGGAAAAGCTCGCCATCGGGCCGGGCTATCCCAAGGACGTGGTCAGCCTGGACATGACGCCCTCGGAACGGGTGCGGGCGCTGGCCAAGGCCGGCGGCGTCAAGGACAGCGACATCACCGTCTGCATCCTCGAGCGCCCGCGCCATGAGGATCTGATCGCCGAGGTCCGCTCGACCGGCGCGGCCATCCGGCTGATCACCGACGGCGACGTGGCCGGGGTCATCCATTGCGCCGAGGCCGAGCTGACCGGCATCGACATGTATATGGGCTCGGGCGGCGCGCCCGAGGGGGTTCTGGCCGCCTCGGCGCTGAAATGCATGGGCGGGCAGATGTGGGGCAAGCTGCTGTTCCGCAACGACGACGAGAAGGGCCGCGCCGCCAAGGCCGGCATCACCGACCTGGACCGGGTCTATTCGCGCGACGAGCTGGTCACCGCCGACGTGATCTTTGCCGCGACCGGGGTGACCAACGGCTCGATCGTGGCCGGCGTCAAGCGCGAGCCGCATTATCTGCAGACCGAGACCATCCTGATGCGTTCCAAGACCGGCTCGGTGCGGCGCATGATCTATCGCAACCCGGTCAAGTAAGCGGGCCGACAGGCTTGAACAGCGGGCGGTCATGGGGGATGAAGCCCGCATGACCGCCTTTCTTTCCGTCACCGCCTCGCTGACCGGCCGCCTGTGGCGTGGTCCCGACGCCGCCCTGGAACGCGCCGCCGAGGCGCTGGCCCAGGACAGCCGCCTGCCGCTGCCCGTCAGCCGGGTGCTGGCCGCCCGCGGCGTGCCCGCGCATGAAACGCCGCTTTATCTCGATCCCAAGCTGCGCGACCTGCTGCCCGATCCCTCGCGCCTGCGCGACATGGACAAGGCCGCCGAGCGGCTGGTCGCCGCGGTGCTGGCCGGCCAGCGCATCGCCATCTTTGCCGATTACGACGTGGATGGCGGCGCCTCGGCCGCGCTGCTGCTGGACTGGCTGCGCCGGCAGGGCCGCGACGCGACGCTTTATATCCCCGACCGCATCGACGAAGGCTACGGCCCGAACGCTCCGGCCATCGCGGCGCTGTCGCAGGATCACGACCTGATCGTCTGCGTCGATTGCGGCACGCTCAGCCATGAGGCGCTGGCGGCGGCCAGCTGCGACGTGATCGTGCTGGACCACCACCAGGGGGCCGAGACCCTGCCGCCGGTGCTGGCGGTGGTGAACCCGAATCGCGCCGACGAGGATGGCAGCCTCGGCCATCTCTGCGCCGCCGGCGTGGTTTTCCTGACGCTGGTGCGCTGCAACAGCCTGCTGCGCCAGGGCGGCCATGCGCAGCCCGACCTGATCCCGCTGCTCGACCTGGTGGCGCTGGCGACGATCGCGGATGTGGCGCCGCTGGTGGGAGTGAACCGCGCCTTCGTGCGCCAGGGGCTGCTGATCATGGCGCGGCGCGAGCGCCCCGGGCTGGTGGCGCTGTCGGACGTGGCGCGGCTCGATTCGGCGCCGAATGCCTTTCACCTGGGCTTCCTTTTGGGGCCGCGCATCAATGCCGGCGGCCGCGTGGGTAAGGCGGATCTGGGGGCGTTGTGCCTGTCCTGCACCGACGGCCGCCAAGCCGAGCGGCTGGCAGCCGAGCTGGACGCGCTGAACCGCGACCGCCGCGCCATCGAGGCCGCCGTGCGCGACGAGGCGCTGGCCCAGGTCGAGGCGCGCGCCCAGGCTGCGGGCGATGCCGGCTGCGTGGCCTGGGCGGCCGGCGAGGGCTGGCATCCCGGCGTCGTGGGCATCGTCGCCGCGCGGATGAAGGAGGCGACCGGCCTGCCCTCGGTGGTGATCGGGGTCGAGGGCGGCATCGGCAAGGGCTCGGCCCGCTCGGTGCCCGGCGTCGATCTGGGCCGCGCCATCCAGCGCCTGGCCGCCGAGGGGCTGCTGCTGAAGGGCGGCGGGCACGCCATGGCGGCCGGCCTCTCCGTCGCAGAGGCGAAGATCCCCGAGGCCATGGCGCGGCTGTCGCAATTGCTCTCGCGCGAGATGGCCGAGCGCCCGGGCATGGGCGAGCTGCGCATATCCGGCCTCTTGGACCCCGCCGGCGCCACGGTCGAGCTGATGCAGATGCTGGAACGCGCCGGCCCCTTCGGCCAGGCCGCGCCGGCACCGCGATTCGCCTTTGCCGAGCAGCTGATCGACAGCGCCGGGACGATGGGCGACAGCCATCTGCGCCTGCGCTTCCGCAGCCCCGGCAGCCCGGTGCTGGAGGCGGTGGCCTGGGGCGCGATGAATGGCCCGCTGGGCCCGGCGCTGCTGGGCGCCAAGGGGCGGCGCTTCCATCTGGCGGGCAAGCTGGAGCTCACGCAATGGGGCGGACGAGAGCGCGTGCGGCTGCGTCTGGACGATGCCGCGCCGGTCGGCTGAAGCGGCGGGCGCTGCCGGAAAAAACTTTGTGCCGGGATGATTTTTCCGCTTGCAGCCCTGCAGCAGAGAACCTAAATACCGCCCCACGCCGCAGGGCACCGCGCCTTGCGGATGCAGAAAGTGGCCCGTTCGTCTATCGGTTAGGACGTCAGGTTTTCAACCTGAAAAGAGGGGTTCGACTCCCCTACGGGCTGCCACTTCCCTTCTGCCCCTCTGTTCCCCCTCGATCAGGATCGCCCCCGCATCGCCCGCCTCGTAGGAAGCGGCGCAGCGCATGGGCTTTCGGACCGTCGCCAGCAGGTCTGATCGGCAGCCACCCACATCATCGCTGCGGCCATGATGAAGCCTGTGAAGGTTCTGCGCTCGTCGCTTTGCCGCCATCCGGAATTCCGCGGCCCAGGACGGCGCCCCATGCGGTTCATCCCGGCCCGTCCGCTCCTCCTCGGCGCGCGCCTGCGGCGCAGTCGTCCCGGGCCATTCGTGCCGCGAAGCCGCCACGATTGACGAATCCCTGGCGGCGGAATAAGAACAAATAAAGAACAAACGACTGAACCATGTCCGCTCGCCCTTTCCCTTTCGGGGTGGCGCCTTTCGGACGGGCGCCAGTCCCCGCGGCGCCGCAACCGACCGCGCCGACCCTGTCCGAAGCTTTCGACACCCGGCCCCTGACGGGTGCCGCGGCCGGATTCGTGCTGGCCGCCCTGCCGCCGGGGCTGGTGCTCTGGGCGCAGGACCGGCTGAGCCGGGCCGAGTTCGGCGCCCCCTTCCTGCCCGGCATGGGGCGGGATCTGCTGCGGCTGGACCTGACGCGCCCCGCCGATGTGCTGGCGGCGCTGGAGGACGGGCTGCAAGGCCGCGCCCTGGCCGCCGTGGTGGGCGAGATCCATGGCACCGCTGCGGCGCTGAGCTTCACCGCCAGCCGCCGCCTGGCGCTGCGGGCCGAAGCGGCGGGCCTGCCCTGCTGGCTGATCCGCCATGCCGCGCCGCCCGAACCCAGCGCGGCGCGGATGCGCTGGCGGCTGACGCCGCTGCCCTCGCTTCCCCATCCCGACGATCCGCAAGCGCCGGGCGATCCGCGCTGGCTGGCCGAGCTGTTCCGGGCGCGCGGCCGGCCGCCCTCGACCTGGGTGGCGCGCCATGACCGGGCGGCGGATCGTCTCGATTTCTCTGCCCCGCCTGGCGATCGAGAGCTGGCTGAGCCGCGCCGCGCACCGGGGCGACGGCTGGCCTGAGGAGATCCCGCTGGCGCTGGCCGCGCCCGGTCCGCACGGGCCCGTCATCCATGCCGCGAACCGTGCCGCCGAACGGGCCGGGGCCCGCATCGGCGCCCGCGCCGTGGACAGCCGCGCCATCTGTCCCGCCCTGCGCATCGAACCGGCCGAGCCCGACCGCGACGCCGCCCGGCTGGCGCGGCTGGCCTTCTGGGCGCGGCGCTGGGGTCCCTTCAGCACGCCCGACGGCGAGGACGGCATCATCCTCGACACCACCGGCACCGCGCATCTGTTCGGCGGCGAGGCGGCGCTGCTGGCCGAGATCCAGGCCGGATTCGCCCGGGCCGGGCTGACCGCGCGGCTGGCACTGGCGCCGACGCGCGGCGCGGCCTGGGCGCTGGCCCGCTTCGGACCCGAGCGCGCGATCTGCGCCGATCCGCTGCCCGCCTTGGCGCCGCTGCCGGTGGCCGGGTTGCGGCTGTCGGGGGAAACCCTGCTGCTCTTGCGCCGGCTGGGGCTCAAGACCATCGGCGACCTCGCAGGGCTGCCGCGCCTGTCGCTGATGCGCCGCTTTGCCCGGGCCGAACCGCAGGACAATCCGCTGATCCGCCTCGACCAGGCGCTGGGGCGCGCGGCCGAGCCGCTGGATGCGCCCGAGCCCGCACCCGAATACGCCGCCGAGGTCCGGCTGGCCGAGCCGGTGATGGACCCCTCGGACTGGCTGCCCGGATTGCTGGCCGATCTTTGCGCGCAGATGGCGGCGGCGGATCGCGGCTGCCGGCGGCTGTGCCTGTCGGTGTTTCGCGTCGATGGCGAGCGGCGCGACATCCGCGTCGCCATGGCCGCACCCACGCGCGACCCCGGCCACCTGCTACGCCTGTTCGATGGCCGGCTCGGCCGGCTGGACCCCGGCTATGGCTTCGACCTGATCCGCCTCGCGGCCGAGGCGGTCGAGCCGCTGGCCCAGGCCCAGCCCGGCCTGGACGGCGCCGCGCCCGCAGGGCTGGCACTGGCGCGGCTGGTGGACCGGCTGGCAGCGCGCTTCGGCGCGGCGGCAATCAGCCGGCCGCTGCCGCAGGAAAGCCATATCCCCGAACGCGCCGAGACACCCGGCCCGCCTCTGGCCACCACCCCCGCCCCGGTCGCGCGCCCCGACCGGCCGATCCGCCTGCTCAACCCGCCCGAGGAGATCCGCGTGCTCTACGCCATCCCCGAAGGCCCGCCGGCGCAATTCGTCTGGCGCCGGCAGACCCTGCGCGTCGCCCGCCATGCCGGGCCCGAGCGCATCGCGCCGGAATGGTGGCACGACCGCCCCGGCACCCGGCTGCGCGACTATTTCCGCATCGAGGACGACAGCGGCCTGCGCCTGTGGATCTATCGCGAGGGGCTGGTCCATGACGGCCGCGGCGGCGCGCCGCGCTGGTTCCTGCACGGGATCTTCGCCTGATGCCCGACCATCATGCCCGCCCCGAGATCCCCCTGCCCCCGGTCGAGCACCCGAACCCGCCCGCGGATTACGTCGAGCTGGCGGTGACCAGCGCCTTCAGCTTCCTGCACGGCGCCTCGCATCCGCGCGAACTGGCGCTGGCGGCGCATCTGATGGGCTATGACGCGCTGGGGATCGCCGACCTGAACAGCCTCGCTGGGGTGGTGCGGCTGCATGCCGCGGCCAGGAAACTGCAGCTGCGCCCGGTGATCGGGGTGCGGATCGTGCTGGCGGACGGCACCGCCTTCCTGGCCTATCCGACCGACCGCGCCGCCTATGGCCGGCTCGCCTCGCTCATCACCAAGGGCCGGCGGCACGATCTGGACGGGAACTGGCAGAAGAAGGGGCGCTGCGACCTGAGCCTGGACGATCTGGCCGCCCATGCCGAAGGCATGCGGCTGGTCTGGCTGCCGGGCGACGACCTTGCACCCCTGCCCCGTCTGGCCCGCCGCCTGCCGCAGCTGTCGCATGTCGCGGCAAGCTGGCTTTATCGCGGCGACGACCGGGCGCGGATCAATCGCCTCGACCGGGCGGCGCGGGCGGCGGGGCTGTCGATCGTCGCGGTGAACGACGTGCATTACCATGTCCCCGATCGCCGGCCGCTGCAGGACGCGATGACCTGCATCCGCGAGGGCACCACCATCGCCCGGGCCGGGCTGCTGCTGGCGCAGAATGCCGAACGTCACCTGAAGCCGCCGGCCGAGATGGCGCGCCTGTTCGCCGACTGGCCCCATGCCATCCGCGCCACGCGCGAGATCGCCGACAGCTGCCGCTTCTCGCTGGACGAACTGCAATACGAATATCCCCGCGAAAGCGTGCCGCCCGGGCTGACCCCGCAGCAGCATCTGGAAAACCTGACCTGGCAGGGCGCGGACTGGCGCTATCCCTCGGGCGTGCCCGAGAAGGTCCGCGCCACCCTGGTCAAGGAACTGGCGCTGATCCGCCGGAAGGAGATCGCGCAATATTTCCTGACCATCCACGACATCGTCCGCTATGCCGAAGACCAGGGCATCCTGAACCAGGGCCGCGGCTCGGCGGCGAATTCGGCGGTCTGCTACGTCCTCGGCATCACCCCGGTCGATCCCGCCAAGCATGAACTGCTGTTCGAGCGATTCATCAGCGAAAACCGCAAGGAACCGCCCGATATCGACGTGGATTTCGAGCATGAGCGGCGCGAGGAGGTCATCCAGCACATCTATGACGCATATGGCCGCGACCGCGCCGGGCTCTGCGCCACGGTGATCCACTACCGCCCGCGCAGCGCCATCCGCGAGGTCGGCAAGGTCATGGGCCTGTCCGAGGACGTGACCTCCGCCCTGGCCGACACGGTCTGGGGCAGCTGGGGCAAGGACATGTCGGCGGCCTCGACCGACCAGGCCGGGCTCGACCTGGGCGACCCGCTGCTGCGGCGCACGGTCAGGCTGGCCGAGGAGATGATCGGCATGCCGCGCCACCTGTCGCAGCATGTCGGCGGCTTCGTGCTGACCGAGGGGCCGCTGTCGGAAACCGTGCCCATCGGCAATGCCGCCCTGCCGGAACGCAGCTTCATCGAATGGGACAAGGACGACATCGACGAATTGCGCATCCTCAAGGTCGATGTGCTGGCGCTGGGGATGCTCACCTGCATCCGCAAATGCTTCGAACTGGTCCGGGTGCATTACGGCAAGGCGCTGACGCTTTCGGATTTCGACCGGGACGACCCGGAAACCTATGAGATGCTGAAAAAAGGCGACAGCATCGGCACCTTCCAGGTCGAAAGCCGAGCGCAGATGGCCATGCTGCCGCGCCTGAAGCCCCAGGAGTTCTACGACCTGGTGATCCAGGTGGCCATCGTCCGCCCCGGCCCGATCCAGGGCAACATGGTCCATCCCTATCTGCGTCGCCGGGCGGGGTTAGAAAAACCCGATTATCCCGGCCCGAAAAATGGAGACCCGGACGAGTTGAGGAATATCCTGAAACGCACCCTGGGCGTGCCGATCTTTCAGGAACAGGCGATGAAGATCGCCATGGTCGCCGCGCAATTCACCCCGGGCGAGGTGGACGATCTGCGCAAGGCCATGGCCACCTTCCGCTCACGCGGGACGATCGGGCAGTTGCAGGACCGGATGGTCGGCCGCATGGTCGAACGCGGCTACGACCGCGACTTCGCCGAGCGGTGCTTCAACCAGATCAAGGGTTTCGGCGATTACGGTTTCCCCGAAAGCCATGCGGCGGCCTTCGCGCATCTGGCCTATGTCTCGGCCTGGCTGAAATGCCATCACCCGGCCGCCTTCGCCGCGGCGCTGCTGAACAGCCAGCCGATGGGCTTCTACGCGCCCGCCCAGATCGTGCGCGACGCGCGCGACCACGGCGTCACCGTGCTGCCGGCCGATGTGAACATCAGCGAATGGGACAACACGCTTGAACCCTGCGACGGCGCCTTCGCGCTGCGCCTCGGCCTGCGCCAGATCGACGGGCTGTCCAAGGCGCTGGCCGAACGCATCAAGACGGCGCGGGATAAGCCCTATACCGATCTGGCCGATCTCAAGGCCCGCGCCGGGCTCGATGCCCGGGCCATCCGGCTGATCGCGGCCGCCGATGCGCTGCGTTCGATGGGGCTCGACCGGCGGGCGGGGCTGTGGCAGGCGCGCGCCCTGCGCGACGCGCCGGACCTGCCGCTGTTCGGGCGCCGGGACGAAGGGGCCGAGCCCGCCGTCGCCCTGCCCGCCATGCCGCTTTGCGAGCATGTCACCGCCGATTACCAGACCCTGCGGCTGTCGCTGAAGGCCCATCCCATGGCCTTCCTGCGCCGCAGCCTGACGGAACAGGGCTACGTCTCGGCGGGGGACCTCGCCGCCCTGCCGAACCGCGGCCGCCTGCGCATGGCCGGCATCGTGCTGGTGCGCCAGCGCCCCGGCAGCGCCAACGGCACCTGCTTCGTCACGCTGGAGGACGAGACCGGCGTGGCCAATCTGGTGATCTGGGAAAAGACCTTCGCGCAGTTCCGCAAGGTGGTGATGACCGCCCGCCTGCTGGAGGTGCATGGCCAGCTCCAGCGCGCCGATGGCGTGACCCATATCGTCGCGCATTGGCTGGGCGACCGTTCCGACGCATTGCTGCGCCTGGCCGGAGAGGCGCCGGCCGCACTGCCCCAACCCCGCCCCAGCCATCCGCGCCAGGTGCGCATCCTGCCAAAATCCCGGGATTTCCATTAGCGGCCAGTCCGTGGAGACGGGGATCGCTGCTGCACGGCCCCCGCGGCCCTTCCCCGCTGCAAGAGCAGCAACGCAAGGACGCCGGGCCGCCCGCAACTGCCGGCATGAACCGGAGTCCAGGCGCCAAGCTCGCCCGCAGCTGGGCGCATCGCAAACGCCATCCCGACGCCCGGCCCCTGCCACAACCTCCCGCCCCAAAGCGGAGAGTTCTTTCTTGTTCAAATATCCCCGCCGGAGGCCACAGCCCCCCGCGCAAATGGCCGCAGCGGAAGCAAGTCCAGGGCAAATGCGGAAACCGCGCCCCTTGCGGGACGCGGTTCCAAAGCTCTTCCGTCAGGGGCAGATCTTACTTGATCTTGCCTTCCTTGTATTCGACATGCTTGCGCACCACCGGGTCGTATTTGTTGACCGTCATCTTTTCGGTCATCGTGCGGGCGTTTTTCTTGGTGACATAGAAATGCCCGGTCCCGGCCGTCGAGTTCAGACGGATCTTGATCGTCGTCGGCTTCGCCATCAGTTTCGCTCCTGCTGCGGGGCAAAACGCGTGGCGCGGACCCCGTGGAATTCTCTTGAAGCCCGCCTTTTAGCGGCAGAACGGACGGAGTCAACCGGGAATCGCCCGGAAATCGGCGGCTTCGCGGCGAAAATGCCCCGGCCCGGAGCGGCCACGCGACGAAGGGCCGGGCATCCCGTCACAGGCCGCAGCAGGCATCTGCCCGGACCGCCGCGGGGATCGGGATCGCCGCCGCCCCGGGCCAGTGACTGTCCCGGCAACTGGACCCAATGTCCGGGCGCGACGTCACCCCGCATTCCCGATGCGGGGCAGAGCCACGGCCTTTCCCGGACAGGCCGGGATCGCGCTATCCCGCGTGCCGGGAGCGGCCGCGACCGGGCTATCGGTTTGCAGATCCTCGCGCCAGCCGTGCCGGGCCAGGAAGCTTTCACACCATCATTTCCTTGGTCGCGGTCAGCTTCAGGTCCGGGTGGTCGCGGCTCACCCGGTCGATGTCCCATTGCAGGCGCGTGAGATAGACCAGATCGCCGTCATGGTCCTGCGCCATGTGGCCCTTGTTGGCATTGGCGAAGGCATCGACCTTGTCCTTGGCCCCCGAGACCCAGCGCGCGCTGGTGAATTGCGAGGATTCGAAGCGCACCGGCAGGCCGTATTCCAGCTCGATGCGGCTCGCCAGCACCTCGAATTGCAGCGCCCCCACCACGCCGACGATGAAGCCCGAGCCGATCATCGGCTTGAACACCTTGGCCGCGCCCTCTTCCGCAAATTGCATCAGCGCCTTTTCCAGGTGCTTGGCCTTCATCGGATCGCCGGCGCGCACGGTCTGCAACAGTTCCGGCGCAAAGCTGGGGATGCCGGTGAAGCGCAGCGCCTCGCCCTCGGTCAGGGCGTCGCCGATGCGCAGCTGGCCGTGGTTGGGGATGCCGATGATGTCGCCCGCCCAGGCCTCTTCCGCCAGTTCGCGGTCGGCGGCCAGGAACAGCACCGGGTTCGATACCGCCATCGGTTTCTTGGATCGCACGTGCAGAAGCTTCATCCCGCGCTCGAAATGCCCCGAGGCGAGGCGCACGAAGGCCACCCGGTCGCGATGCTTGGGATCCATGTTGGCCTGCACCTTGAAGACGAAGCCGGTCACCGACTTTTCCTCGGGGGCGATCTGGCGCTCGGCGGCGTTCTGCGGCTGCGGCTGGGGGCCGAATTCGCCGATGCCGGTCATCAGCTCCTTGACGCCGAAGCTGTTGATGGCCGAGCCGAACCAGATCGGCGTCATGTGCCCTTCCAGGAAGGACTTGCGGTCGAAGGCGGGCAGCAGTTCGCGCGCCATCTCCAGCTCCTCGCGCAGCTTCTCCAGCAGCTCGGCGGGAACGTGATCGGCCAGCTTGGGATCGTCCAGGCCGGAAATCTGGATCGACTCGGCCACCTTGTTGCGATCGGCGCGGTCCATGATCTCCAGCCGGTCGTTGAGCAGGTCATAGGCGCCGATGAAGTCGCGGCCCATGCCGATCGGCCAGCTGACCGGCGACACGTCGATGGCCAGGTTCTCCTGGATCTCGTCGATGATCTCGAAAGTATCGCGGCTTTCGCGGTCCATCTTGTTGCAGAAGGTCAGGATCGGCAGGTCGCGCAGCCGGCAGACCTCGAACAGCTTGCGGGTCTGGCTCTCGACCCCCTTGGCGCCGTCGATGACCATGATCGCGGCGTCCACCGCCGTCAGCGTGCGATAGGTGTCCTCGGAGAAATCGCTGTGGCCGGGCGTGTCCACCAGGTTGAAGCGATAGGGCCCGAAATCGAAGCTCATGGCGGAGGCGGAGACCGAGATGCCGCGGTCCTGCTCCATCTTCATGAAGTCCGAGCGGGTGCGCCGCGCCTCGCCCTTGGCGCGGACCTGGCCGGCCATCTGGATCGCGCCGCCGAACAGCAGGAACTTCTCGGTCAGCGTGGTCTTGCCCGCGTCCGGGTGCGAGATGATCGCAAAGGTCCGGCGGCGGGCGATTTCGGGCGGAAGATCGGGACGGTTCATCATGCCCCGCGCTTTAGCGTGCGCCGCGCGCAGTCTCAAATGGAATCGCGGCCCGGATGGAATCGGGGTCAGACGAACTGTTCACGGATCAGCCGTTCCTCGAGCCCGTGGCCGGGGTCGAAAAGCAGCCGGTGCCGGATGGTGTTTTCCGAACGGATCTCGACCCAGAGCACCGAGTCGACGCCGCGCGAATCGGCATCGGCCATCACCGGGCGCTTGTCGGGATCCAGCACGTCGATGCGCACCGTCGCCGACTTGGGCAGGATGGCGCCGCGCCAGCGCCGCGGCCGGAACGGAGCGATGGCGGTCAGCGCCAGCACGTCCGAACCGAGCGGCAGGATCGGCCCGTTCGCCGAATAATTGTAGGCGGTCGAGCCGGCGGGGGTGGAGAGCAGCGCGCCGTCGCAGATCAGCTCCTCCATGCGCACCCGGCCGTTCACGCTGATGCGCAGCCGCGCCGCCTGCGGGCCGGCGCGCAGCATGCTGACTTCGTTGATGGCCAGCGCGCAATGCTCGTGCCCGTCGGTGGTGCCGGCGGTCATGGCCAGCGGATTGACCACGGTTTCCTCGGCGGCCAGGATGCGGGCGGGCAAGTCCTCCTCGGAATAGGCGTTCATCAGGAAGCCCACGGTGCCGCGGTTCATGCCATAGACCGGCAGGCCGCGATTCTGGTGCATGACCGACAGCATCAGCCCGTCGCCCCCCAGCGCCACGATCACCTCGGCCTCGCGGATCGGCACATGGCCGTAACGCTCGGACAGCGCCTCGGCGGCGGTCACGGCGGTTTCGGTGCTCGAGGCGATGAAATGCAGCTTCATGCGGCCATCATGGCGCGCGGCGGGCCGGGCGCAAGGCCCTTTGGCACATGGGATAATCTACCGCCCGCGCGTCGCATCCGTCCTAGCGGGACGCGCGGAAAGGCGCTAGAACCCCGGCAAGCCGCTTTTTGCATGAGGACCAGATGACCGACACCGGATTCTTCGCCGATGAGCTTGCCACCCGCGACCCTGCCATTTTCGGGGCGATCCGCCAGGAGCTTGGCCGCCAGCGCGACGAGATCGAGCTGATCGCGTCCGAGAACATCGTCTCGAAGGCGGTGCTTGAGGCGCAGGGCTCGGTCCTGACCAACAAATACGCCGAGGGCTATCCGGGCAAGCGCTATTACGGCGGCTGCCAATATGTCGACGTGGTCGAGGAGCTGGCCATCGAACGCGCCAAGCAGCTCTTCGATTGCGGCTTCGCCAATGTCCAGCCGAACAGCGGCAGCCAGATGAACCAGGCGGTGTTCCTGGCGCTGCTGCAGCCGGGCGACACCTTCATGGGGCTCGACCTGAATTCGGGCGGCCACCTGACGCATGGCTCGCCGGTCAACATGTCGGGCAAGTGGTTCAACGTCGTCAGCTACGGCGTGCGCCAGCAGGACCAGCTGCTGGACATGGAGGAGATCCGCAAAAAGGCCCATGAGACGAAGCCCAGGCTGATCCTGGCCGGCGGCACCGCCTATTCGCGGATCTGGGACTGGGCCGAATTCCGCAAGATCGCCGACGAGGTGGGCGCCTGGCTGATGGTCGACATGGCCCATATCGCCGGGCTGGTGGCGGGCGGCCAGCATCCCTCGCCGCTGCCGCATGCCCATGTGGTGACCACGACCACGCATAAATCGCTGCGCGGCCCGCGCGGCGGCATGGTGCTGACCAACGATGCCGAGATCGCCAAGAAGATCAACTCGGCGGTGTTCCCCGGCCTGCAGGGCGGCCCGCTGATGCATGTGATCGCCGCCAAGGCGGTGGCCTTCGGCGAGGCGCTGCGCCCCGAATTCAGGGACTATGCCGCGCAGGTCGTCGCCAATGCCCGCGCCATGGCGGACGAGCTGATGCGCGGCGGCATCGACATCGTCTCGGGCGGCACCGACAACCACCTGTGCCTGGCGGACCTGCGCCCCAAGGGCGTGACCGGCAAGGCGACCGAGGCGGCCTTGGGCCGCGCCCACATCACCTGCAACAAGAACGGCGTGCCCTTCGATCCCGAGAAGCCCTTCGTGACCTCGGGCATCCGTCTGGGCGCGCCGGCCGGCACCACGCGGGGCTTCCGCGAGGCGGAGTTCCGCCAGATCGCCCGCTGGATCGTCGAGGTGGTGGACGGGCTGGCCGCGCATGGCGAGGCGGGCAATGCCGAGGTCGAGGCCCGCGTCAAGGCCGAGGTCGAGGCGCTTTGCGCGCGCTTCCCGCTTTACAGCGGCATGTGAGCCCGCCGCGGCGCAGGCTCAGACCAGCCCGCGCCGCACCATGATCCACAGCGCAACGCAGGCCAAAAGCAGCAGCCCGAAAAGAACGCTGGAGGCCAGGGAGAGCGCGCCGCCCTGCAGCCGCGATCCCTGCCCCAGCGGCCGCAGATAGCCCGTCAGCGCCCTGTGCGCCCGCGCCAGCCGCTCGAAATCGACCTGCCGCGCCAGCTTCGGCTGGCCTGCCATGCGGTCGGCCTCGGCCATGAAGCGCGCCTCGCGCCGCAGGCGCCGCGGCAGCGCCCCGCCGCGCTTGCGCAGCATGCTTTCCAGATCGGCCTGCTGGCCGCGCCGCAGGCCGCCGAACCGCGCCGCCATCAGGCTGGCCACCTCGTCGGCCATCGGCCGGATCCTCTCGATGCCCATCGCCCCCACCAATCCCGTTTTTCGGCAAGGCTAACGCCTCTGGCGCCGCTTCGCCAGTGCCGTTAGGTTGCGGGCCATGATGCTGAACACGACCGTCACAGGAACAGATTCGGATCGGCCGCCGGTGCTGCTGGCACATGGGCTGTTCGGTTCGGGGCGCAATCTGGGCGGCCTTGCCCGCCGGCTGGCCGAGACCCGGCGGGTGATCTCGGTCGACATGCGCAACCATGGCGACAGCTTCCACGACCCCGATCACGGCTATCCCGCCCTGGCGGGCGACCTGGCCGAGGTGATCGCCGCGCAGGGCGGCCAGGCGGACGTCCTGGGCCATTCGATGGGGGGCAAGGCCGCGATGATGCTGGCGCTGACCCGCCCGGAGCTGCTGCGCCGCCTGGTGGTCCTGGACATCGCGCCCTTTGCCTATGGCCACAGCCAGAGCGACCATATCGATGCGATGGAAGCGGTGGACCTGACCGGCCTGCGCCTGCGCTCCGAAGCCGATGCGCGGCTGGCCGAACGGATCGCCGATCCGGGCGTGCGGGCCTTTCTGCTGCAATCGCTGGATCTGAAGGCCGATCCGCCGCGCTGGAAGTTCAACCTGTCCGCGCTGCGCGACCAGATGCCCCGGCTGACCGGCTGGCCCGACGTTCCCAAGGGCAGCTTTGCCGGTCCGGCCCTGTTCCTTGCCGGCGCGGAGTCGGACTATTGCCGGGCGCCGCAGGTCCAGGCGATCCGCGAGCATTTCCCGCAGGCCGAGATCCGCGTCATTCCCGGCGCCGGGCATTGGCTCCATGCCGACCGCCCGGCCGAGATTGCCGAGGCGGTCGCGGAATTTCTGGACTGACCGGGCCGCAGCGTCCCCGGTGCAGGTTCAGCCGCCGGGACAGCGCAGCGACAGCCGCGCCTCGCCGGTATCGCCGGGAATGCGGCTGCGCAGGCTGTTCGGGATCGCCGTGCAGCCGGTCGTGCGCTCGGCCGCGATCACCATAAGTGCCGGCACCGGCGCGCGCTCGCGGCGCGTCAGATAACCCAGCCGGATCACCTCTGCCTGGGGGCCGTCGTGAAACACGGCGAAGCGGATCCCGTCCAGCGTGATGTCGTGCCGGGTGGCGCCCAGGAATTGCGGCGCCGGCGAGGCGCAGGCCGAAAGGAACAGGACAAGCATCGGAATCACACGCATGCCGCCTCTCTAGCAGCCTTCGGTTAAGAGGCCGTTAACGCCCGCCGGAACCGGCTTCGGTCGCGGGCGTTATAACCGGAAAGCAAACCCTGGCAGGAGATTGAATATGCAACGAATCCTTCATGCGGTGCCTGTGCTTGCCCTGCTTGCTCTGGCCGCCTGCCAGACGGTGCAGGGGGCGGGACGCGACATTCAGAGCGCGGGTCAGGTGATCACGCGGGAAAGCCACGAGGCCCAATCCGGCATGTGATCGCGGCCTTAGCCCCGCGGCGCGCAGCCGGCGCAAAACGGCGTATCGGGCAGCAGGTCCAGCCTTGCCGGCTGGACGGTGTCGCCGCAGCGCGTGCAGAACCCGTATTCGCCCTCTTCCATGCGGCGAAGGGCGGCGTCGATCCGGCGCAACTCGGCCTGTTCGGCATTGCCAAGGGCTTGAAGGACCTCGTCATCCTCCTGCTCGACGGCGGCCTCTCCCCAATCCTGCGGCAGCGGGGCGTCGAGCTCGTCCCGGATGCGGGCAAGATCGGCGACGATAGCCTCGCGGCGCGCAGCAAGAGTGGCCTTGCGGGCATTCAGATCCATGCAGTTTCTCCTGTCGGCTGCCGATTCAGAGCATGATCCGGCAATGCCGCCTTTGATTTGCATCAATCCGCGACCTTTTTTCTGCGACCGGGCCGGTCCGGCAGGCGGCACCGAGCCGGGCATCGGCCGGGATCCGCCGGAAACCCCGCTGCGGGCGGGTCATTCCTTGCCGATTGCGGCGGGGGACGCCGCGCTCTGGCTTGAGGGGGTTCTTGGCTGGTTTAGGCTTCGCGCAGAAACGAGCAGCAAGAAAGGAACAAAAAATGCGTCGGATTCTGACGATCGGTTTGCTGATGGCAGGGATGGCGGTCGCAGGCTGCGAGACCATGCAGGGCGCGGGGCGCGACATGCAGACCGCCGGGCAACTGCTGAGCGAGCAGGCTGCCAACAGCCAGGTGCAGATGGGACAGGACCCCTATGCGGCGCCGCCGGTGACAGCGGCACCCGCGCCCTACTGACCCAGGATATCGCCGCCGCGAAAAGGCTGGCGGGCGGTGCTGCGAAGCCGGGCAGGCGCGGCGGCGGCCATGCGGCCAATGCCGACCGGTTTGCGGCATCGGCCGGCGATGGCGGGTCCCTTCCGGGCAAGGGGTGTCCATCCGCGCTTCCGGCCGGCCGGGATCGAGATCCCCTTTCAGCGCCGCCGCGCGAGGTCACGAGCCATGGCGGGGATATCGAGGCGCAGCAGGCTGGGACGCCGAACTGGCCGCCCTTGCGGCGGATGGGAAGACGGCGCCCCGAAAACCGGGCGCGCCAAGGCCAAGGCTGCGCAGACCGCCACGCCGCAGCGGATGAACGGTGCACCCGGCGGTCCCGAGCTGCCGCGAGCGGCAGGAGAGGCCAAGACCGGCGACCGAGACGATGATGTCAGGTCCCGAAGGCCCGGAGCATGAAGGCAAGAGGCATAGCGGGGGGTATGGCCTTGCAGCCTGCCCGCGAGAGAGGGGGCGGACGCGGTTCGGGGACCGCGGCCGTCTCAGCCGTCCATCTTCAGCGCCTGGATGAAGGCGGTCTGCGGGATCTCGACCTTGCCGAACTGGCGCATCTTCTTCTTGCCGGCCTTCTGCTTCTCCAGCAGCTTCTTCTTGCGCGTCGCGTCGCCGCCGTAGCATTTCGCGGTCACGTCCTTGCGCATCGCCGACAGCGTCTCGCGCGCGATGACGCGGCTGCCGATGGCCGCCTGGATCGGGATCTTGAACATGTGCCGCGGGATCAGCTCCTTGAGCTTTTCCACCATCGCCCGGCCGCGCGATTCGGCGCGGTCGCGATGCACCATGATCGACAGCGCGTCCACCGGCTCATCGTTCACCAGGATCGACATCTTCACCAGATAATCCTCGCGGTATTCGCTGATCTGGTAGTCGAAGCTGGCATAGCCCTTGGTCACGGATTTCAGCCGGTCGTAGAAGTCGAACACCACCTCGGCCAGCGGCAGGTCATAGACCACCATGGCACGGTTGCCGGCATAGGTCAGGTCCATCTGGATGCCGCGACGGTCCTGGCAGAGCTTGAGCACGTCGCCCAGGTATTCGTCGGGCACCATGATCGTGGCCTTGATGCGCGGCTCCTCGATATGGTCGACATAGGTCAGGTCGGGCATGTCGGCGGGGTTGTGCAGCTCGCGCACCTCGCCGTCGCGCATGTGCAGCCGGAACACCACCGAGGGCGCGGTGGTGATCAGGTCCAGGTCGTATTCGCGCTCCAGCCGGTCGCGGATCACTTCCAGGTGCAGCAAGCCCAGGAAGCCGCAGCGGAAGCCGAAGCCGAGCGCGGCCGAGGTCTCCATCTCGTAGGAGAAGCTCGCATCGTTCAGCGCGAGCTTCTCGATGGCGTCGCGCAACGCCTCGAAGTCGTTGGCATCGACCGGGAAGAGGCCGCAGAACACCACCGGCTGGGCGGGCTTGAAGCCCGGCAGCGGCTTATCGGTGCCCTTGCGCTCATGCGTGATGGTGTCGCCGACGCGGGTGTCGCGCACCTGCTTGATCGAGGCGGTCAGCACACCGATCTCGCCCGGGCCAAGCTCGGCGATGTCCTGCATCTGCGGACGCAGCACGGCGAGCTTGTCGATGCCGTAGACGGCATTGGTCTGCATCATGCGGATGCGGTCGCCCTTGCGGATCACCCCGTCCATGACGCGGATCATCACCACGACGCCCAGATAGGGGTCATACCACGAATCGACCAGCATCGCCTTCAGCGGCGCATCGCGGTCGCCCTTGGGGGCCGGCAGGCGGGTGACGATGGCTTCCAGCACGTCGGGAATGCCCAGCCCCGTCTTGGCCGAGATCTCGATGGCGTCATGGGCATCGATGCCGATCACGTCCTCGATCTGCTCCTTGACGCGGTCGGGCTCGGCGGCGGGCAGGTCGATCTTGTTCAGCACCGGCACGATCTCGTGCCCGGCATCGATGGCCTGATAGACATTGGCCAGCGTCTGCGCCTCGACCCCCTGCGTCGCGTCCACGACCAGCAGGCTGCCCTCGACCGCGCGCATGCTTCGGCTGACCTCATAGGCGAAGTCCACATGGCCGGGGGTGTCGATCAGGTTCAGCACATAGGTGCGCCCGTCCTTCGCCGGATATTCGATGCGCACGGTGTTGGCCTTGATGGTGATGCCCCGCTCTCGCTCGATATCCATGCTGTCGAGCAGCTGGGCCTTCATGTCGCGTTCGGCGACCGTGCCCGTCAGTTGGATCAGCCGGTCGGCCAGGGTGGATTTGCCGTGGTCGATATGGGCCACGATCGAGAAATTGCGGATGAGGTCAAGGTCGGTCATGGCCGGGCTATACTAGGGCTTTGGCGTTGCGGAAAGAGGGTTCATGCGGCGGTGACGAAACCGGCCTCGCGCAGCCGGCGGCGGCGCAGCGCGGCCTCGCGCCACATGGTGTAGCAGCCCGAGGCGACGATGATCGCGGCGCCGGTCAGCGTCGGCGCATCCGGACGCTCGCCAAAGACCAGGAAGGCGAGGATCAGGGCGAAGACCAACCGCGCATAGCGATAGGGGGCGAGCGCCGAGGCCTCGCCCAGCCGGGTGGCGGTCACCAGCAGCGCATAACCCCCGACGCCGACGGTGATGCAGGCCAGGAACAGCAGCCATTGCCGCGGGCTGGGCATGACGAAGTCCTGCCCCAGCGCCAGCGCCATCAGCACCGAGGCGATCAGGATGGCGAAGAAGGCCGAGGCGGCCAGCTGGTCGGAATGGATATGCGCCGGCACGCGGCGGGTGGCGATGTCGCGCGCCGCCAACCCCAGCACCGCCAGCAGCGCCATCAGCGACACCGGCTGGAACCCCGCCAGCCCCGGCCGGATCACCAGCAGCACGCCGAGGAAGCCGGCGATGATCGCGCTCCAGCGCCGCCAGCCGACCGGCTCGCCCAGAAACAGCGCCGCGCCCAGCACGATGGCCAGGGGCAGCGCCTGCATGATCGCCGAGGTCGAGGAAAGTTCCGTCAGCGCCAGCGCCACGACGATGCCGATCGAGCCCACCGCCTCCATCAACCCGCGGAACAGCACGATGGGGCGGATCAGGTCGCGGGTGAACAGCCGCCCGCCCCTGAGCTTCAGCATGGCGCCGAAGGCCAGGAAGCCCAGAAGCCCGATCAGGCCCAGCACCTGCGCATAGGGCAGTTCGGCCGCAAGCAGCTTGATGAACATGTCCTCGAAGGCGAAGAGCACCATCGAGACGACCATCAGGATCGCGCCACGGAAGTTTTCGGTGACCATCGGTCGCAGCCTCATGAGGGGGAGTTGCGCCCGCGGCGCCGCGACGCGATCATAGGCCGGTTCCCGGACAAGTGAAAGTCCGGGCGGACAAAGGGATGAACCGATGAAATTCCGCGTCGAGGATATGAGCTGCGGCCATTGCACCGCCGCCATCGAAAAGGCGGTGGCCGAGGCGGGGGGCCGGGCCGCCTGCGACCTGCCTTCGCGCAGCGTCGCGGTCGAGGGGCTGGATGCCGCCCGCGCCGAGCAGGTGATTCGCGAGGCGGGCTATACTCCACAGCCCGCCTGACGGCATATCTTGCGGTCCCGGCGGCCGCAGCCGCCATCCTTGGCACGGCCCGGCGCACCTGCCGCAATTGAGAGGCAATGCGGCTTCTGCTAAGCTTTCCCGGATAAGATCCGCGGCTGAAAGAGGGTGCCCAGCCCCGCCGCCGCGGCATGAGCCGAGGAGACAGAGATGTTCAACCGAGTGATGATCGCCGCCGCGGCGGTGGTGCTGACCGCGCCGCTCGCCGTCGCCGGTCCGATCGATTCCGCCTGCGTGCGTTCCGAACGCGGCGCCCGCAACGGCCAGGCTTGCCGCTGCATCCAGCAGGTCGCCGACCAGACGCTGTCGCGCGCCGACCAGCGCCGCGCCGCCCGCTTCTTCCGCGACGCCGATGCGGCGCAAGAGGTGCGGATGTCGAAAAGCGACGCCGACAACGCCTTCTGGGCGCGCTACAAGAATTTCGCCGCCACGGCCGAGGCCTATTGCTCGAACTGAGGCGCCGATGCGGATCACCGTCCTGACCGGGGCCGGCATCTCGGCCGAAAGCGGGATCCGCACCTTCCGCGCCACGGACGGCCTGTGGGAAGCGCATCGCATCGAGGATGTGGCCACGCCCGAGGGCTTCCGGCGCGACCCCGTGCTGGTGCATCGCTTTTACAACATGCGCCGCGCCGATGCCGCCCGCGCCCAGCCCAATGCCGCGCATCGCGCGCTGGCCCGGCTGGCGCAGCATCACCAGGTCACGCTGGTTACCCAGAACGTCGACGATTTGCACGAACGCGGCGGCTCGCCCGAAGTGATCCACATGCATGGCAGCCTGCTGGGCGCGCTCTGCGCCGGCTGCGGGCATCGCTGGCCGGCGGCGCTGGTGATGCGGGCGCTGGACCCCTGCCCCGGCTGCGGCAAGGCGCTGACCCGACCCGACATCGTCTGGTTCGGCGAGATTCCCTATCACATGGAGCGGATCTGGGCGGCGGTCGAACAGGCCGAGATCTTCGCCGCCATCGGCACCTCCGGCCAGGTCTATCCGGCTGCCGGGCTCGCGCAGCACGCCCGCCGCGCCGGCGCCCGCACGGTGGAACTGAACCTGGCCGCCTCGGCCGTCGCAGGCGATTTCGCCGAGCACCGCACCGGCCCCGCGACCGAGATGGTGCCGGCCTGGGTGGACGCGCTCTGCGGCTGAGCCTTTCCGCATCTTCTCTGTTTTCCAAATACCCCGGGGGAATGCCGGGCCGGCCCCGTCGAGGGGTCGGCCCGGCGTGGGGGCAGAGCCCCCGCCGCCCCTGCCGCGCTTGACCACGGCGCCGCGATCGGCCACCCCTTGCCTGCCGAAACCCGAAAGTCCGCAGATGACCCGAACCATCCTCGCCAATGCCCGCCTGATCCTGCCCGAAACCGTGACGACCGGGGCCGTGGTGATCGAGGACGGCGCCGTCGCCGAGATCCTGCCGGGCGCGGCCGTCCCCGCCGGCGCCCTGGACATGGGCGGCGACTTCCTCGCCCCCGGCATGGTCGAGCTGCATACCGACAACCTGGAGCGCCACATGCGCCCGCGCCCGGGCGTGAACTGGCCCCATGCCGGCGCCATCCTGGCGCATGACGCGGAACTGGCGGGCTGCGGCATCACCACCGTCTTCGACGCCATGCGCGTGGGCTCGATCCCGAACGAGGGGCCGGACGAGGATTACGACAAATATGCCCGCGAGCTGGCGCATGAACTGGCCGCCATCCGTGCCCGCGGCGTGCTGCGCATCAGCCATTTCCTGCATCTGCGCGCCGAGGTCTGCTCGCAGACCCTGCTGGCCGAGCTGGACGAGTTCGGCCCCGAAGACCGGGTCGGGATCATCAGCCTGATGGACCACACCCCGGGCCAGCGCCAGTTCCGCGACATCGCCAAGCTCGCGCAATACGTGCAGGGGAAATACAAGCTTTCCGACGCGGAATTCGCCGATCACGTCGCCCGGCTGAAGGCCCTGCGCACCCGGTTCGGCGATGCGCATGAGGCGGCGGCGGTCGAGATCGCGCATCGGCTGGGCGCGGTGCTGGCCAGCCATGACGACACCACCGCCGAACATGTAGCGGTCTCGGCCGGCCACGGCGTGCGTCTGGCCGAGTTCCCGACCACGCCCGAGGCGGCGACAGCCTGTCACGCCCATGGCATCATGGTGATGATGGGGGCGCCGAACCTGATCCGCGGCGGCAGCCATTCCGGCAATGTCTCGGCCGCCGATCTGGCGCGGGCCGGGCATCTGGATATCCTCAGCTCGGATTACGTGCCCTCGGCCCTGCTGGCCGGGGCGCTGATCCTGGCGCGGATCTGGGACGACCTGCCGCGCGCCATGGCGACGGTCACCGCCAATCCGGCCCAGGCGGCGGGGCTGGTGGATCGCGGCCGGATCGCGCCGGGGCTGCGCGCCGACCTGATCCGCTTCGCGATGATGGACGACACCCCGGTGATGCGCGAGACCTGGGTGCGCGGTCGCCGCGTCTGACTCCATCTTACTTGCGTAAATTCGCATATATCTTGATCTGGATCAAGCCGCGCCGCTTCCGGCCGGGCTAGCATGGGCCTGCCGGAAAAGGAGGGCGATCCATGAGCTACAAGACCAAGATCGACGGAATGCGGGGCGAGTTGCGGGTGATGAACAAGGCCATCCCCGAGGCGATGCAGGGATTCGGCGTGCTGTCGAAGGCGGTGCATGACGGCGGCGCGCTGGACCTCAGGACCAAGGAGATGGTCGCGCTCGGCATGGCCGTCGTGCAGCGTTGCGAGCCCTGCATCCTGTTCCATGTCGAGGCGTTGATGAAGGCCGGCGCCAGCCGCGAGGAACTGGCCGAGGTGCTGGCCATGGCGATCCAGATGAGCGGCGGGCCGGGCATGATGTATGCCGGCCACGCGCTGGCCTGCTGGGACGAGCTGGCGGCGGGCTGATCCCGCCGCCGCATTTCCGACAAGGCCGTTTCGGCGTTTCGACCGGGGCCGAAGGCACCGCCCGGTCAGGTGATGACGTCGGGCTGGGTGCGGCCGGTGCGCTCGCGGATGCCGGCGATCTCGTCGGCGGCGGCGATGATCCCGGCCAGCGCGCCCTGCGGCTCGTCCTGCATCCGGGCCGGGTCGGTCTCGACCCGCTCCAGGTAGACGCGCAGCGTCGCGCCCTCCGTCCCGGTGCCCGAGAGCCGCAGCACGATGCGCCCGCCGCCCTCGGTCAGGATGCGCAGGCCCTGGCCTTCGGTGCGCGAGCCGTCCACCGGGTCGTCATAGGCGAACTCGTCCGCCGCCTCGATGCGCAGCCCGGCGGCGGTCTGGCCCGGCAGATCGGCCAGGCGCGCGCGCAGCGCCGCCATCAGCTCGCCGGCGGCGCCGGCATCCACAGTCTCGTAATCGTGGCGGGAATAGTAGTTGCGGCCGTATTGCGTCCAGTGGTCCTGCATGATCTCGGCCACCGACTGCCGGCGCTCGGCCAGCAGGTTCAGCCAGAACAGCACCGCCCAAAGCCCGTCCTTTTCCCGCACATGGTCCGAGCCGGTGCCGGCGCTTTCCTCGCCGCAAAGCGTGGCGCGGCCGGCATCGAGCAGGTTGCCGAAGAACTTCCAGCCGGTCGGCGTCTCGTAGCAGGCCACGCCCAGGCTTTCCGCCACCCGGTCCAGCGCCCGCGAGGTCGGCATGGACCGCGCCACCCCCTTCAGCCCGCCGGCATAGGCCGGGACCAGCGTCGCATTCGCCGCCAGCACCGCAAGGCTGTCCGAGGGCGTGACATAGCAGTTGCGGCCGACGATCATGTTGCGGTCGCCGTCGCCATCCGAGGCGGCGCCGAAATCCGGCGCGTCGGGGCCGAACATCGCATCCATCAGCTCCTTGGCCCAGATCGGGTTCGGATCGGGATGGCCGCCGCCGAAATCCGGGCTCGGGACGGCATTCACCACCGAGCCCGCGGGCGCGCCCAGCTCGCCTTCCAGGATCGCCCTGGCATAGGGGCCGGTCACCGCGTGCATGGCGTCGAAGCGGATGCGGAAGCCGTCCGCGAACAGCGCGCGGATCTTGCCGAAGTCGAAGATCGAGCGCATCAGCTCGGCATAGTCGGCGACGGGATCGACGACCTCGATCTCCATGCCGCCCAGGGTCGTGATGCCCGGCCGGGACAGGTCGACGTCCTGCGCGTCGAGGATACGGTATTCGGTCAGGGTCTTGGTGGCCCCGAAGATCGCCTCGGTCACCGGCTCGGGGGCCGGGCCGCCATTGCCGATATTGTATTTGACGCCGAAATCCTCGGTCGGGCCGCCGGGATTGTGGCTGGCGGACATGATGATGCCGCCATCCGCCCCGCGCAGCCGGATCAGGTGCGAGGCGGCGGGGGTGGAAAGCAGCGCGCCCTGCCCGACGATCACCTTCTTCGCGCCGCTGGCCGCCGCCATGCGCAGGATGACCTGCGCGGCGCGGTCGCCGAAATAGCGCCCGTCGCCGCCCAGCACATAGGTCTTGCCCGCGGCGCCGCCGGTGCCGTTCCAGATCGCCTGCACGAAGTTTTCCAGGTAATGCGGCTGCATGAAGACCGGGGTCTTCTTGCGCAGGCCCGAGGTGCCGGGCTTTTGCCCCGCGATGGGCTTGGTCGGGACGGTGTGAACGGTCATTGACCTCTCCTTAGCGTTCGTGGTCGCGCATGATGCTGGCAGTCCGCGCGACCGAGGGCAATGCCGGGAAATCCCCGGCCGCCACCGGCAGGCGCAGTTGCCAGTTCGGATATTCGCCGACCGTGCCGGGCAGGTTCGGCTGGTCGGCCATGTCGAGCAGCAGTTCCGCCTGCACCGCCACCAGACGCGACGGCGTGCGGGCCAGGAAGCCGTGCAGCGCATCGATACCGGGATCGGGCAGCAGCCGGTCGAAGGCGGCGACCTCCTCGGCGCGTTCTTGCTGCCCGGCGGCGGTTTCCTGCCCGGCGATGCGGGCGCGGGCCTCGACGTCGGCGCCCTGCCGCCAGCCGCGCCAGGTCGGCAGGTCGTGGGTCGAGAAGCTGGCGATGGCGTCCCGGTCATAGGATTCGGCCGGGCGGAAGGCGGGCGGATGCCAGCCCTCGCGCTCGAACATCGCCACGCGGCAGCCGAGGATGCCGGAAACCGCCAGCGCCTCGCGCAGGCCGTCGGGGATGTTGCCCAGATCCTCGCCGACGATCACCGCATTGCCGGCGCGCGCCGCCTCGATCCGGGCCACGGCCAGCATGGCGTCGCGCGGCATGGCGACATAGGCGCCGGGCGCGGCATCAGGCACCCAATAGGCGCGCTCGAAGCCCAGGATGTGGTCGATGCGCAGCACGCCGGCGAATTGCAGCTGGCGGCGCAGGGTTTCGGCCAGCGGCGCATAGGCTTGGGCACGCAGGCCCGTGGGGTTGAAGGGCGCGAGGCTCCAGTTCTGCCCCTGCGGGGCGAAGGCATCGGGCGGCGCGCCGAGCGAGGCGCCGAAGGCGAAGCTCGCGCGGTCCTCCCATGTTTCGGCGCCGAAGGGATGGGTGCCGACAGCGAGGTCGAGATAGAGCCCATGCGCCATGCCGCCGTCGCGCGCCGCCTGCCCGGCCGCCGCCAAGGCCCGCTCGGCCCGCCATTGCAGCCAGGCGTGAAAGCGCATCTCGCCGGCCAGTTCCGCCCGCGCAGCGATGGCGGCGGGCGTGTCGGGCGAGGCGAGGGTCGCCGGCCAGTCGCCCCAGAAGGCCCCCAGCCGGGCCGAGAGCGCCTGATGCAGGGCGAAGCGTTGCAGGCCCTCGCCCTCCGCCGCCTGCCAGGCGTCGAAACCGGGATCGCCGGGAAAGGCGTCGTATTCCGCCCGCAGCGCCGCCATGCGGGCCGGGATGTCGCGGGCATAGTCGATGCGCGGGCCGGGGGTGCCGGGGCCGCCGGGCAGGTGGATCACGTTCAGCCGCCGGCGATGCGAGGGGGTATAGGGGCTGAACAGCTGCGGCTCGGTCGGAAAGCCGGCATGGACCGGGTTGATGCCGAGGAATGCCGCCCCTTGCCGGCCCATCCCCTTGGCCAGCACCGCAAGGTCGGCATAGCTGCCGATCCCGCTTTCCGAGATGCCGTAGAGCGGCGCGACCAGCCCCCAGCAGCGCGCCGGCCCCGGCAGGCGCGGCGGCGCGGCGAGCAGCGTATAGTCCCGGCCCCCGGCCCGCAGGCGGTGGATGCCCAGCGGCAGCTCGGGCAGCGGGCCGTTTCCCTCGGCCTCGGTGCCATCCTCGAAGGTCAGCCGCCAGTCGCCGACGGCCAGGTCCGGGCGCGCACCGGCGGCGCAGATCACGTCCTGCGGCAGGCGGTCGGCATGGTCGTCCAGCGCCGCCTGCGCCTCGGCCGCGGTGGGCACGGCAAGGCCCATGGCAGCCAGCAGCGCCACCGCCGTCTCGACCGAGGTCTCGCGCCATCGCCCGGCAAGGTCGTGAAAGCCCGGCAGCACGCCCATGCGCCCGGCCAGGGTCAGGCGCGGATCAGTCATCCGCGCGCTCCAGATCGAAGGCGAGGGTCGACTGGCCGTCCACCGCCAGCCGCTCGGCCTCGACCACATGCGGGGCCAGGTCGGGGCGGCTGGTGTCCAGGTGCAGCCGCCAGCGCCAGCCCTCGGGGCGCTCGGGCAGCACCACATCCAGCGGGGCACCGTTGTTGAAGACCAGAAACAGCGCCTCCTCGCGCTGCGCATAGTCGGGGGTGCCGGCGGCCATGCGCAGCTCGGCGCAAAGCACGCGCAGCTCGGGGTTGCCCCAATCGGCCGGGGTCATCTGCGCGCCGTCCGGGCGCAGCCAGAACAGGTCGGGCAGCCCGTCGGTCAGGCGCGGCCGCGAATGCAGGAAGCGTTTCTGCCGCAGAATCGGATGGGCGCGGCGAAAGGCGATCAGCCGGCGGGTGAAGTCCAGGAAGGCCGGGTCGGCGCCCTGCCATTGCACCCAGCCGATCTCGTTGTCCTGGCAATAGGCGTTGTTGTTGCCGGCCTGCGAATTGCCCAGCTCGTCCCCGGCCAGCAGCATCGGCGTGCCCTGCGACAAAAGCAGCGTCGCCAGCAGGTTGCGGCGCCGCCGCGCGCGGGCGTCCAGGATCGCGGGGTCGTCGCTGGGCCCCTCGGCGCCCATGTTGTCCGAGAAATTCTCGGAATGGCCGTCGCGGTTTTCCTCGCCATTGGCGGCATTGTGCTTTTCGGAATAGCTGACCACGTCCATCAGCGTGAAGCCGTCATGCGCGGTCAGGAAGTTCACCGAAGCCGTGGCGGGCCGGCCGGAATGGTCGAACTGCCGGGCGGACCCCGCCATGCGGTCGGCCAGTTCCGGCACCTGCCGGGCGTCGCCGCGCCAGAAGCGGCGGATGCCGTCGCGATACTTGTCGTTCCATTCCAGGAAGGGCGGCGGGAAGCCGCCCAGCTGATAGCCGCCGGGGCCGATGTCCCAGGGCTCGGCGATCAGCTTCACCCGCGTCAATACCGGGTCCTGCCGGATCGCATCGAAGAACGAGGCGCTGCGGTCGAAACCGCCCCGCACCCGCCGGCCCAGCGTGGCGCAAAGATCGAAGCGGAAGCCGTCCACATGCATCACCTCGACCCAGTAGCGCAGGCTGTCCATGACCATGCGCAAGACCATCGGGTGGTTGACGTTCAGCGTGTTGCCGGTGCCGGTGTCGTTGATGTAATAGCGCGGATCCTCTTGCAGCCGGTAATAGCTGCGATTGTCGAGGCCGCGGAAGCTCAGCGTCGGGCCAAGCTCGTTGCCCTCGCCGGTGTGGTTGTAGACCACGTCCATGATCACCTCGATGCCGGCGGCATGCATGCGGGCGACCATGTGCTGGAACTCGGCGATCTGGTCCTTGGCCAGATAGCGCGGATCGGGGGCGAAGAAGCCGAGCGTCTGGTAGCCCCAATAGTTCACCAGCCCCTTTTCCAGCAGGAAACGGTCGTTCAGGAAAGCCTGCGCCGGCAGCAGCTCCAGCGCGGTGATGCCCAGGGATTGCAGGTGATCGAGCACCGGGTCCGAGGCGAGGCCCAGGAACGTGCCGCGATGCGGCACGTCCGGGTGCAGCTGGGTCAGGCCCTTGACATGGGCTTCGTAGATCACCGTCTCGGCAATGTCGCGGCGCGGCGGCTGGTCGGGGCCCCAGGCGAAGGACGGGTCCTCGACCACGCAGCGCGGCATGAAGCGGGCGCTGTCGCGCTTGTCGAAGCTCAGGTCGCCCTCGGGCGCGCCGACCGTGTAGCCCATCAGCGCGTCGTGCCAGACCGGATGCCGGGTCAGCCGCTTGGCATAGGGGTCGAGAAGCAGCTTGTGATAGTTGAAGCGGTGCCCCTCGGCCGGCGCATAGGGACCGTCGGCGCGCAGCCCGTAAAGCTGGCCGGGGCGCAGGCCGGGGACATAGCCGTGCCAGACGTCGCCGTCGCGTTCCGGCAGGTCCAGCCGGTGCGTCTCGGTCCGGCCGTCGGGCGAAAACAGGCACAGCGTCACCCGCCGCGCATGTTCCGAGAACACGGCGAAGTTCACGCCCTCGCCGTCGAAGGTGGCGCCCAGCGGTTCCGCCCGGCCCTCGAGGATGCGCAGTTGGGTCATCAGGCGGCCATCGCCCCGAACAGATCGGCATAGGCGCGGGCCGAGGCGTCCCAGCCGACCGGATGCGCCATCGCGTTGCCCATCATGCGCTGCCACACGGCAGGCTGGCGCCAGAGCGCGCAGAGCCGCGACAGCGCCCGGGACAGCGCCCGGGCATCGACCGGGTGGAACTGCACCCCGGTCGCCACGCCCGCAGCCAGCCCCGCCGCCGAGGCGTTGATGAGAGTATCCGCCAGCCCGCCCGTCAGCGCCACCAGCGGCAGGGTGCCGAAGCGCAGCCCGTAAAGCTGCGTCAGCCCGCAAGGCTCGAAGCGCGAGGGCACCAGGATGGCGTCGCCGCCGGCGATCATGCGGCGCGACAGCGGCTCGTCATAGCCCAGCCGCAGCGCGACGCCGGGATGGCGGGCGGCGGCCTGCGAAAACGCCGCTTCCAGCCCGGGGTCGCCCGAGCCCAGCACCGCAAGCTGGCCGCCGTTTTCCAGCAGCGCCGGCAGCGCCTCGATCAGCAGGTCCAGCCCCTTCTGCCCGGTCAGGCGCGAGACGACCACGCAAAGCGGCCCCTCCGCCTCGGGCAGGCCGAATTCCTTGCGCAGCGCCGCGCGATGCGGCGCCTTGCCTTCGGGCGTGGCATAGGGCGGCTTCCAGGCCTCCAGATCGATGCCGTTCAGGATGCCGGTGAAATCGCCGGCGCGGTCGGCCAGCACCCCCTCCATCCCCATGCCGAATTCCGGGGTCATCAGCTCTTCGGCATAGGTCGGGCTGACGGTCGAGACCTTGTCGGCAAAGACGATCCCCGCCTTCAGCGCCGAGATCCGGCCCCAATATTCGAAGCCGCGCGGGTTGAAGAGATGCGCCGGCAGTTGCAGCGCCGAGAGCATATGCGCCGGCGCGAGGCCCTGAAAGGCGATGTTGTGGATGGTCAGCAGCGTCCGCACGTCCCGCACCCCGGCTTGGCGCAGATAGACCGGGGCCAGCCCCGCCTGCCAGTCGTGCAGGTGCAGCACCTGCGGGCGCCAGTCCTCGATCCCCTCGGCGGCGATCAGCGCGGCGGCCTTGGACAGCGCGGCGAAACGCTGCGGATTGTCGGGCCAGTCGCGGCCGTCCGGCCCCAGATAGATGCCGCCCTGCCGGTCGAAAAGATGCGGCGCATCGAGGATGTAAAGCACCGCATCCCCCAGCGCGCCGCGCCGGATGCAGGCCGGAGCGCCGAACAGCTCGGGGATCTCGCGCACGGCCGGCGCCTTGGCCTGCGCGGCCAGCACCGCCGGATAGCCGGGCAGCAGCACCCGCATCCCGACCCCGTGCCCGGCCAGCGCCGCCGGCAGCGCCCCCGCCACGTCGGCAAGGCCCCCGGTCTTGACCAGCGGCACGCATTCCGAGGCGACGGACAGAACCCTCATAAAGACGCTTCCCTTCGATCCAGCATGTCCTGCGTGATCAGCGTGACGCCGCCTTCCGAGACGCGGAACCATTTCGCGTCCTCGTCGGGGTCCTCGCCGACCACGAGCCCTTCGGGGATTCTGACGGCGCGGTCAATGACCACATTGGTCAAACGCGCGTGTCGGGCAACATTGGCGTAAGGCAGCACCACCGCGCGTTCCAGGCTGGAATAGGAATTGGTATGGACCTGGGTGAACAGCAGCGACTCGCGGATCTCGCTGCCCGAGATGATGCAACCGCCCGAGATCAGCGAGCTGACGGCGCTGCCGCGGCGATCCGGCTCGTCATGGATGAACTTGGCGGGCGGCACCAGCTCGGAATAGGTCCAGATCGGCCAGTCGCGATCCCAGAGGTTCAGGTCGGGGTTGAAGTCTGTCAGGTCGATATTCGCCCGCCAGAAGGCGTCGACCGTGCCCACGTCGCGCCAATAGACCGGATCGCCGTCCGAACGCACGCAGCTGTCGGCAAAGCGATGCGCCTGCGCCTTGCCGTTCCTGACGATCTGCGGGATCAGGTCGTTGCCGAAATCGTGGCTGGAATTGTCGTCCTGCATGTCGCGGATCAAGAGGTCGCGCAGGAAGTCCCAGCGGAACACGTAGATGCCCATCGAGGCCAGCGTCACATCCGGGTCGTCGGGCGTGCCGGGCGGGTCCTTGGGCTTTTCCAGGAAGCTGGTGATGACGTCCTTGCCGTCCACCGCCATGACGCCGAAGGCCGAGGCCTCGGCCCGCGGCACGGTCAGGCAGCCGATGGTCACGTCCGCGCCCGCCTCGACATGGTGGCGGATCATCAGCTCGTAATCCATCTTGTAGATATGGTCGCCGGCCAGGATCAGCACATAGTCCACGCCATAGCTGTCGATGATGTCGATGTTCTGCGCCACCGCATCCGCCGTGCCGCGATACCACATCGATTCGTCGTAACGCTGGGACGCGGGCAGGATGTCGAGGAATTCGTTGCGCTCGGCGCGAAAGAAGTTCCAGCCGCGCTGGACATGGCGGATCAGGCTGTGGGCCTTGTATTGCGTGGCCAGCGCCATCTTGCGGATGCCCGAGTTCAGCGCGTTCGACAGCGCGAAGTCAATGATCCGCGACTTGCCGCCGAAATAGACCGCGGGCTTGACCCGCTTGTCGGTCAGCTCGCGCAGGCGCGAACCGCGGCCGCCGGCCAGAATGAAGGCCATGGATCGTCTGGAAAGCCTTTCCTCACGCTGGGCCATCTCTATCCCCTCCCTCTTTACCCGGCGCCTGCGCGCGGGATGGTTACACCGTATCGTCCTTCACGAAGATCAGCGTCGAAAGCGGCGGCAGCACCAGGTCGGCATGGGCGGGCTGGCCATGGCTCTCGCCCGGCAGGGCGGCGACGCGGCCCAGATTGCCGCGCCCGGCCCCGCCATAGACCTCGGCATCGGTGTTCAGCACCTCTCGCCACCGGCCCGCCTGCGGAAAGCCCATGCGCCAGCCGCTGCGCTCGACCGGGGTGAAGTTGCAGACCACCACCACCTCGGGATCGCCCGGGCCGCCGCGCCGCAGCCAGGCATAGATGGAATGGGCGGCGTCATTGGCCTCGATCCACTGGAAGCCGGCGCCGTCGCAATCCTTCGCGTAAAGCGCGGGCGTTGCGCGATAGATGGCGTTCAGGTCGCGCACCAGCAATTGCATGCCGTAATGCAGCGGGTTGCCGATGCAGGCCCAGTCGATCTCGGCATCGTGGTTCCATTCCGAGCCTTGGGCGAACTCCTGGCCCATGAACAGCAGCTTCTTGCCCGGATGGCCCCACATGAAGCCGTAATAGGCGCGCAGGTTGGCGAATTTCTCCCATTCGCTGCCGGGCATCTTGGTCAGCATCGAGCCCTTGCCGTGCACCACCTCGTCATGGCTGATTGGCAGGATGAAATTCTCGGAAAAGGCGTAATGCAGGCCGAAGGTCATCTGGTGGTGATGGTGCTTGCGATGGATCGGCTCGCGCTTGATGTAATCCAGCGTGTCGTTCATCCAGCCCATGTTCCACTTGAAGCCGAAGCCCAGGCCCCCTTCATGCACCGGCCGCGAGACCTTGGGGTAGCTGGTCGATTCCTCGGCCACGGTCATGATGCCCGGTTCCTCGCCATAGGTCAGGCGGTTCATCTCCTGCAGCATGGCGATGGCTTCGTAATTCTCGCGCCCGCCGTCCTTGTTGGGGATCCATTGCCCCTCGGCGCGGGAATAGTCGCGATAGAGCATCGAGGCCACCGCATCCACCCGCAGCCCGTCGAGGTGATATTCCCGAAGCCAATAAAGCGCGTTCGAGGTCAGGTAGTTCATCACCTCGGCCCGGCCGTAATTGTAGATCAGGGTGTTCCAGTCCTGGTGAAAACCCTCGCGCGGGTCGGCATGTTCGTAAAGCGCGGTGCCGTCGAACTGCACCAGCCCGTGCGGATCGGTCGGGAAATGCCCCGGCACCCAGTCCAGGATCACCCCCAGCCCCGCCTTGTGCGCCGCGTTCACCAGGTCGCGGAATTCGTGCGGCGGGCCGAAGCGGATCGTCGGCGCGAACAGCCCGACCGGCTGATAGCCCCATGAGCCGTCGAACGGATATTCGCTGATCGGCAACAGCTCGATATGGGTAAAGCCCATGTCGCGGGCGTAATCGACCAGCTCCACCGCCGCCTCGCGGTAGGAGATCGGCCGGCCGCCGTCCTTCCTGCGCCAGCTGCCCAGATGCACCTCGTAGATCGAGATCGGGCGGTCGCGGCGCTGCGCCTCAGCCCGCGTGCCCATCCAGCCGCCATCCGACCAGCCATAGCCCGCGATGTCGCGCACCACCGAGGCGGTGGCCGGCGGATGCTGCGCGCCGAAGCCGACCGGATCGGCCTTTTGCGCCAGCCCGCCATAGGCGCCGAGGATCTCGTATTTATAGGCCGTGCCCTCGCCCAGGCCGGGCATGAAGATCTCCCACACCCCGGTCGCGCCGCGCCGGCGCATGACATGGCGGCGGCCGTCCAGGCGTTGAAATCCCCGATCAGCGAAACGCGGCGGGCATTCGGCGCCCAGACCGCGAAATGCGTGCCGCGCGTGCCCTGCTGTTCGATCACATGCCCGCCGAGCGCCTGCCAGAGCCGCTGGTGCCGCCCCTCGCCCAGCAGGTATTCGTCAAGCTCGCCCAGGACCGGGCCGAAGCGATAGGCGTCCTCGACCAGCCATTCCTCACCGTCGCGGCGGCCCCGCAACAGATAGGGCTTCGCGCCCGGCACCTTGCCGTGGAACAGGCCGGGATAGCCCTCGACCGGCGCCAGCGGATGCGCCTTGCCGCCTACGACGGCCGCCATCTCCTGCGCGCCGGGATCGAAGGCGGTGACATGGCGGACGCGGTCCCGCAGATGCGGGCCAAGGACCGCGAAGGGATCGTCGAAGCGCCCCGCGACGATGCGGTCCAGCACCGCGGGGTCGGCGACGTCATTCGGGTCGATCTGCGCCATGGTTCCCCCCTTGCAGCGTCACTCCTGCCCGAGCAGGCTTTGCGCGTTCCAGATGTCCTGCATGTAGCCGCGGATGGTGCGATCCGACGAGAACCAGCCAGAGCGCGCCACGTTCAGCGCCGCCATGCGCGTCCATTCCGTGCGGTTGGCATAGGCGAAATCCACCTCGCGCTGCGCCCGCCAGTAATCGGCGAAATCCGAGGCGACGAGGAAATAATCCGCCCGCGTCAGGTTCTCGACGATATTCGCATAGCGGTCGGGCTCGCCCGCGCTGAAGGCGCCGCAGCGGATCGCCTCGACGGCGCGGGTCAGGCGCGGGTCGCCGGCGACCGCCTTCGCGGCATGATCGGGGACGGCGCGGCGGGCCTCGGCCTCTTCGGCGGTCAGGCCGAACAGGAAGAAGTTCTCGGCCCCCACGCGCTCGCGGATCTCGACATTGGCGCCGTCCAGCGTGCCGATGGTCGGCGCGCCGTTCAGGGCGAATTTCATGTTGCCGGTGCCCGACGCCTCCTTGCCGGCGGTGGAAATCTGTTCGGAGAGGTCGGCGGCCGGGATCAGCCGCTCGGCCAGGGAGACGTTGTAATTCGGCAGGTAGATCACCTGCAGCTTCCCGTTCGTGGCCGGATCGGCATTGATGACGGCGGCCACGTCGTTGATCAGCCGGATGATGTCCTTGGCGAAGAAATAGCCGGGCGCCGCCTTGCCGCCGAAGATCTTGACCCGCGCCGTCCAGTCGGCCGAGGGGTTCTCGCGCATCTCCTGCCACAGCGCGATGGCTTCCAGGATGTTCAGATGCTGGCGCTTGTATTCGTGGATGCGCTTGATCTGCACGTCGAACAGCGCCTGCGGATTCAGCGTCACGCCATGTTCGCGGGTGATCCAGTCGCACAGGTCGGCCTTGTTGGCGGCCTTCACGGCGGCGAATTCCTCCAGCCAGCCGGGATCGGCGGCATGGGGTTCCAGCGCCTGCAACTGCTCCAGATCGCCCACCCAGCCGTCGCCGATGGTCTGGGTGATCAGCCGCGACAGGCGCGGATTGCAGCCCAGCAGCCAGCGCCTTGGGGTGACGCCGTTGGTCTGGTTCACGATGCGGTCGGGCCAGATGCGGTGCTGGTCGGCAAAGACCGTGGTCTTCATCAGCCCGGTATGCAGGGCCGAGACGCCGTTGACGCGGTTCGACAGGATGAAGGACAGCTCGCCCATCCGCACCTTGCCATCGCCGCGCGCCGTGTTGCGGCGGTCGGGATGTTCGCGTGCATCCTCGGCGTCGATGCGGTCGATGATCTGCAGGTGGCGCGGCAGCAGGTCCGAAAACAGCCCCTCGCCCCAGCTTTCCAGCGCCTCGGGCAGCAGCGTGTGGTTGGTGTAGTTCACGCAGCCGCGGGTGATCGCCAGCGCCTCGTCGAAGGGCAGGCCGCGTTCGTCATGCAGGATGCGGAGCAGTTCCGGCGCGGCGACGGCCGGGTGGGTGTCGTTCATCTGGATCGCCACCTTCTGCGGCAGCAGGCGCAGGTCGGCGTGATCGGCCTCGAAGCGGCGCAGGATGTCACGGATCGAGGCGGCCGAGAAGAAATATTCCTGCGTCAGCCGCAGCCGCTTGCCTGCTTCGGTCGAATCCTCGGGATAGAGCACGCGCGAGATGGTGCGCGCCAGCGCCTCGGCCTCGGCGGCCGCGCTGAAGTCGCCGGCATTGAAGCGGTCCAGGTCGAAGGGATCGACCGCCCGCCCGGCCCAGAGCCGCAGCGTATTGGCCCAGGCCCCGCGCCAGCCGATGACCGGCGTGTCATAGGCCTCGGCCTGCACGAAATTTTCGGGTTCCCAGACCGCGCGGCCGTCGCGGGTCGCGACCCGGCCGCCGAAGCCCAGGGTGAAGCGCGCCTCGGGACGCTCGAACTGCCAGACGAAGGGTTGGTCCAGCCAGTCCTCGGGCGCTTCCACCTGCCGCCCCTCGGCGAAGCTCTGGCGGAACAGCCCGTGTTCGTAGCGGATGCCGTAGCCATAGGCCGGGCAGCCCAGCGTGGCGAGCGACTCCATGAAGCAGGCTGCCAGCCGCCCCAGCCCGCCATTGCCGAGCGCCGCGTCAGGCTCGTCCAGCAGCAGGTCGGAATAGGCGAGGCCGAAGCTTTCGATCGCCGCCTGCGCCTCGTCGGCCAGTTGCAGGTTGACGATATTGTCCTGAAGCAGCCGGCCGATCAGGAATTCCATCGACAGGTAATAGACCCGCTTGGCATCGGCGCGATAGGTGGCGCGGGTCGATGCCATCCAGCGGTCCACGATACGGTCGCGCACCGCATGGCTCAGCGCCAGCCGCCAGTCGAAAAGCTGCGCGTGATCCGGGTCCTTGCCCAGCGTATAGGTCAGGTGCCACAGGATCGCGTCGCGGAAATCGCTCTTGGGCATCTCGTCCTTGGCCATGCTTTCCCCTGTCCAGTCATCGCGCCCGCAAGGAAATCCGGGGCTTTCCCTCGACTCTGCTTAAAGCACGACAGACTGCAAGCCGTGCAAGGGAAAATGTTAGCGTTAACCGATTTTCGGCGGAACATGGCAGAAACGCCCCGGCCGGGCGGGGCGCTGAAAGTCCCGGCCGCGACCGGTCATTTTCGAGATATCGGCTTCACGCCGCTGAACAGGTTCGGAATTTGCGGCCTGCCGGAATTTTGGTCAGAAATCCAGCCCCAGATCCAGCGTGCGGGCGGAGTGGGTCAGCGCCCCGACCGAGATATAGTCCACCCCCGTCGCCGCCACCTCGGCCACGCGGCCGAGTCGCATGTTGCCCGAGGCTTCCAGCACCACGCGGCCCGCAGCCATCGCCACCGCCTCGCGCAGGTCTGCCGTCTCCATGTTGTCCAGCAGGACGACATCGGCGCCGCCCTCCTCCAGCACCTCGGCGAGCTGGTCGAGCCGGTCCACCTCGATCTCGACCCGCATCATATGCGAGGCGCGGGCCTTCACGGCTTGCAGAACCGGCCGGATGCCGCCCGCCGCGGCGATGTGATTGTCCTTGATCAGGATCGCGTCCGACAGGCTGAAGCGGTGGTTGAAGCCGCCGCCATGCAGCACCGCCTGCTTCTCGACCAGCCGCAGGCCGGGGGTGGTCTTGCGGGTGCAGGTGATGCGCGCCTTCGTCCCCGCCGTCTCAGCCACGAATGCCGCCGTCTGGGTGGCGATGCCGGACAGCCGGCCGGCGAAGTTCAGCGCCACCCGTTCGGCCGAAAGGATCGAGGCCGCCTCGCCCTCGATCTCGGCCAGCGTGTCGCCGGGCTGGAAACGGCTGCCGTCGGGACGATGCGGCCGCCAGTCCAGGCCCGGGTCGATCAGGCGAAAGGCGATGCCGGCCAGTTGCATCCCCGAGGCCACGCCCGCCTCGCGCGCCACGATCCGCGCCCGGTAGCGGGTGCCGGCAGGGATCACCGTGCGGGTGGTGATGTCGCCATAGGTGCCCAGATCCTCGGTCAGCGCGGCGCGCAGCAGCGGCTCCAGCACCAGGTCGGGCAGCGGGGGCATCTCGGTCATGTCGTCTCCGGTTCAAGCGAGGCGCGCAGGGCCAGCGCCTGCGCCAGCGTCAGGCGCGAGCGGCGGCCTTCGGGCAAGGTCTGCGGGAAATCGGTGCGGCAATGCGCGCCGCGGCTTTCCTGCCGCATCAGCGCCGCGGCGGCGATCAGCGTGGCGGCGGCGGTCATGTTCAGCAGCGCCGGGCAATCGGGCTGCGCCGCCTCGATGGCGGCGATCTCGCGCAGGCAGCAGGTCAGGCCCCCGGCATCGCGCAAGACCCCCGCGCCCTCGGTCATGGCGCGGCGCAGGCGGGCGACCAGCGCCGGGTCGGGCACCGGGCCGGGCGGCAGGTCGGGCAGCGACACCGGGTCCCCGCCCTGCGCCGGGCCCAGCCGCGCCTCGATGGACAGCGCGCAGCGGCGGGCATAGACCAGCGCCTCCAGAAGCCCGTTCGAGGCCAGCCGGTTGGCGCCGTGCAGCCCGGTCGAACTCGCCTCGCCACAGACCCAGAGCCGGTCGAGGCTGGCGCGGCCATCGCTGTCCACCGCCACGCCGCCCATGTGGTAATGCGCGGCCGCCGCCACCGGGATCGGCTCGCGCGTCGGGTCGATCCCCGCCCGCGCGCAGGCCCCCGCCACGGCCGGAAACTCGGTCAGGATGCGGTCGCCCAGGCAGGCGCGGGTGTCCAGCATCGGCCGCAGCCCGGCCTGGCTTTGCGCATAGATCGCACGCGCCACCACGTCGCGCGGCGCCAGTTCGGCATCGGGATGCACCGCCGGCATGAAGCGTTCGCCCAGCCGGTTGACCAGATGCGCGCCCTCGCCCCGCAACGCCTCGGTGGCCAGCGGCGCCGGATCCTCGCCACAATCGATGGCGGTGGGATGGAACTGCACGAATTCCGCATCGGCGATCTCGGCCCCGGCCCGCGCCGCCATGCCGATCACCTGGCCGCGGATGCGCGGCGGGTTTGTGGTCAGCGCATAAAGCCCGCCCGAGCCGCCGCCCGCCAGCAGCACCGCCGGCGCCCGGATCAAGACCGGCGCCGAGCCCTGCGGGCCGGAAAGCGCCACCTCGACCCCCGCGACCCTGCCGTCCTCGACCCGCAGCTCGGTGGCCATGACGCCCTCCAGCACCTGCACCGAGGGGGCTTCGCGCAGGCAGGCGACCAGCGCCCGCATGATCTCGGCCCCGGCCTGGTCGCCGCGCACCCGCACGACGCGGGCGAAGCTGTGCGCCGCCTCGCGCGACAGCACATAGCCGCCATCCGGCCTGCGGTCGAAGGGGGTGCCGAGCCGGGTCAGGTCGAGGATATGCGCCCGCGCCTCCTCCGTGACCAGCGCCGCGACGGCGGGATCGACGGTGCCGGCGCCGGCGCGGAGCGTGTCGCGGGCATGGGCCTCAGCGCTGTCGGTGGGGTCCATGGCCGCCGCCACCCCGCCCTGCGCCCAGGCCGAGCTAGCGCCTTGGCCCAGCACCTCGGGCGAGATCATCAGCACCGGGCGCGGCGCCAGTTTCAGCGCCGCGTAAAGCGCGCCCAGGCCGGCGCCCACGATGACGACGCGGCCGGTCGAAACCTCGCGCACCTCAGGCTGCCAGACGCTGCGACAGGTCGATCATCCGCTGCACGGCCAGCCGGGCGCGATCCGCGACCTGGGGATCGACCTCGACCACGCCGGTCATGGTGTGCAGCGACCAGAGCACCTTTTCCAGGGTGATCTTCTGCATGTAGGGGCACATGTTGCAGGGCCCGAGGAATTCGACCTCGGGATTGGCGTCCGAGATGTTCGAGGCCATCGAGCATTCCGTGACCAGCATCACCTGCTTCGGCCGCTCGGCCTCGACCCAGTCCTGGATATTGGCGGTCGAGCCGGCATAATCGGCTTCGGCCACCACCTCGGGCGGGCATTCGGGATGGGCGATGATCTTCAGCCCCGGATTCCAGTCGCGGAAGTCGCGCAGGTCCTGCGCCGTGAACTGCTCATGCACGATGCAGGCCCCGTCCCACCAGACGATGCGCTTCTGCGGCACCTTGTTGGCGACGTTCTGCGCCAGCCACTTGTCGGGCGTCATGATGATCGTCTCGGCATCCAGCGCCGCGACGATCTGCGCCGCATTGGCCGAGGTGCAGCAGATGTCGGACGCCGCCTTCACCTCGGCGGTGGTGTTGACATAGCTGACCACCGGCGCGCCCGGGTAACGCGCGCGCATCTGGGCGATGCCCTCGGCGGTGATGCTTTCGGCCAGCGAGCAACCGGCCTCCATGTCGGGCATCAGCACGGTCTTTTGCGGGTTCAGGATCTTCGAGGTCTCGGCCATGAAATGCACGCCGCATTGCACGATCACCTGCGCCTCGACCTTGGTCGCCGCGATGGCCAGCGCCAGGCTGTCGCCCACCACGTCCGAGATGCCGTGATAGATCTGCGGCGTCATGTAATTATGCGCCAGCACCACGGCATTGCGTTCCTTTTTCAGCTTGTTGATCGCCGCGACATAGGGCGCATGGATTGCCCAGTCCGGCCAGGGCATGACGCGGCCCATCCGCGCATGGACATCGGCCATGCGCTCGGCAAGCTCGAGCGAGGGCTCGAGATCGTAATGCGAGCCGAGCTCGCTGCGGATGGTCGTCAGATCGAGCATTGGTCCCCCCACTCTGCCCGCGTCGCTGTCACCCCCGGGATATAATGCGACCGGCCCCGGATACCAGAGCCGTCAGAGCCCGTGAGTCGGGTTTCCTAACGGAAGGATGACGTTGGGGCAACGCAAATGCTACAGCGCAGCGAAGGCGTGGGCGGTCCCCGGCCCTTCGCGCCGGGCGATCGGCGCCAAACGGCGCGGTCCGGCCCGGGCCGTCTGGACCTCCCGCCGTCCTGCGGTAAAAAGAACGGCGAAGTGATCGGGTTCCCAGGCCATGCAAGAGTTTCAAGACAGTTCCCAGGTTCCCCCCAGCCTGCGCAACCTCCAGATCCTGGAAGTGCTGGCCCGCGAAGCCCGGCCGCTGACCGCGACCGAGATCAATGCCAGCCTGGGCCTGCCCAAGCCGACCATCCACCGCCTCGTCGCCACGCTCGAACACGAGGGCTATCTGTCGCGCCAGCTCGACGGGCGCAGCTATCTGCCCGGCGACAAGCTGCGGCAGATGATGCTGGGGGTGATGCATGCCGCCCAGTTCGACCTGCCGCGGCATGACGTGCTGGTGCGGCTGTTCGCCTCGGTGGGCGAAACCTGCTCGATCTCGATCCCGGAAGGGGATTCGCTGGTCTATGTGGACCGGGTCGAGACCAGCTGGCCGCTGCGACTGGTGATCCGCCTGGGCACCCGCGTGCCGCTGCATGCCACCGCCGCCGGCAAGGTCTGCCTGGCCCATATGAATCCGCAAAGTCTCGAGCATTTCCTGCGCCATGCCCGGCTGCAGGCGCATACCCCGAACACCTTCGCCACCGCCGAAAGCCTGCGCGAGGAACTGGCCCGCATCCGCGCGCAGGGCCATGCCACCGACGAGCAGGAGTTCATTCCCGGCATGATCGGCGTCTCGGTGCCGGCGCTCGATGCGCGGGGGCGGGTGCTGGCGGCGCTGACCTTCCACGCGCCGGTCGAGCGCATGCCGATGGCGGTCGCCCTGACCCATCTGCCGGCGCTGAAGCGCGCGGCAAGCGAGCTGGCCGCGCTGGCCTGAGCGGCTCAGCCCGCCCAGACGGCCGGGATCAGCCCGCGCAGCGCATTGCCGACCCACAGCCGGACGCGCGGCAGATCCCCGGCCGGCAGCACTTCCTCGCGGCAGGCGCCCTCGGCCAGCATCCCGGCGCGCAGCACGCCCGGCAAAAGGCCGCAGGACAGCGGCGGGGTGCAAAGCCCCTGCCCGCGGTCGAAGAAGACGGTGGTGATGGTGCCGTCGCAGACCTCGCCGCGCTCGTTCAGGAAGATCGCCTCCTCGATCCCCTCGGGCAGCGCGGCGCGGGCGGCGTCGTAATGCGCCCGGCGCGTGGTCTTGAGCCGCAGCCAGGGATCGCCCGAGCGAAGCCGGGTGCCGGCCAGCGCCAGCCGCCATTCCGGCCGCGACTGCGGCAGGGGCGCGCGCGCCACCTCGATCCGCCCCAGGCGGTCCAGCGTCAGCCGCAGCCGCGCCGGATGGCCCTCGGGCGCGACCAGCGCGGCGTGGGCGGCCTGCGCGTCGCAGGGCCAGCCAAGCGCCCGCGCGCCAGCCGCCAGCCGCGCCAGATGCCCCTCGATCCGCGGGCAGCCGGCGCCGTCCCACAGCACCGTCTCGATCAGCCGCAGTTCGGGGTCGTCAGATCCTGCGCGTAGCGGGCTTTCCATAGCGCCTCCTCCCATTCGCCTTCCGCGGTCGAATCCTGCACCACGCCGCCGCCGACATTCAGCGTGACCTCGCCATCCGGCCAGACCGACAGCGTGCGGATCGCCACCGAGAAGCAGGCCGCCCCGTCCGGGGCCATCCAGCCGATCGCGCCGCAATAGACCCCGCGCGGAAACGGCTCGACCTCGCGGATGATCTGCATGGCGCGGATCTTGGGCGCGCCGGTGATCGAGCCGCAGGGAAACAGCGCCCGCAGCATCGCGCCCAGCTCGGCCGGGCGCTCCAGCCGGCCCACCACGCGCGAGCTCATCTGGTGCACGGTGGCGAAGCTGTCCACGGCGAAAAGCTCGGGCACCCGCACCGAGCCCAGGCGCGAGATGCGGGCGATGTCGTTGCGCAGCAGGTCCACGATCATCAGGTTCTCGGCCCGGTTCTTTTCCGATGCCGCCAGCGCCGCCGCCAAGGCCGCGTCGCGCGCCGGATCGGGGTCGCGCGGCGCGGTGCCCTTCATCGGCCGCGCCTCGATCCGGCCCTGCGCATCGAGGCGGAAGAACAGCTCGGGCGAGCGCGAGACCACCACCGGCCCCTGTCCCAGATCGGCATAGGCGCCGAATCCGACCGGCTGGCGCGCGGCCAGCGCGGCGTAAAGCTGCAGCGCCGAGCCGGAGATCAGGCGCGAGCCGATGGGAAAGGTCAGGTTGATCTGGTAGCAGTCGCCGGCCGCGATATAGTCGCGGGTGCGGGCAAAGGCGGCCGCGTAATCCTGTTGCGAGATCATGGGCTTCAACGGCGCCAGCCGGGCCGCGTCCCCCGCCGGCAGCGGCGGCGCAGGTTCGGGCGCGTCATGGACGGCGAAAGCCATGAGCGGCGTGCGCCGGTCCGCCGGCATCTCGCGCGCCAGCACCGGCTCCAGCGCATAGCCCAGCTCATAGGACAGGTAGCCCGCGATCCAGGCCCCCTGCCGGCGCCGGGCCTCGAGATGGCCGAGCGCGGAGGCCACATCCTCGGGGCGGGTCACCACCAGCAATTCCCGCGGGTCCCGGAACAGGACCGGCCCGCCGTCAGGACCGAATTCGCAAAGGATCACGCGCGCCTCCATTCTCGGGGCGCGAGGTAGCATAGGCGGGACGGCGGGAACAATGGCCGCGATGGGAGCGGCGCGACAATGCGGCGGAAGGCGGAGGTTCCGGGCTAGAGCGCCAGCGCCACCCAGGCGCCGTTGCGCTTGCCGGAGCGCAGGCAGGCATCGACGAAGGCCACGCCCTCCAACCCCTCGCGGATGCCGGGAAACGTCACCGCCGGGTCGGGCGCCCTGCCCTCGCGACGGGCGAGGATGGCACGCGCCGCCTCGGCATAGATATTCGCGAAACCTTCCAGATAGCCCTCGGGATGGCCGGCGGGAATGCGGGTCAGGCGCGCAGCCTCAAGCCCCGTTCCGGCGCCGCCGCGCGACAGCCGATAGCGCGGCCGGCCCAGCGGCGTGACCCACAGGGCATTCGGCTCCTCCTGCGCCCATTCGATACCGGCGCGGCTGCCATAGACCCGCAGCCGCAGCGCGTTCTCGCAGCCCGAGGCGACCTGCGAACACCACAGCATCCCGCGCGCCCCACCGCGATAGCGCAAGAGCACATGGCCGTTGTCGTCGACCGCCCGGCCCGGCACGAAGCTGTGCAGATCGGCGGCCAGCGCCTCCAGTTCCAGCCCGGTCACAAAGCCGGCCAGGTTGAAGGCATGGGTGCCGATGTCGCCGATGGCCCCGCCCGCGCCGGATCGCGCCGGATCGGTGCGCCAGCCGGCCTGCTTGTTGCCCGCCTGCTCGATGGGCTCGGCCAGCCAGTCCTGCGCGTATTCGACCTGCACCAGCCGGATCTCGCCCAGCTCGCCCGCCAAGGTCATGGCGCGGGCCTGCCGCACCATCGGATAGCCGGTATAGTTGTGCGTCAGCACGAACAGCGCATCCGAGCCTTCGGCCGCCTTGGCCAGCTTGCGCGCCTCGGGCAGGGTCGCGGTCAGGGGCTTGTCGCAGATGACATGGATGCCGCGCTTCAGGAAGGCGCGGGCGACGGGGGCGTGCAGGTGGTTCGGGGTGACGATGGCCACCGCCTCGACCCCGTCCTTGCGCCGCGCCTCGCGCATCGCCATCTGCGCGAAATCGCCATAGGCGCGGCCCACGCCCAGTTCCGCCGCCGAGGCCGCGCTTTTTTCCGGCGTCGAGGAAAAGCAGCCCGCCACCAGCTCATACCGGTCGTCGATGCGGGCGGCGATGCGGTGCACCGCGCCGATGAAGGCGCCCTGCCCGCCGCCGACCATCCCAAGGCGGATGCGGGGCGCGCGGCGGACCTGCGCGGGAACGGTCTGGGTCATGCCATGCTCCTTGCAAGGTGTCCGGCGGCGGCAGGGAGGAGAGGGCCGCCGCCGGATCGGTTGCGCCTAGACAGCGAGGCTGAGCCCGGCCTCGACCGAGGATTCCTCGGCCCGGTCCAACAGGCGTTGCAGCGCCGCGCCGCGGGCGAAATCGGGATCGGCCGCGCCCTCGCCCCGGATCGCGGCGATGAAGCGCTGGTAGATCGTCGGCACCGGCGGGCAGTCGACCTCGTGCCAGGCGGCGGTTTCCAAGTCCGGCGACAGGCAGGCGCGCAGCCGGCTGACGCGGTTCTCGAAGCAGACCTCCAGCCCGCCCCGGTCGCCGTAGATCCGCAGCCGCAGGTCGTTCAGGTGCCCGGTGGCGAAGCGCGTCGCCGCCACCGTCCCCAGCGCACCGTTTTCCAGCACGATCTGCATGGTGGCGCTGTCATTGGCGTCCAGCACATAGTCCCCGATCCGCCCCTCCGGCGCCTTGTCGAAGGTCTTGAGCAGGCAGGAAACCTGCGCCGCGTCCTGCCCGGCGATGAAGGTGGCGAAATCGAGGATATGGATGCCCACATCGCCCAGCACGCCCTTGGAGCCATGCGCGGTCGAAACCCGCCACAGCCATTTCGGGTCGGTCCGCCAGTCGCCCCAGCTGGGCTGCGTCAGCCAGCTTTGCAGGTAGCTCGCCTCGAAATGCCGCACCGCGCCGATCTCGCCCGCGCGGACCATGGCCGCGGCCTTTTGCAGCGCCGGCACGTCGCGATAGCTGAGATTGACCATGCTCACCACCCCGGCCCGCACCGCCGCATCGGCCATCGCTTCGGCATCCGCGGCATTGGTGGCCAGCGGCTTTTCGCACAGCACATGCTTGCCCGCCGCCAGAAGCGGCATGGTGGTCGGATAATGCGCAGCATCCGGCGTCACGTTGGTCGCGGCGTCGAACGCGCCCCAGGCCAGCGCCTCGTCCAGGCTGGCAAAGCCGCGCGGAATGCCATGCTCGGCGTTGAAGGCGGCCAGCGGCTCGGGCCGCGGGTCCACGCCGCCCACCAGCTCGACGCCGGGAATGCCGGCGAAGGCGCGGGCATGGTTCGCCGCCATGCCGCCGGTGCCGATGACGAGAAGCCGGACCATCAGCGATAGCCCTCCTCGCCGGCGGCATGCAGTTTGGGACCGCGTTCCTCGATCGGCTCCAGCGCCTGCTCGACCGGGACATTGGGCGCGACGGTCGGCTCGGCCAGCCGCGCGGCCGGGTTATGCGCCCATTTCACCGCGTTCAGGATCACCCGCTGCACATTGGCGTCGTGATAGGTCGGATAGGTTTCGTGGCCGGGGCGGAAATAGAACACGTTCCCGGCCCCGCGCTTGTAGGTCAGGCCCGAGCGGAACACCTCGCCGCCCGCGAACCAGCTGACGAAGACGGTCTCCAGCGGCTCGGGCACGCCGAAGGGCTCGCCATACATCTCCTCGTGCTCCAGCTCGAACTGATCGGGCAGGCCGGCGGCAATGGGATGGTTGCGCGAGGTCAGCCAAAGTCGCTCACGCTCGCCCGCCTCGCGCCAGGTCAGGTTGCAGGGCGTGCCCATCAGCCGCTTGAAGGGTTTCGAGAAATGCGCCGAATGCAAAAAGATCATGCCCATGCCGGACCAGACCGCCTCGGCCACGCGCTCGACCACCGCGTCCTGCACCTCGCCATGGGCGCAATGGCCCCACCAGATCAGCACGTCGGTTTCGGCCAGCTTCTCGGCCGTCAGCCCATGCTCGGGGTCTTGCAGGGTCACGCTGCCGGCCGCGATGCCGGCGTCGCGGTTCAGCGCCCCGGCGATGGTGTTGTGCATGCCGTCCGGGTAGATCCCCGCGACGGTCTTGTTCTTCTGCTCGTGGACGTTCTCGCCCCAGACAGTGACTCGGATGGTCATTCATCGCTCCTTGTTGCTCCCCTGCGGGAGCGGGTGGTGATTTCAGCGGATCGGCGCGTCGTTGGCGTCGAAACGGTGCAGGTGGCCCAAGCGCGGCGCCAGGCTCAGCCGCGTGCCCAGCGGCCGGGCCAGCTTGCCGGGCTGGCGCACGACCAGGGGCTCGGCCGCGCCGATCTCGACGAAAAGATAATGGTCGGCGCCCAGATCCTCGGCATGGACGACCTCGCCCGACCAGGGGCCGGCCTCGACGATGTCGATATGCTCGGGGCGGATGCCCAGGGTGGCGCAGTCATGCGCATGCGCGAAACCGTCGGTCAGGAAGTTCATCCTGGGACTGCCGATAAAGCCGGCGACGAAGGTGGAGTTCGGCCGCTCGTAAAGCTCGGCGGGCGTGCCGACCTGCTCCAGCCTGCCATCGCGCAGCACGGCGATGCGGTCGGCCAGCGTCATCGCCTCGACCTGGTCATGGGTGACGTAGATCATCGTCACGTCCTCCATGCCGTGATGCAGCCGGGCGATCTCCAGCCGCGTCTGCACCCGCAGCGCCGCGTCGAGGTTCGACAGCGGCTCGTCGAACAGGAACACGCGCGGGTCGCGGACGATGGCGCGGCCGATGGCGACGCGCTGGCGCTGGCCGCCGGACAGCTGCTTGGGCAGCCGGTCCAGCAGATGCTCGATCTGCAAGAGCCGCGCCGCCTCGCGCACGCGGCGGTCGATCTCGGCTTTGCCGGCCTTGGCCAGCTTCATGCCGAAGGCCATGTTGTCATAGACCTTCATATGCGGGTAAAGCGCATAGCTCTGGAACACCATGGCGATGCCGCGATCCGAGGGCACCAGGTCGTTCACCCGCTGCCCGTCGAACAGCATGTCGCCGCTGGTGATCTCCTCCAGCCCCGAAACCAGCCGCAGCAGCGTCGACTTGCCGCAGCCGGACGGGCCGACGAAGACCATGAATTCGCCCTTGCGGATCTCCAGGTCGATGCCCTTGATGACCTGCAAGCCGCCATAGGATTTGGTGACGTTCTTCAACTCGATCTTGGCCATGGTTCAACCTTTCACGCCGCCGGCGGTCAGGCCCGCCACGATCTTGCGCTGGAAAATGAGGACGAGGACGATCAGCGGCACCGTCACGATGACCGAGGCGGCCATGATCGGGCCCCAGGGAATTTCTTGCTCGGAGGCGCCCGAGAGCAGGCCGATGGCCACCGGCACGGTGCGCATGCTTTCGGTGCTGGTGAAGGTCAGCGCGAACAGGAACTCGTTCCAGGCGCCGATGAAGGCCAGAAGCCCGGTGGTCACCATCGCCGGCCACAAGAGCGGCAGAAAGACGCGGGTGATGATGATCCAGGGGCTGGCGCCGTCGACGATCGCCGCCTCCTCGATCTCGACCGGCAGGTCGCGCATGAATGTCGTCAGCACCCAGACGGTGAAGGGCAGCGTGAAGATCGTATAGGACAGGATCATCGCCCAATGGGTGTTGAAGATGCCCAGAAAGCGCACCAGCTCGAACAGCCCGGCCAGCACCGCGATCTGCGGGAACATCGACACGGCCAGGATGGTCATCAGCAGCAGCCCCCGCCCCCGGAACCGCACCCGCGCCAGGGCGTATGAAGCGGTGACGCCCAGGAACAGCGACAACCCGACCGTCAGCGTCGCGATGATCAGCGAGTTGCCGATGGAATAAAGGAAGTTCCTCGACCCCAGCACCGCCTGATAGTTGCGCAGGTCGAACCCCGAGGGCAGGTAGTTCACCCGAAACAGCGCCGTCCCCGAGGCGAAGCTGGTCACGACGGCATAGTAGAAGGGAAAGACCGAAAAGACGACGATCACCACGACCAGCGCGTAAAAGCCGATCCGTTTCAGCAGCTTGTGACGGGTCATTTCGAGCCCTCCCCGCCCAGGTCCACGCGGCCGAGCCAGATATAGGCGCTGACGAAGACGGCGATGATCGCGAAGAGCAGCGTCGATTGCGCCGCGCCATAGGCGAACTTGTCGAAGTCGATCATGTTCTCGCGGCTGATGACCGACATGGTCTTGGTGGCCGAGCTGTTCGGCGTCAGCACATAGATCAGGTCGAAGATGCGCAGCGCGTCCAGCATGCGGAAGATCACCGCCACCATCAGCGCCGGCTTGATCAGCGGCAGGGTGACGCGGAGGAACACCTTGACCGGATGGATGCCGTCGATCCGCGCCGCCTCGTAGATGTCGCGCGGCACCATCTGCAAGCCGGCCAGGATCAGCAGCGCCATGAAGGGCGTGGTCTTCCAGATATCGACGATCAGCACGGCGGTCATCGCGGTCTCGGTGCTGGCGGTCCAGGCGATCTTTTCGCCGATCAGCCCCAGCCGCAGCAGGATGTCGTTCAGGATCCCGAACTGGTCGTTCAGCATCCAGGCCCACATCTTGGCCGAGACGATGGTCGGGATCGCCCAGGGGATCAGGATGGCGGCGCGCACCAGGGCGCGGCCCTTGAACTCGGCATTCAGCACCAGCGCCACGATCAGGCCCAGAACCGTCTCGAACCCGACCGAGATCAGCGAGAAGCGGACGGTGTTCCAGACCGCGTTCCACCAGGCCGGATCGACCAGCGTGCCGCGCCAGACCACCCGCCCCGAGGACAGCGTGCGCATCGACAGGTAATTGTCGAAACCGATCCACTCGCCGCCGTAAAGGTTCGACAGCGTGGTGTTGGTGAACGAGAACCAGATGGTGCGCGCCAGCGGCCAGGCCGCGACGCAGAGCAGCGCGAAAAGCATGGGGGCCAGGAACCAGAAGGCAGCCCTTTGCCGACGCTGCCGCAGGCTGGGACCGCCGAGGCGGCCCGCGATGGGGTCAGTCATGGGGGAAACTCCTCATCGGCCGCAGGGGCCGGTCGGGGCCGGCGCGAACCCGCCAGCCCCCGCAACGCGCCTTACCAGCCCGAGCCTTGCAGATCGGTCAGATCCAGCTCCAGCAGCTCCAGGTTCTCGGCCGCCGTGCCCTTGCCCGACAGCGTGTCATGCACGGCCGACCAGAATTTCGACGAGACCTCGTTATACTTGCTCTTGACCGGCCCGGAGGGGCGCGGCACGGCATTGGCGAAGACCTCTTTCCAGCGCGGGATCAGCGGCACCGCCTCGGCGATCTCGGGGTCGTCGTAGAGCGCGACCACGGTCGGCAGGTTGCCGTCCAGCAGCGCGCGGCGCTTCTGCGCCTCGGCCGAGGCGAGATAGAGCGCCAGATCGACCGCCGCCTCCTGCTTGGTCGAGAATTTCGACACCGCGACGTTCCAACCGCCCAGCGTCGAGGCCGAGCCGGTCTCCTCCGAGCCCGCCGGCAGCGGCGCCACGTCGAACTTGCCCTTGACCGCACTGTCCGCGCCCGCGCTCAGCGCGAAGGCATAGGGCCAGTTGCGCATGAAAACGGCGTTGCCGGTCTGCCAGACGCCGCGCGCCTCTTCTTCCTTGTGCGCCAGAACGCCGCGCGGGCTGATGGTGCCGATCCAGCTGGCCGCCAGTTCCAGCGCCGCCACCGCCTGCGGGTTGTTGATCGAGACGGTGCCGTCCGCCTCGACGATCTGGCCGCCGCCAAAGGATTTCACCCATTCCAGCGCGTTGCAGGTCAGCCCCTCATAGGCGTTGCCCTGCCAGACGAAACCCCACAGGTCGCCCTGCCCCGCGGCCCGCTCGCCGTCCTGGATCAGCCTGGCGGTTTCGGTCAGCTCGGCCCAGGTCCCGGGCACCTCCTTGCCGTATTTCTCCAGCAGGTCCGCGCGGTAGTAAAGCGCCGGGGCATCGGTATAAAGCGGCAGCGCCACCAGCTTGCCGTCCGCAGTCTGGCTTTCGATGACCGAGGGGAAATGTTCGCCGACGATGTCCTTGGCCGCCTCGGACAGATCGACGAAATATTCGGAAAGCTGCGGCGCCCAGATCACGTCCGTCTGATACAGGTCAACGTCCCTGGTGCCCGCCGCCAGCCACAGCCGGTATTGCGCGAACTGGTCCGAGCTGGACTGCGGCATCGGCACCAGCGTCACGGTATGGCCGCTGCGTTCCTCCCAGGGCTTCACAAGCTCCTTGAAGTGCTGGGCCTGCTTGCCGACGCCGCCCGCGACATAGAACAGCTCGTCCGCCACGGCGGGCAGCGCGATGCCGCCCATCAGCGCGGCCAATACCACCGGACGCAGCGCGCCCCGGCTGAATTTCCCCATGAATTCCTCCCCTTTTTCAAGGTGCCTCCCCAGCACCAGCTTGCAATCCGGGGCGCCTGTGCGCCTTTCTCAAATACGATCCGAAACCTTTCGGTAACTTTTAGCGCATTGCGCTGTTTCGGTCAAGAATTCCGCCGGCACGCGAGCAGAAGCAGGCGGAGAACCGCGAAAGAGCGGCAAAAAACTATCGATTCCCGGGGAAATTTCGCTAAGACGGGGCAAGATCAGCGGGCCGGGAATGCACACTCTTATGTCATGCGCTAACATCGCCCTGATCGTTTCGGATGCCGGGTCGCTTTCGTGGCGCGAATCGGCCACAGCCTCGTCAAACCGGCCGCATCGGTGCGTTCCAAAACATTTCGGATATCAGAAGAAGCGATTTAGGGCAGGCCGCATGGAAGCGGCACCGCCCTGGGGATCGCGGTGCCGGGCGGGCCGGCGCCGCGCGCGTCAGCTTTCCAGCAGGCGCCGCAGGCTGGCCATGGCCCGCTCGCGGTCCTCCTGATAGCCGATCAGCCCGGCATAATCGCCGTCGCGGTCGAACAGCAGCAAGGTCGAGGAATGGTCCATGCTGTAATCCCCGCCCTCTTGCGGCGATTTGCGGGCATAGATGCGGAAGGCCTTGACCGCCTTGGCGACCTCTTCCGGCGCGCCCGAGACGCCGATCACGCCCGGCACCCACGAGACATATTCGCGCAACGCCTCGACCGTATCGCGCTCGGGATCGACGGTGACGAAGAACACCCGCAGATCCTTGCCGGCCTCGCCCAGCTCCTCCTGCCAGCTCGCGACGTCGCCCAGCGTGGTCGGGCAGACGTCCGGGCAATGGGTGAAGCCGAAGAACACCGCCGAGGGCTGGCCCTGCAGCGTCGCCTGGGTGAATTCCGTGCCGTCCGTGGCGGCGAGGCGGTAATCGCCCCGACCCAGCGAGGCGGTGCCGGCATCGCTTAGCGAGCCCGTGCCCGCACGGGGCGCGACGAACTGGAACCAGCCCAGTCCGGCCAGCGCCAGCACCACCAGCGCCCAGAGCGCATAGCGCAAGGGACGCAGCCCCGAGCCCCGCTTAATGTCCGCCATGTCCACCATCCTTTCCGCCGTGCTTGCCGGCATTCATCGGCCCGACCGTCATCGGCACCTCGACCTCGCCGGCCTTCTCGAAATGCAGCGTGACATTCACGGTCTCGCCCTCGACCAGCGGCTGCTTCAGCTCCATGAACATCAGGTGATAGCCGCCGGGCTTCAGTTCAACCGTCGCCCCGGCCGGGATCGGCAGGCCCTCGGCAAGCTGGCGCATCTTCATGACATCGCCCTCCATCGCCATCTCGTGGATCTCGGCCCGGCCGGCGAAATCGACGCTGGCCGAGACCAGCCGGTCGTCCGCGCCGGCATTGGCGACGGTCAGGAAGCCGCCCGCCACCGGGGCACCGGGGGGCGTGGCGCGGGTGAAGGGCCCGCTCAGCGTCAGGTCGCCCAGCGTGATCGGCCCGGCCTTCGCATGGTCGCCGTGGCCGTGGCCATGGCCATGCCCGGCCTTGCCCGCCGTGACCGTCACGCCCGGGGCGGGGTTCGGGACTTCCTTGCTGCCGGTGACGTCGATCCATTCCTCCTTGCCGTCCGCGCATTCCTGCACGGTCGAGAAATACAGCACCGTGCCCGGCGTCACATCGGCGCCGACCGTGCCGCGGATGACGAATTCGTCATACCAGTCGTCCTGCAGATCGCCGCCGGACCAGACCACCTCTCGCGTGCCCTCGGTCATCGGCGTGCCGTGATTGTCGAAGGGCCGGGCATAGGGGCCCTTGACCGTTTCCAGCGTCCAGCCGGCCTTGGGCATGGGCTTGGCATTGTAGAAGCCCTCGGGCAGCTGCACGCGCAGGGTGTTGGTCGCCTGGCCGTCGCAGCCATGGCCGATGCGGATCACCGCGCGATAGGCGGCGCCGGCGCGGGCCTCAGACTGCTCCAGCGTGGCATGGGCAAGGGCGGGCGCGGCGGCAAGGGCCAGCGCCGAGGCGCAGAATGCGCCAAAGACAGGGTTCTTCATGATCGTTCTCGTCTGAATAAGGGCGTGAACCGCCGGCCCGTGGCTGCGCGGATCGGAAAACTCGGATCAGACGCGTGCCGGCGGTCCCCGCGCCGAGGGGACCAGCATCTCGACGCGATGCGGCGGGCCGGGCCGGTCCAGCGCCCGCGCCATGCGCAGCGCCTGCAACAGCGGCGTCGGCGCCGCCTGCATGGCGCCCTCCAGAAGCGGCTGGCCATGCGGTGCCCAGTCACAGCCATGCGGATCGCCATGCGAGGCCTTGCCGGCCGGGACCAGGCTGCCATCGGCGGCCACGGCCATCTCGACCGGCCCCTCGCCCGAGCAGAGCACCACGGTGATGCTGCCCTGCGCATCGCGGGCGACCATGGTGCCGGGCAGGATCAGCGAGAACAGCAGGAAGGGCAGCACCGCCAGCCAGCGGAACAGCCGTGCGCCGCGCGTCAGCCCTGCATCACGATATGCGCCCCGAACCTGCATGCGCGCAGCCCTGTCAGAAATCCGCGCCGCGCGAAAGGGACAATCTGCCGCAGTCATCGCCGGATCGTCCGCGCCAGCACCATGACCGGCAGGATGCCGATGGCCACGATGATCAGCGCGGCGATGGCGGCGTCCTCGTAGGTGCCGCGCGCCGCCTCGCCGTAAAGATGCGTCGAGAGGGTCTCGAAGTTCAGCGGCCGCAGCAGCAGCGTGGCGGGCAGCTCCTTGACGCAATCGACAAAGATCAGCAGTCCCGAGGCCGCCAGCGCCGGTCGCGAGATCGGCACATGCACCTCGCGGAACACCTGGCCGGGGCTGCGGCCCAGCGTCCGCGCCACATGGTCGAGCGAGCGCGGCACCCGGCTCAGCCCCGCCTCGATGCCGCCGGTGGCGATGGCAAGGAAGCGCGCGACATAGGCATAGATCAGCGCCGCCCCCGAGCCGAGCAGCAAAAGCCCCGGCCCCACGCCCAGCAGCGCCTGCGAGGCGGCGGCGATCTGGCGGTCGGCCAGCGCGATCACCGGCAGAAGCCCGATGGCCAGGATGGTGCCCGGCACCGCATAGCCCAGCGTCGAAAGCCGCGCCATGGTCTGGGTCAGCCGTCCGGGCCGCATCCGCGCCGCGCCGGTTACCACCAGTCCCAAGAGCAGCGCGACCAGCGTCGCCAGCGCGGCGAAGAAGGCGGTGTTGCCGGCCTCCTCGAGGATGCGCGGCGACAGCCCGGCGAAGCGGTATCGCGCCCAGGCCGCACCGACCAGATACCAGGCCGGCGCCGCGAAGCCGAAGGCGACCGGCAGCGCGCAGACCAGCGTCGCACCCCAGGCCCGCCAGCCGCGCAGGCGCATGCGCCGCAGGGGCTGCGCGCCGGCCGCGTAACGCTGGCGCTTGCGACCGCGCCGCTCCAGCATGACCAGCGCCATGGTGATGGCCAGCATCGCCAGCGCGATCTGCGCCGCCCCCGGCAGGTCCGAGCGGTTGATCCAGGTCGAATAGACCGAGACGGTCAGCGTGCGCACGCCCAGGAACTCGGCCGCGCCGATATCGTTCATCGCCTCCATCAGCGCCAGCGCCGTGCCGATGGCGACGGCGGGCCGGGCCAGCGGAATCGCCACGCGCAGGAAGGTGGCGACCGGCCCCGCCCCCAGCGTGCGGCCCGCGTCCAGCAGGTTGCCGGCCTGCATGGCGAACAGCGCCCGCACCGGCAGGTAGACATAGGGGTAAAGCACCAGCCCCAGCAGCAGGATGCAGCCCGGCATCGAGCGGATGTCGGGCAGGCGGAACTCGCGCGGGCTGGCATAGCCCAGCCAGCCGCGGATCGCGCCCTGCACCGGGCCGACCGGATGCAGAAGGTCCAGATAGGCATAGGCGACGATATAGGTCGGCACCGCCAGCGGCAGCAGCAGCGCCCAGCCGAAGATGCGCCGCCCGGGAAAGTCGCAGGCCGCGACCAGCCAGGCCGTCACCGTGCCCAGCGTCGCGACGATGAAGCCGACGCCCAGAAGCAGGATCACCGTCTGCCGCGCCGCGACCGGCAGCACGTTGCTGACCAGATGCGCCCAGAGCCCCGGACTGCCCCGAAGCGCGAACAGCCCCAGCGCCAGCACCGGCAGCAGAACCAGCACGGCGACAGCCAGAGCTGCCGCCTGCCAGCCACCCCCCGCGCGGAGGCGGGAGCTTGGTGCCAGTTCCGGGGTCATGGGGCCTGCGCCGGCCACAGGTTCAGCGACGGGATCAGTTGTCGAAGCCCACCGCCTCGGCCAGCTCGCTCGCCGCCTTGCGCTGGCGGGCGATCTCGGTCAGGTCGGTGCCGTCGGCATTGAGATCGGCAATATCCTCGATCACCGGGCTGACCGCGACGCCGGGCTTGACCGGATATTCGAAATTCGCCTCGGCATAGATTTTCTGCGCCTCGTCCGAAACCAGGTATTCCAGCAGCTGCACCGCCTGGTCCTTGTTCGGCGCGTGCTTGGCCACCGCCGCCCCCGAGACGTTCACCTGGGTGCCGCCGCCCTCGAAGGTCGGCAGGACGACCTTGATCGCCTTGACCCATTCCTCCTGCTCGGGGCCGCCGGCGCCGCTGCGCATCAGGCCGACATAATAGGAATTAGCGATGCCGATCTCGCAGATGCCGCCCATGATGTCGCGGGCCACGTCGCGGTCGCCGCCGCCGGCAGTGCGGGCCAGGTTCGCCTTGACGCCCTCCAGCCAGGTCTTCGCGGCTTCCTCGCCGTGATGCACGATATAGGAGGCGGTCAGCGCCACGTTATAGGGATGCTGGCCCGAGCGGATGCAGACCTTGCCCTGCCATTCCGGCTTGGCGAGATCCTCATAGGTGAAGCTCGCCAGATCCAGATCCTTGTCGGCGTAAAGCACCCGCGCGCGCTGCGACAGCGCGAACCAGTTGCCGTCCTTGTCGCGCAGGTTCTCGGGGATGGCGGCCGCCAGCGCCTCGGATTCGACCGGCTGGGTCAGGCCGCGATCGACCAGATCGACCAGGTTGCCGATATCCACGGTCATCAGCACGTCGGCGGGCGAAGCCTCGCCCTCCTGCTCGACCCGCTCGGCCAGCCCGTCCTTGAGGAAGATGGTGTTCACCTTCACCCCGGTCGATTCGCTGAACGAGGCCAGCAGCGGCTCGATCAGATTCGGCTCGCGCGTGGTGTAAAGATTCAGCTCCTGGGCGCTTGCGGCAACCGCCTGCGCAGCCAGCACGGCACCGATCAGTCCAGATAGTCCAACACGCATCAGCCTGTCCTCCTTGCGATTTCTCGACATGTTTACTAAACTAATTAGCAAAGTAAACAAAGATCATCCGGTTACGGTCGCCAGACGAAGGGATGCCGATGAACCAATTCGCCAGCCCTCCCCCCTGGGCCAGCCAGATGGACGCGCGGGACGACGCGCCTGATGCCGCGCCATTCCGGCCCATGCTGGAGGTCGAGGCGCTGTGCCGCCGCTTCGGCCCGGTCTCGGCGGTCGAGGATGTCGGCTTCCGCGTGGCACGGGGCGAGGTGACCTGCCTGCTCGGCCCTTCGGGCTGCGGCAAGTCCACCACGCTGCGGATGATCGCCGGCATCGAGCGGCCCGATTCCGGCGCCGTCCGCATCGGCGGCCAGGCCATGTCCGATGCCAGCGCCTTCCTGCCGCCCGAGCGGCGCCCGGTGGGGCTGGTGTTCCAGGATTTCGCGCTGTTCCCGCATCTGGACGTGGCGGCCAATGTCGGTTTCGGCCTGCAGGGCCCGGCCCGGCAGAACCGCACCCGAATCGGGGAACTGCTGGAGCGGGTCGGCCTATCCGGCCATGCCGCGAAATACCCGCACGAGCTTTCGGGCGGCGAGCAGCAGCGCGTCGCGCTGATCCGGGCCCTGGCGCCCCGCCCCTGCCTGATGCTGATGGACGAGCCTTTCTCGAGCCTCGACCACCGGCTGCGCGACGGGGTGCGCGACGCGGCGCTGGACCTGCTGCGCGAGACCGAGACCACGGTGCTGATGGTCACCCACGACCCCGAGGAGGCGATGCTGATGGGCCATCGCATCGCGGTCATGCGCCGGGGCCGGCTGATCCAGGAAGGCCGCCCGGACGAGCTTTACGACCGCCCGGCGGATCGCGGCGTGGCGGCATTTTTCTCGGACCTGAACATCGTCTCGGGTCGGGTGGCGGGCGGCCGGGTGCAGACCGTGCTGGGCAGCTTTCCCGCCCCCGGCCTTGCCGAAGGCAGCCGGGCCGAGGTCGTCATCCGCCCGCAGCACCTGGTCCCGGCCGAGACCGGCGGCACCCCGGCGCGGGTCGAGCGCGCCCGCTATCTGGGCCGCGAAAGCCTGATCGAGACCCGGCTGGAGCCCGGCGGGGCGGCGATGAAATCCCGCATCCCCGGGCTGGTCCTGCCCGCGCCCGGCAGCATGATCCGGCTGGCCGCCCTGCCCGGCAGCGCCATGGTCTTTGCCGGCGACGGCGCCTAGGGCCTTACTCGGCCGCTGCGCGGCAGGCGGTGCCTGCGTCCAGCAGCGCCCGGATCTCGGGCCGGCACGAGCCGCAATTGGTGCCCGCCCGCAGCGCCTGCCCCACCGCCTCGACCGAGGTCAGGCGCTGGCTGGCGATGGCCTGCACGATGCTGTTCATGCCGATGCCGAAACAGGCGCAGACCAGCGCGCCCTCGTCCGGTCGGTCGGCGCCGGGACGCCCGGCCAGCGCCCCCGCGCCCTCCTCGCCCAGCAGCGCCGCGACATGGCTGCGCGACAGGCCCACCGGCCCGGGCGCCACGAACAGCGCCGCCTGCAGCCGGCCCTTGCGCAGGAAGGCCAGCCGAACCTGTCCGCGGGCGCGGTCGTGCAGGACCAGCGGCTCGCCCGAAAGGCCGAACAGCGCGCGGGCATGGGCAGTCCAGTCCTGCGGCACCTCCAGCCCGGCCAGCTCGGCCTGCTCGCCGCGCGGCAGCGTGGCCCGCGCCCAATAGGCGCAATCCGGCCGGATCGGGCCGGCCGAAACGGCAAAGCCGAACCAGCGCGCGGCAAAGGGCCGGATCGCCACCGGTGCCGATTTCAGCGCCGGCTGGCCCGAGACCGGATCGGTCAGCCCCGGCACCAGCGCATCAACCCGGCCCGAAGGCGCGGTCTCTCCCGTCCAGTGCATCGGGGCAAAGGGATGGCCCGGCGCCACCCGGTCGGTCACCAGCACCCGCAGCACGGCCCGGCCCTGCGGGCTTTCGACCTCGGCCAGGCTCGCGGGTGCCAGACCCAGCCGGGCCGCGTCGCTTGGGTGCAGTTCCAGGAAGGGCTCGGCGAGGTGGCGGGACAGGCGCGGCGACAGGCCGGTGCGGGTCATGCTGTGCCAATGGTCGCGCACCCGGCCGGTGTTCAGCCGGAACGGATGATCCCCGCCGACCGGCTGCGGCGTGCGCGGCGTGACCGCGACCATCCGCCCCCGGCCCGAGGGCGTATGAAACCGCCCGTCGCCAAAGAACCGCCCGCCCTGCCTGCCCGCCGATTGCGGCCACAGGAAGGGTTGCAGCGCGTCATATTCCGCCGGGGTGATGGCGGCATGGGCCGAGATGTCGACATCGCTGCCCAGGCCGCCTGCGACGCCGGACAGCGCCGCGTGTTCGGCAAAGACCTCGGCCGGGCTGGTCCAGCCGAAAGCCTCGGCCCAGCCCATGCGGCGCCCGACCTCGGCCAGGATGCGCCAATCGTCGCGCGCCTGCCCGGCCGGGGCCAGCGTCCGGCGCTGGCGGCTGATGCGGCGTTCGGAGTTCGTCACCGTGCCGTCCTTTTCGCCCCAGCCGGTCGCCGGCAGGGCCACATGCGCCAGCCGCACGGTGTCGGTCCGCGCCATGATGTCCGAGACCACGGTGAAATTGCAGCCGGCGATGGCGCGGGCGACGCGATCGGCCTCGGGCATGGTTGCGGCGGGGTTGGTGCAGATGATCCACAGCGCCTTGATCCGGCCGTCCTCGACGGCGCGGAACATGTCCACGGCCTTGAGGCCGGGCCGCCCGGCCATGCGCGGCGCGTTCCAGAAGGCGCGCACGGCCTCGCGATGCGCGGGGTTCTCGATCTCCAGATGGCAGGCCAGCATGTTGGCCAGCCCGCCGACCTCGCGCCCGCCCATGGCATTGGGCTGGCCGGTGACGCTGAACGGCCCCATGCCGGGCCGGCCGATGCGGCCGCTGGCGAGATGGCAGTTCAGGATCGCATTCACCTTGTCGGTGCCGCTGTCGGACTGGTTCACGCCCTGCGACCAGACCGTCACCACCTTGTCGCTGTGCAACCACAGGTCGAAGAACTGCCGCAGCTGGCTATGCGCCAACCCGGTTGCCGCGGGCGATGTCGCGCGCGCAGCGGCCAGCGCATCCTCGACACCGTCGAGGTTATCCATGCAGTGATATGATTTCTTGCCAATTTCTGCCAGCAGCAGGTTGAACAGCGCCGCATCCGAACCCGGCGCCAGCGGCAGATGCAGGTCGGCAATGTCGCAAGTCGCGGTGCGGCGCGGATCGACCACCACGACCCGCGTGCCCCGCGCCTCGCGCGCCGCGGCCAGCCGCTGGTAAAGCACCGGATGGCACCAGGCCAGATTCGAGCCGACCAGCACCACCGTATCGGCCAGTTCCAGATCCTCGTAGAGCCCCGGCACCGTGTCGGTGCCGAAGGCCCGCCGGTGCCCCGCGACGGCCGAGGCCATGCAAAGCCGCGAATTGGTGTCGATATTGGCCGAGCCGATGAAGCCCTTCATCAGCTTGTTGGCGACATAGTAATCCTCGGTCAGCAGCTGCCCCGAGACGTAGAAGCCGACCGAATCCGGCCCGTGCTCGGCGATGGTTTCTGAAAACCGGCGGGCGACCAGATCCAGCGCCTCGTCCCAGCCGGCCTCGCGGCCATGGATGCGCGGGGAAAGCAGCCGACCGGCATGGCCGACCGTCTCGCCAAGCGCCGAGCCCTTGACGCAAAGCCGGCCCCGGTTCGCCGGATGATCGGGGTCGCCCGCGATGCCCAGCCCGCCCTTGCCGTCGGGCGTCGCCAGCACGCCGCAGCCCACGCCGCAATAGGGACAGGTGGTGCGGATGGTCTGCATGGGCCCCTCACTCGGCAGGAACGGCGGCGGGGGCTTCGGCGGGCGTATCCGCCGCACGCCGGGACGAGGTCTTGTGATGCGTGGCATAGATCATCGCGCCGACAAAGGTCAGCCCGCCGACCAGGTTGCCCAGCACGGTCGGGATCTCGTTCCAGATCATATAGTCCATGATGGTGAACTGCCCGCCCAGAAGAAGCCCGGCCGGGAACAGGAACATGTTCACGATGGAATGCTCGAACCCCATGTAGAAGAAGATCAGGATCGGCATCCACATGGCGATGACCTTGCCCGAGACGCTGGTGGACATCATCGCCGCCACCACCCCGGTCGAGACCATCCAGTTGCACATGACCGCGCGGACGAACAGCGTCAGCATCCCCGCCGCGCCATGGGCGGCATAGCCGAGCGTCCGCCCCTCGCCGATATGGCCGATCTTTTCGCCGACCGCATTCGGCGCCTCGGAAAAGCCGAAGGTGACGATGATCGCCATGAACACCGCGACGGTGAAGGCGCCGGCGAAATTGCCGGCAAAGACCAGGCCCCAGTTGCGCAGCATGCCCTGGACCGTCACCCCCGGGCGCCGGTCGATCAGCGCCAGCGGCACCAGCGTGAACACCCCGGTGAGCAGGTCGAAGCCCAGCAGGTAGAGCATGCAGAAGCCGACCGGGAACAGCAGCGCGCCGATCAGCGGCTCGCCGGTGTTCACGGTGACGGTCACGGCGAAGGCGGCGGCCAGCGCCAGGATCGCCCCGGCCATATAGGCGCGGATCAGCGTGTCCTTGGTGGACATGAAGACCTTGGCCTCGCCGGCATCGATCATCTTCTTCGCGAAATCGGCAGGATTGACATAGGACATGAGCGTGCTCCTTCAGGCGGCGCGGGGGCGCGAGACGAGTTCGGCGCTGATCAGGACGCGGCCCTGTTCGACGCGGACGGGCCAGGTGCGGACCGCGCCCTCGTCGGCGCCCTGCGCGGCGCCCGAGTTCATGTCGAACACCCAATTGTGCAGCGGGCAGGTCACGCGGTCGCCGTGCACGATGCCCTCGGACAGCGGGCCGCCCTTGTGCGGGCAGCGGTCGTCCAGCGCAAAGACCCGGTCGTCCAGGGTGCGGAACACCGCGACGCAGCCCTGCACGGTGCGGATCACCCGCGCGCCCTGCCGGGGAATGTCCTCCAGGGCTCCGATATCGATGAAACCGGTCATTCCGCGGCCTCCAGGGTCAGATCGGCAAGAGGCGCCCATCTGGGCGTCTCGGTGGTGGTGGAATGTTCGGCCCAGGGGTCGCGGCGATAGACCGACTGGCTGATCTCGAAGCGTTCGACCAGCGCGCGGCGGGTCGGCAGGTCGGCGATCTGCGCCTTCACCCAGTCGAGCCCGACCTTGGCCACCCATTTATAGGGCCGGTCCAGATAGCGCGCATGTTCGCGGTAAAGCTGGATGAAGGCGGTGATGATCTCGACCGCCTCGTCCTCGCAGGGGGTCGAGGCCAGGGGCTCGGTCTCCTTCACCTCCATCCCGGCGGCACCGGCGACGCTGATCTGGTAGCCGCTGTCGACGCAGATCACGCCCACATCCTTGCAGGTCGCCTCGGCGCAGTTCCTGGGGCAACCCGAGACGCCCAGCTTGACCTTGTGCGGCGTCCACGACCCCCAGAGCAGCTTTTCCAGCCGGATGCCGAGGCCCGTGGAATCCTGGGTGCCGAAGCGGCAGAACTCGCTGCCGACGCAGGTCTTCACCGTGCGCAGCCCCTTGGAATAGGCATGGCCCGAGACCAGCCCGGCGGCGTTCAGGTCGGCCCAGATATGCGGCAGGTCCTCTTTCTTGACACCCAGCAGGTCGATGCGCTGGCCGCCGGTGACCTTGACCATGGGAACGGCATATTTCTCGGCCGCGTCGGCGATGGCGCGCAGCTCCTGCGGGGTGGTGACGCCGCCCCACATGCGCGGCACCACGGAATAGGTGCCGTCCTTCTGGATATTGGCGTGGTTCCTTTCGTTCACGAAGCGCGACTGGCGGTCGTCGCGATAGTCCAGCGGGTATTCGGCCAGCAGGTAATAGTTCAGCGCCGGGCGGCAGGAATGACAGCCACCGACCGTTTTCCAGCCCAGTTCCTGCATGACGGCGGGGATCGACTTCAGCCCCATGGACTTGATGAGCCGCCGCACGTCCTCGTGGCTGTGGTCGGTGCATTTGCACATGCCGGCGGGCGCGGGCGCGACGAAGCCGTCGCCCAGCGTCAGCTTCATCACCTGCTCGACCAGCCCGGTGCAGGTGCCGCACGATCCCGACGCCTTGGTGCAGGCGCGCACCGCATCGAGCGTATGCGCGCCGCCCTGCACCGCGGCGACGATGGTTCCCTTGCAGACGCCGTTGCAGCCGCAGATCTCCGCCTCAGGCGGCAAGGCTGCAACGGCCGCCATAGGGTCCAGCGCGGTCCCCCCCTGGAAGGCCGGGCCGAAGATCAGCGTGTCGCGCATCTCGCTGATGTCGGTTTCGTCCTTCATCAGCCCGTAGAACCAGTTGCCGTCGGCGGTGTCGCCATACATCACCACGCCGATGATGCGGTCGTTCTCCAGCACCAGCCGCTTGTAGATGCCGCGGCCGGGGTCGCGAAACACGATGTCCTCGCGCCCCTCGCCTTCGGCAAAATCGCCGGCGCTGTAGAGGTCGCAGCCCGTCACCTTCAGCTTGGTGGCGGTCTGCACCGGGCGGAACGCGGCCTCCTCGCCCAGCAGGGTCCGGGCCAGCACCTTGGCCTGGTCGTAAAGCGGCGCGACAAGGCCGAAGACCTGGCCGCGATGCTCGACGCATTCGCCAAGCGCGAAGATATGCGGGTCGCTGGTGCGAAGGGCGTCATCGACGACGATGCCGCGCTCGACCTCCAGATGCGCGTCATTGGCCAGCCGCACCTCCGGACGGATGCCGACGGCCATGCAGACCAGGTCGGCGGGATGGACGGTGCCGTCCTCCAGCAGCACCGCCTCGGCGCGGCCATGGCCCAGGATCGCCTTGGTGGCGCCCTTGCAATGCACCTTGATGCCGCGCCGCTCCAGATCGCGCTGCAGCAGGTAGCCGGCGGCGGGGTCCAGCTGCCGCTCCATCAGGTGGCCCATCAGGTGGACGACGGTGACGCTGGCCCCACGCGCCGCCATGCCGGCCGCGGCCTCAAGGCCCAGCAGCCCGCCGCCGATCACCACGGCATCCTTGCCGGAGATACCGGCCTCGATCATCGCATTGGTGTCTTCCAGGTCGCGATAGGTCACCACGCCCGGCAGGTCGCTGCCCGGCACCGGGATGATGAAGGGCGCCGAGCCGGTGGCGATGACCAGAGCGTCATAGGGCGCACCGCCCGAATTGGAATAGACGGCGCGATTGGCGCGGTCGATCCGCACCACCGGCTCGCCGAAGCGGCAATCGACGCCATGGGCGGCATACCAGTCCGCGTCGTGGGTGACGATCTGCTCATAGGTCTTTTCGCCCGACAGGACCGGCGACAGCATCAGCCGGTTGTAGTTGCCGCGCGGCTCGGCGTTGAACAGGGTGACATGCCATTCGCCGGGCGCGGCCTCGAACAGCTGCTCCAGCAGGCGGCCCGAGGCCATGCCGGCGCCAATGACGACAAGTTTCTTCATCGCGGGACTCCTTTCTCAGGCGGCTTGCAGGGGCGCGCGGCCCATCTGGCGGATCGAGGCGTGCATCCAGAGCGCGCAGAGCCCGACCAGCAGGAACAGCGCCATGAAGCAGCTGGACCACAGCCCGGTCTGGTCGCGCAGCCAGCCGAACAGCAGCGGCAGGGCAAAGCCGCCCAGGCCGCCGATCATGCCCACGAGCCCGCCGACCGCGCCGACATGGCCGGGGTAATAGCTGGGGATGTGCTTGTAGACGGCGGCCTTGCCGAGGCTCATGAAGAAGCCCAGGACGAAGATCACCGCCAGGAAGACCGGCACCGGCACGCCCGAGGGGATCGACAGGATCGCCGTCGCGGCCAGCGAGACGAGGAAGGTCGCATACATCACCGCCCGCGCGCCGATCCGGTCGGAAAGCACCCCGCCCCAGGCGCGGAAGATCGAGCCGGGGATGGAATAGGCCGCGCCGATCATGCCGGCGGTCCGGATGTCGAAGCCGTAGACCTGCGTCAGGTAATGCGGCAGCCACAGCGCCAGCGCCACGAAGCCGCCGAAGCTGAAGAAGTAATAGGCCGAGAAGCGCCAGACCCGGACCTGGCCCAGCGGCGCGAGCTCGGCCCGCAGCGACGTCTTGCGGCCTTGCCCGGCGGCGGTGACCGGGTCGTCCTTGCTCAGCAGCCAGAACAGCACGGCGGTCAGCGCCAGCGCGCCGGCCCAGATCTGCGCGGTCGCCTGCCAGCCCAGCGCCAGCATGACGAAGGGCGCGGCGAACTTGGTCACCGCGGCGCCGACATTGCCGGTGCCGAAGATGCCCAGCGCCGTGCCCTGCCGCCCCTCGGCATAGAAGCGCGAGACATAGGCGACGCCCACGGCGAAGGAGCCGCCGGCCAGCCCGACGCCCAGCGCCGCCAGCAGCATCTGCGGCCAGGTGCTGGCCCAGGACAACAGGAAGGTCGCGCCGGCGGCGGCCAGCATGGTCAGCGTATAGACGCGCCGCCCGCCCAGCCGGTCGGTCAGCACGCCCAGCGCGATGCGCACCAGCGATCCGGTCAGGATCGGCAGGCCGATCAGCAGGCCGAACTGGGTCTCGGTCAGGGAAAGCTGCTCGCGGATCTGCAGGCCGATGATCGAGAAGATCGTCCAGACCGCGAAACAGATGGTGAAGGCGAAGGTCGAGAGGCCCAGCGCGCGGCTGGCCTCGGAGGGCGGAACGGGGGGAACGGCGGGCATGGTGGCTCCGATGCGTTGCTGATGGCGAAGGCTGTCGGAAAGCGCGGCCGGGCGGCGGAAGGCCGCAGCGGATTTGCACTTTCGGAGGAGAGGATCTCCGCGCCCTTGCGGAAACCCGTGCCGCATCATTGCGAGCGGGCCGGTAGCGCGCCGTTGCGCCGGGCCATGAGGCAAGATTGGGTCAGGGCGCTGGCCGGATCAAGCCTTGATGCGGCATCGCAGCATCCGCGGCAGCCTGCGCCCGAAAGCCGGGCAACCCCGCGCCCGGCCTGCCTGCAAAACGCTCAACCGGCGAAAGGGGGTTCGAAGATGGTGCCGTCGAAAAAGGCATCGGCGCGCAGAATCATCTGGCCCTTTTCCGCCGCGACCTCGCGGTCCTCGGCCAGCGCGCCTTCCAGCCGGGCCGAGGCACCGGGCAAGGCCGCCCCCGCCTCGCGCAGATGCCGGCGGTAAAGATCGGTGCGGAAATGCGCCATCGCCTTTTCCATCGCCGGCCCCGGCTCCAGCCCGTGGCGCAGGGCGATGCGCTGCGCAAAGAATGCAGCCAGGCTTTTCCAGGGAAAATTCGCCGCCCCGGCATGGAAGGCGACGAAGCCCGGCACATGGCGGATCTCGCCCGAGGGCGTCACCTGCAACCGCCCGGTCAGCCCGCGCTCGGCCAGCTCGGCCGGCAGGTCCAGATATTCGCGCCGCGACAGGATCTCGGCGGCGGTGTCGCGGTTCTCGGGCTCGTCGAGCCAGCGCCCGGCGCGCCAGACCGCCCGCATCAGCGCGCCGGTCAGCTGCGGCTGGCTTTCGGTGAAGTCGCGGCGCAGCACCAGCCCCTTTTCCGGCGGCGAGGCCCAGATCGCCGTGCCGGGCAAGAGCAGCGCGGCCAGCCCCCGGTCCACCGCGCTCGACGCCCAGGGCTCGCCGACGCAGAAGGCATCGACCTCGCCCGCGGCCATGGATTCGGCCATCAGCGGCGGCGGCACGGTGACGACCTCCAGCGCCGGGTCGAAGCCGCAGGCGCCGAGCCAGTGGCGGATCAGCTCCAGCTGGGTCGAGAAATGGAACGGCACGCCCACCCGCAACCGGCCGGGCGCGGCGCGGTGCAACGCAAGCCCCGCCTTGCGGGCATCCCAGAAATCGAAATCATGCCCCTGCTCGCGCATGCTGGCGGCCAACGCGGCGCTGACCGCGACCGCCTGCCCGCCCTGCGACAGGAACATCACCAGATCCAGGTCCGGCAACGCCGGCCCCAGCCCCAACGCCTGCGCCACCGGCATCGGCACCAGCATATGCGCCGCCTCGATCAACCCGGCACCCAGCATGTCGCGGGCCTGCGCCCAGGCGCCCAGCCGCAGCAGCTGGAATTCCAGCCCCTCCTCGGCGGCAAAGCCCAGCTCGCGCGCCACGATCAGCGGTGCTGCGTCGATCAGCGGCACATAGCCCAGGCGCAGGGGCGTCAGCGGCATGACAGCAACCCCGCGGCCAGGACCAGCTGCTGCGCGATCTCGGCCACGCGCTTGCCCTGGTCCATCGCCGTCTTGCGCAGCAGCGCATAGGCGGCCTCCTCGTCGATGCCGCGCGCCTTCATCAGCACGGCCTTGGCGCGGTCGATCACCTTGCGCTCCTCCAGCGCCGCGCGGGTCGCGGCCAGTTCGGCCCGCATGCGCTGGAACATGTGAAAGCGCGCGACGGCCGCGTCCAGCACCGGCTTGATGCGGTCGGGGCGCAGCCCGTCCACGACATAGGCCGAGATCCCGGCTTCGACCGCCGCCCGGGTCAGGTGCTCGTCCGAACGGTCCACGAACATCGCCACCGGCCGCTCGGTCGGGCCCGAGGCCAGTGCCAGCTCCTCGAGCACGTCGCGCGAGGGGTTGGCCAGGTCGATCAGCACGATGTCGGGGCGGCATTCGGCGATATGGCGCGCCAGCCCGGTCTCCTCGGAGATGATGCGGATATCGTGGTCGCCGATCTCGCGCAGCCCGTCCACGATCGGGGCGGCGCGCTCCGGGTCGGGCTCGATGACGACGATCGAAAGGCGCTTGTCCATCTGCTTCCTGCTCTCTCCCGTCCCAGCAGGTGCCAGCGGAACCGCGCGCCTGCAACGCATCCGACGCCTCCCCCACTGTGCAGCCGCAATCTGCGCAGGAAGCGGGCAGATGCGCAGGGCCGCGCGCAGAGAACGGGCAGAGCGGCAATCGGGCCGAAGCCGGCGCGCTCGGGCCATGATCCCTTGAGCCTGCCGGTTCCTCGGCTAATCTGGCCGCATCCAGACAAGCCGGGGGAACCATGGCCCAGATCATCCTGCTGACGGGCAAGGCCGCCCCCCTGCCCGGCAGCGACCAGCTCAGCGGCATCGACAAGCGCCCGGCGGACCGGCCGCTGGCGCTTGGCCCCGAGGGATTCGAGGGCGACGAACAGGCCGACCGCCGCGTGCATGGCGGGCCGGAAAAGGCCGTGCATCACTATCCGTTCGATCATTATGCAGCCTGGCGCGTGGAGCTTGGACGGCCGCGCCTGGCCGAAACACCGGGGGTTTCACACCCCCGGCCCCCCGTGGAGTATTTGAAAAACGGAGAAATCGGGGGATTGCTGGAGGCGCCCGGCGCTTTTGGCGAAAACATCTCCACCAGGGGGCTGATCGAGGCGGATGTCGCGGTGGGCGACATCTTCCGGCTCGGCTCGGCCTTGGTGCAGGTCTCGCAGGGGCGCCAGCCCTGCTGGAAGCTGAACCGCCGCTTCGGCGTCGAGGACATGGCGCGGCGCGTGCAGCAAAGCGGCCGCACCGGCTGGTATTACCGCGTCCTGCAGCCCGGCATCGTCGCCCCCGGCGACCGGCTGGAGCGGATCGACCGCGTGGCGCCCGACTGGACATTGCGCCGGCTCTGGCATGCGCTCTACGTGGACCGGCTGAACCTGGACGAGCTGCAGGGCATCGCCGCGCTGGAGGTGCTGGCCGAGGGCTGGCGGCGCTATGCCGTGCGCCGGCTGGAAAGCGGCCGGGTCGAGGACTGGTCCAGGCGACTGGAGGGCAGCGCATGAGCCGGCCGCTGGTGATCTCGATCCAGAGCCAGGTGGTCATGGGCCATGTCGGCAATTCCGCCGCGGTCTTTCCGATGCTGGCCGCGGGGCTGGAGGTGGCGCCCGTCCCGACGGTGATCTTCTCCAACACCCCGGATTATCCCAGCCTGCGCGGCCGGCCGCTGCCCGGCGATTTCTTTGCCGATCTCCTGCAGGGCCTCTGGGATCGCGGCCTGCCCGGGCGCGCGGATGTCCTGCTGACCGGCTATATCGGCTCGGTCGAGGTGGCGCAGCTGACGGCCGATTTCGTCGCCCGGGCCAAGGCCGCGAACCCGCGCCTGCGCTATTACTGCGACCCGGTGCTGGGCGACGAGCAGCCGGGCCTCTATGTGCCCCGGGAAATCGCCGACACCTTCCGCGACCGGCTGCTGCCCATGGCCGACATCGCCTCGCCCAACCCGTTCGAGGTCGCCTGGCTGACCGGCCAACCCATCGCCGAGCTGGCCGATATCCACCGTGCCGCGCGAGGGCTGCGCATGGCGCCCGAGGCCCAGCTGATCGTGACCGGCTGCCGGCTGCGCGAAACCGCGCCCGGCATGCTGGAAAGCGTGATCCTGGGACCGCAAGGGCTGACGCGCCATCCAACCCCGCATCTGCCGGTGGCGCTGGCCGGGACCGGAGACCTGTTCGCCGGGCTGATCACCGCTGCGCTGGGGCAAGGCCGCAGCCTGGCCCAGGCGGTCGAATTCGCACAGATCCAGACCGCGCGCGCGCTCCGCCAGGCGGCAGAACTCGGCACGAAAGAGGTCGTGCTGTCCGATCCGGCGTTTCGCGCCGCTCTGCTCACCCCCTGATCGGCTTCTTTCTTGTCCAAATATCCCGGGGGAGTCGCGCCGCAGGCGCGGCGGGGGCAGAGCCCCCTAATCCTTGCGCAGCGCGTTCAGCAGCGCCGCGCCCAGGGCGCCGGGCTGCTCCTTGCCCGCAGGGGCGGCGGATTTCGGGCCGCGTCCCGGCTGCGCCTTGGGTCCGCGCTCCTTCTGCGCCTCGCGGGCGGCGGCACCGCCGTCCTTGCGCATAGTCAAGCCGATGCGCTTCCTGGCCACATCCACCTCGGTCACCCGCACCCTGACCACGTCGCCGACCTTCACCACCTCGTTCGGGTCCTTGACGAAACGGTCGGCCAGCTGGCTGATATGCACCAGCCCGTCCTGATGCACGCCGATATCGACGAAGGCGCCGAAGGCCGCGACATTCGTCACCGTGCCTTCCAGCGCCATGCCGGGGCGCAGATCCTTGATATCCTCGACCCCCTCGGCAAAGCTGGCGGTAACGAAGCTCGGGCGCGGGTCGCGGCCGGGCTTTTCCAGCTCGGAGAGGATGTCGCGGATGGTCGGCAGGCCGAAATGCGCGTCGACGAAGGCCTCCGCCCGGATGCCCTTCAGCGCCGCGCCATTGCCCATGATCTGGCGGATGTCGCGGCCGCAGGCGGCGACGATGCGGCGGGCGACGCCGTAAGCCTCGGGATGGACGGCCGAGGCGTCCAGCGGCTCCTTGCCGTCGCGGATGCGCAGGAAGCCCGCGCATTGCTCGAAGGCGCGCGGGCCAAGCCCGCCGACCTTCTTTAGCGCCGCCCGGGACGGGAAGGCGCCGTTCTCGTCGCGCCAGGCCACGATGTTCTGCGCCAGCGACGGTCCCAGCCCGGCCACATGCGCAAGCAGGGGCGCCGAAGCGGTGTTCAGGTCCACCCCCACCGCGTTCACTGCATCCTCGACCACCGCCTCCAGCGTCTTGGCCAGCTGCCGCTGGTCCACGTCATGCTGATACTGGCCGACGCCGATCGATTCGGGCGGCACCTTGACCAGTTCCGCCAGCGGGTCCTGCAGGCGCCGGGCGATCGAGACCGCGCCGCGCAAGGACACGTCGAGCCCCGGGAACTCCTTCGCCGCCAGCTCCGAGGCGGAATAGACCGAGGCCCCGGCCTCGGAGACGATCACCTTCACCGGCGGCTTCACGCCTTCGGGCAGGCGCTTGAGCACCTCGGCCACGAAACGCTCGGTCTCGCGGCTGGCGGTGCCGTTACCGATGGCGATCAGCTCGATCCTGTGCTTGACGATGGCGGCGGCCAGCGCGGCCTCTGCCCCGCGCAGGTCGGATTTCGGCGGGAACGGGTAAAGCGTCGCGGTCTCGACCAGCTTGCCCGTGCCGTCCACCGCCGCCAGCTTGACTCCGGTGCGGATGCCGGGGTCCAGGCCGATGGTCGGGCGCGGCCCGGCGGGCGAGGCCAGCAGCAGGTCGCGCAGGTTGCGGGCGAAAACCCGGATCGCCTCTGCATGGGCGCGGGTGCGCAGCTCGGTCAGCAGGTCGATATACATCGTGTTCGACAGCCGCACCCGCCAGCACCAGCCCGCCACCTTGCGCAGCCAGCGGTCGCCCGGCTGATCGCCCAGCCGGTCCAGGGCCGAGGCGACGATGCCCTCGGCCCGCGCCGCGCCGGTTTCCGGCTCGGGCGCGATCTCGATGGTCAGCACCTCCTCCTTGGCGCCGCGCAGGATCGCCAGCGCCCGATGCGCCGGGATGCTCGCCCATTTTTCGGACTGGTCGAAATAGTCGCTGAACTTGGCGCCGACCTGTTCCTTGCCCGGCACCACCCTGGCCGAGATAATCGCCTCGGCCTGCATGAATTCGCGCAGCCGGCCCAGCAGCGCCGCATTCTCGGACAGCTCCTCGACCAGGATGTCGCGCGCGCCGTCCAGCGCCGATTTCACATCCGGCACCGATTCCGAGATATAGCCCGCCGCCAGCGCCTCGGGCTCGGCGGCGCGGTTGTCCTGGATGGCGCGCAGCAGCGGCTCCAGCCCGTTTTCCCGCGCGATCATCGCCTTGGTGCGGCGCTTGGGCTTGAAGGGCAGGTAGATGTCTTCCAGCGTGGCCTTGGTTTCCGCCCCGGCGATGGCGCGGGCCAGCGCGTCGGTCAGCTTGCCCTGCCCCTTGATGGATTCGAGGATCGAGGCCCGCCGCGCCTCGAGTTCGCGCAGATAGGCCAGCCGTTCGGACAGCGTGCGCAGCTGCGTGTCGTCCAGCCCGCCCGTCACCTCCTTGCGATAGCGGGCGACGAAGGGCACCGTGGCGCCCCCGTCCAGCAGGGCCGAGGCCGCCGCCACCTGGTCGGGGCGGGCAGCGATCTCGGCGGCGATGGTGCGGGCTATGCGGTCGGTTGCATCCACGGGCGGCATCCTCTGAGGTCTGGACCGCCGTCATAGCCAAAACCCGCCCACGATCCAAGCATCGCGAGATCCGGGCGCCCGCGGTCAACTCAGCCGCATGGCCGCGCGCAGCTTCTGCTCGAAGGCGGGTTGCAGGCGCGGCATGCGCATGTCGCCCTTGGTGGTCTCCATCGCGCGCCAGAGGTTGGCGATGGCGGCCCAGTTCAGGCCCAGCGGCGCATCCCCGGTCTCGATGAGCTGCACCCGCCCGGCCAGGCGGCGGAAGGCCACGCCCCGCAACAGGGCGTTGGCATGGATCAGCACCTCGTCCTCGAGCTCGGGGTCGAATTGCGCCTCGGCCATGTCCAGGAAACCCGACGCGTCGCCTTCGATGAAGAGGGTCTGCGCCTCGATCAGGTAGCTCTCGCAGATCGAGAAGCCCTGCTCGCACCAATCCGCCAGCGAGCCAGAGAAGCCCAGACCGCCGACCTCGATCCCCGAGACCTGCAGAAAGGTCAGGCTGCCATTGTCGCCATGGGGATAATGCATGCCCGAAGCATGCGTGGCCTTGCCATTCACCAACATCACTCACCAACCAACAATTGAGATCACTTAATAGGATGCAATTAAAACGATCCGCATCTTTTCGGCCAGTTGCCCTTTAAGACAGGTAAACAAACCATCAACGCCCCAAGGCTAAGGCGTTGTTTTGCAAGCGACCTGCCGGGAACAAACCACGCCCGGCGCGATCAGCCCCAGGTTGCGGGGTGAGTCGGCGGGCCCTGTCCCTGCCCGCAGCGGTCGCTCGGAAGCGCCACCGGCGGCGGGATGTGGGGCCGGCGACCGGGAACACCGCGGGGACCCTTTGGGAAAGGGACGCCCGCCATTCCCGCCTTTCCCCGGGTCGGCGCCGGGCCTATCGGGCTCCCAGCCGCTCAAGCTCGGGGAACTTGTGCCAGGGCACGTCGGTGCGGTTGCAGATCGGATGATCCAGGCTTCCGCCGGCGGGTTTTCCGTCGCGGATCGGGATGCCGATATTGTGCACGCCGACATAGACGCCCGAGACGTTCTTGCTGTCCGCCCGCACGCAAACGCCCTGCAACCCGTCCGCAAAGGTGGCGACGTTGGAGATCTCGGCATAGCGGATCGAGGCCGGATCGTAGACGAGACGTTCGGCGCCCTTGACGATCTCGGCCTTCAGGGAATCGCTTGGCGGGACGGATCGCGCGATGATGTCGCCATAGCGATCCGTGCCGGCACAGCCGGCAAGAAGCAACGCGCCACCTGCCAGGGTAAGACCAAGCTTCATTTCATGCTCCTTGCTGAATGGGCGTCGCCAGATGCAGGCAGGCTAACGGCGCAGGGCCGCGAAGGGAATACGCCTGCGCGGCCCTGCGGCATCAGGTGCCGCACCTTGCCGCCGTCATGCCCGGCGCGGCAATCCGGTCGCTCAGCGGGCGGACGTGGCGAGCGATGGGGGGAGCGCAGCCCGGCCAGAAGCGCATCCGACCGCCCGCCGCGACCGGGTCGCGACATGCCGAAGCGGTTCGCGTCGATCCGGGACGGATTGCGGCCGAGGCAGAGTTATCCTTTGATTGCAAAGTGGTGCGGGTGGAGGGACTTGAAAACTGACGGGAACTTTACGAATCAATAGCTTACAAGAGGTTTTGTAACATTGTGACGCCCCTAGAAATGGGCTAAGTGACGTTACGTCATATCCATGCAGAAAGGGCGGGGATTGCTCCCCCCCCCTTCCCATTCGCATGCTAAGTAAGGTTCCGGGTGCCGCGCGACCGGAGAAGGCGATCGCCGCACCGTGACGGGGTTTTCGGGGGAATACTGCCCGCGCACTCGCCGTCTAATCGCAGCGCGTATGGTGTCCTTCTGGTGCAACCACCGGGCCGCGCCAGCCCGTTACATGATAATTACGGCTGACGCGGTGGTTTGTCGCATGGGATCAGGCGGCTTTTTTCGCCTCGCCTAGCTGGATGATCTCTGACAAATGTTCACCCGTCAGCGTTTTACGATTGTGCAACACGCGCGCGACTTCGCAGACCTCATGCCAGCAGTCATCTAGCATCTTGCCAAGACGGCGTTCGGCATCATTCAGAATCTTTTTACGGAAGGGCTTGCGCTTCTCAAGAAAGCCGACCAACCCCATAACCTGCCCATAATCGTTCCTAGGTCGTGTTGACAAAAGGGATTCCTCTGGCAGTCGTCCTATGATTCAAGCTCATCTCTACGTGGGAGATGAACTTGGCACGCAACCTGATATCCGACGATGAGTGGACCTTCTTCGAGGGCTTCATTCGTGCCGTCCGGCACCCTAACGGGCGGAAACCTGCGGACCATCGTCTTGTTCTGAATGGTATATTCTGGATCGCAAGGACTGGTGCGCCATGGCGCGATCTGCCCGAAGAGTTTGGCAAGTGGTCCTCGGTCTACCGTCAGTTCCGCCGCTGGACTTTGGCGGGACTGTGGGAGGATATCCTGGATGCGCTGAACCACGCTGGGATCGCGCCAGACAAGCTCCAGATGGTTGATAGCACTGTGATCCGCGCCCATCATCATGCGGCGGGCGCAAAAGGGGGACTCCGAAAGAGGCTCTTGGCCGTTCGAGAGGTGGCTTCTCGACCAAGATCCATCTCCGCGTCAACGGCGCAGGCCTCCCGATGAGGACCGAGATCACGCCGGGGCAGGATTCCGACTACACCGGCTATGATATGGTGATGGCCGACAACCTGCCGCAACCAGCAGTTCTGGTCGCCGACAGGGGCTATGACTCTGATAAAATTCGGGAAGACATCGAGAGCCGCAACGCCCTGCCCATGATACCGATGCGAAGGAACCGAAGGGTGCGCAAGGCTGTCGACATGACCATCTACACCCTGCGCAACATGGTCGAGCGCTGCTTCAACAAGCTGAAAAATAGCCGCCGCCTTGCAACCCGCTACGACAAAACCGCCGAAAGCTTCCTTGGCTTCGTCGACGTCGCCTGCATCAGGCTCTGGCTCCGCCATTTGTCAACATGACCCAGTGACCAGCTTAGCCATCGGTGCTGGCCTCCACCTCGGGCACATAGCCGACAACCTGCCGCTTGATACCGGACAGCAGATCGGTGACGCCGAAAGGAAGCTGATAGGCAGAGGCAAAGGTGACGGCCTCGCGGGCCTCATACTGATGCGCCACCAGCATCAGGGCGGCTTGCAGCATCAGCGGATTGTCGGCGTCGAAAGGCAGGCCGGTATAGGACGCAACCCACGCCTCGGCCACGTTGCCGTAGTGGGTCAAGATCGCATCATCGGCGGTTTCATCCGGCAGGAAGTTCAGGTGCGCCCTCACAAGGGCGGAAGGCAGGGGCATTGGACACTCGCAACACTCATAACTAGAGGTTACGTTATCACATCATAATCATAACAAAAAATTATATTCGGCCTGTCTTGCGCGTGCCTCCCCCCGCCGGTTCCCAAGATGGTGCGGAAGTTCGGGAACACCCCCGGGCCGGATAAGTAAGCGCTTACTTGAACCGGGTCACACAACCGGGCAATCACAGGTTGGTGATTCTTGGTTGAGGCTATCAATGACACTAAAGGACTTCCTTACAAACTTCGTGGCTCCGTTGTTGGTTCTAGTGATTGGCGCTGTAATTCTCTGGTTCGGAGCTCTTCCAGCCGAGTATGCGAAAAGGAATGAACAAATAAAGTTTCTGCAAGAAAGCCAAGCAGAACTAAAAGCCAAAATGGATTCGGCCCTCGATAAGATGGCTTCTGAAAATGTCGCCCTTCATCAGCGCATTTCCGATATGGAGCAGCGCATTGTCGGAATAACATCTATCAACCCCATGATAAGCGAATGCGCAGAGATAATGCGACAAATGCGTGAACCGGGAAGCGGAATGGGGGTCATGACGCTTGATAAAGAAACAAATACTCTGCGTGATACTCGCCTTGTTGCTCTATCCGACAGGTATAATCAGTTAGGCTGTAATTCATTCGGAAAATAGCTCGGGCGCTTGCTACCAGCCGGCACAGTTAGCGCATCCTCAATAGGCCAACCATGTATTAACCGATAATAAATAGTGTTTCGTTTAATCCCGGTTCTGCTTTCCCATTGGTTTAGGGTGAGGGTTTCGCCGCGATAGGTGAAGCTAGGTCGTGTTGACAAAAGGGATTCCTCTGGCAGTCGTCCTATGATTCAAGCTCATCTCTACGTGGGAGATGAACTTGGCACGCAACCTGATATCCGACGATGAGTGGACCTTCTTCGAGGGCTTCATTCGTGCCGTCCGGCACCCTAACGGGCGGAAACCTGCGGACCATCGTCTTGTTCTGAATGGTATATTCTGGATCGCAAGGACTGGTGCGCCATGGCGCGATCTGCCCGAAGAGTTTGGCAAGTGGTCCTCGGTCTACCGTCAGTTCCGCCGCTGGACTTTGGCGGGACTGTGGGAGGATATCCTGGATGCGCTGAACCACGCTGGGATCGCGCCAGACAAGCTCCAGATGGTTGATAGCACTGTGATCCGCGCCCATCATCATGCGGCGGGCGCAAAAGGGGGACTCCGAAAGAGGCTCTTGGCCGTTCGAGAGGTGGCTTCTCGACCAAGATCCATCTCCGCGTCAACGGCGCAGGCCTCCCGATGAGGACCGAGATCACGCCGGGGCAGGATTCCGACTACACCGGCTATGATATGGTGATGGCCGACAACCTGCCGCAACCAGCAGTTCTGGTCGCCGACAGGGGCTATGACTCTGATAAAATTCGGGAAGACATCGAGAGCCGCAACGCCCTGCCCATGATACCGATGCGAAGGAACCGAAGGGTGCGCAAGGCTGTCGACATGACCATCTACACCCTGCGCAACATGGTCGAGCGCTGCTTCAACAAGCTGAAAAATAGCCGCCGCCTTGCAACCCGCTACGACAAAACCGCCGAAAGCTTCCTTGGCTTCGTCGACGTCGCCTGCATCAGGCTCTGGCTCCGCCATTTGTCAACATGACCTAGGGTCTTTTCGGGATTGTAAGCGGGTTCGCGCTCAAACATCGGCTTGGCGCTCTGGCGCATGACGGAATCCCATGCGCCGGGAATGCCGCCCGGAAGGTTGTCCAAGGCGACGGCAGCCCGCAGGGACGCCCTTAGCGTCACGGCTTGGTTGCCGTGGCGCAGGGTCGTTTCATATGCGGGACAAATTTGCATTAGCTGGCGGTGCGCAGCTTGATGAAGGCCGATGGCATGGTGACGCGCGCACCCACGCGGCGGCGGGCGGTGATGCGGAAAATATCCGTCTTTGCGCCCGTGATGCCGTCGCGGATCAGTTCCAGCCCCACGCGGTCGGCAATCGTGTAGCCGAAAGCGAAGTCACCGAACAGAACCGGGGTGCTATCCGGCGCAACCTCGGGCATGTCGCGCGAAGCATAGACCGGGCGGCCCAGCAGCGTGGCGGGCTGGCCGCTGGCAAGCCCTTCCTGCCAGAGATAATCGCCGGTCTGGTTCGCCAGCATACGGATTGCGGCGATGGTTTGCGGGTTCATGAGCCATGCGCCGTTGGCGGCATGTTCCTGGGGCAGTTCATAGAACATGCGCACAAGGTCATTGGGCTGCACGGTCGCGGCGGTGCCGTCCAGTTCCTCGATACCCGCCGATGCCGACATGACGCCTTCCGGGGCGGTGGTGCCGTCGCCGTTGACGAACCATTGCGATTCCTTCAGCGCGAATTGCTTGGCGATATGGCCGGTGACGAATGCGTCAAGGTTGACGTGCGAATCTTCCAGCAGCGAAAGCGTCATGGGAACGCTGACACCGGCAAGGAACGGTTCCAGCGTGATTTCCTCAAAGCTGGGTTCGTCGTCGGGCTTGGTGCCGGTCTCGGCCACGATCTGCGGCTCCACGCTATCCACCAGCCGGGGCACCTTCAGCGACGGGCCGCTCATCTGAATGACGGTCGCAAGCTGGCGGATCGGCGACATCTCCACCACCTTTTCCAGAATGGTGGTGCTGGTCGAGTCCGGGGCCAGAATGCCGCCGGTCGAGGGGGCGCTGACGGCAAGGGCTTTCAGTTCCGAGGCGTCACCCGTGCGGATGAAGTCCACGAAAGCCTTGGTTGCCTTTTCGACGTTGCCCAAATGGACAGCCGGTGCGCCGGGGCGGTTCGCCTTGGCTTCCAGCTTGTCCAGCCGCGACAGCACGGCATTCAGCGCCTTGGTGTCGATCTGGGCCGCATCGTTGGCCGGGGTTTTGGCTTTGTTTTCGTCTTGGTTCAGTTCTTCGTTTTCCACTTTATACTCCGTGTTCGTGGATTGCGATTTAACGGCGCTAATCCGCGCCTCGGGGTGGACTGGGCTTTGGCAGAGTGAGATTTCTGTAAGCGAAACCTCATAGAATTTTCGTCCGCCGTTTGGCATGGGCTGATAAAGGGCTTTGTTGAAGGAAACAGATAGGCCCTTAATAACGCCATTCTTCAAATAGCGATGCGCGGATTTTGCCGTGGTGATCCCTTCAAGGAACAACCGGCCTTTCACCTCCAAGCCCTTGGCGGTTTCGGTGATGGTTTCCCAAACGCCAATCGCCTTTGATTTGTCATGCTCAAGGCAAATTGGCAGTTGCGACGGGATAATGAACGCACCCGGCTCAATCGTGTCGCCAATGCTATCCGGGCCAGAGAAAGGCCACGCGATACCAGAGATTTCACCAGCTTCCGAAACGGTAAGCTGCGCCTTGGTTTCGATCCGGTCGAGGGTTTCAAGATCAGCCATCGGCCTGCACCTCATCAGCACCCAGCCAGCGGGCGGCTAGGATCGCGGTGGCGAGCGGCAGCACCTCGGCAACCGGGCGATTGCGGGCGTAGGTGCTGACCAGCCGGTCGGCTTCCTCGGGGTTGGTGCCGCCGCCGATCAGGCCAAGGCGGATAACCTCGGACAGATCGGCCAGCTTGAAGGCGTGGCCCAAGAGGCGCTGATACAGGACGCCAATGCCGGTTTCGGTCTTGGCTTCCAGTTCCGCCACCATGTCGTCGGACAGGGTGAAAGGGCGTTCCTTGTCGCCAAAGAAAGCGGTTGCGGTGATCATGCGTCAGCCTTGACGGGCAGGCCGATCATGGCGCGCAGTTCGTCGGCGGTCAGAATGCCGGCATTGACCAACGCCAAGGCGATTTCCAGCGCCGCCAGCATTTCCAGCGGGCTTTGCGTGGTGTCATTCATCGGGGCTTTTCCTCTTGGGGTTTTGGTGCCGGAACGGTCGTGCCGCCCGAGGTGGTGAAGGGATTGGCAAGCTCATCGCCGCCTTCCATGGGCGGCAGGTTCAGGCCGGCGCGGACCTCGTTCGGGGTCATGGCGCGCATGGCGACGTATTGCGAATACGCGGTGGCCTGCGCCGCGAAGTCCACCGCCAGCAGGTCTTTGGTTTCGGCCTCGATATACAGGGCCTTGCGATCCTCGGGGGACAGCAGGACGCGGGCATAGGCGGAAGCCCAGCGTTTCAGCCACGGGCGAAGGGTCAGGGTTAGAAATTGCTGGCCCATCTGTTCCGTATTGGACCAAGTTCCGCGCGACAGTTCAAAAAGCATCGTCGGGGGGATGCGGAAGGCGCGGGCAATCTCGCGGATTTGCTCAATCCGGTTCGTGTAGAACTCGGCATCCGTGTTGCTGGTGGCGAGCGGGTAGTATTGAAAACCCCGATCCAGAATCGCGGTGCGGCCAGCGTTTTCCCCGGTATTAACTTCGTTCCACCGCTTGATCATGTTTTCAAGTTCAGCGGTGGCATTGTTACCGCTTAGCTTTTCGGTGGTCGCCAGATAACCGCTCGGGCGCCCGGAACGGCTATACCAGTTCGCAAGGTGCTGTTCCGCTGCCAGCGCAAGGCCGATAGCTTCCTTGGCATGGGTGATCGGGGATTTGCCGTCCAGTGTCGAGATATGCAGCATCTCGGTATAAGGCAGCACCGTGTCACCGCCGCCTTTCTGGCGGATGCGGTAAGAGGGTTCGCCGTAATCGTCGGTTTCGACCAAGACCGCGCCGGGTTCTATCCGTTGCAGCCAAATCGGCTTGCCTTCACTATTGCGCACCACACCGGCAAAACCGTGGCCGGTCAGCAGCGCATCGCGGGTAAGCTGTTCCCGCAGTTCCTCGGCGCTGGTCCATGGGTTCGCCTCGCCGTGGATCAGTTCATAGGCGGCATGATCCTTCTGCGCCTTGCGCGTGTCGCGGTCATGCAGCTTGAACGGCAGATTTCCGCAGGCTTCCGAGATAAGCCCGACAGCAGCAGCGACGGCAGGAACGCGCAGGGCGGTTTCGCTGGTGACGGTAACGCCAGACCGGACAGGCAGGCCACCGAAGAGGCCGAACGCCTCGGGGCTGGTCAGGGTGAAGGCTTTTTGTTCGGTGACGCCTTGCCCGAACAACCGGGCAAGGCGCTTGGTGATACTCGACAACGTGACACTCGCAAAATTGATACGTTATAACGTATCATAACTTTTAGTTATTGCAAGTGCGCCATTATCTCATTTCAAGTTATATTCCGGCAATGCGTCGATCACGCGGGCCTTGGCGGTGAGACTGACAGTCCCATACCCATCCGACATATCCTTATCCGAATGCCCCTGAATGGCGTTCACAATCCGCATATCAAGCCCAAGATCACGCGCTTGGGTTTTCAGCCGGTGCCGCCAAGCGTGGTTGGGTTGCAGCCCCTCGGGGACAAGCTCTTGCTCATGGAGCCAAGCCGCTAGGCGCTCGGATTGCCGTTGCGCCGAACGGGCCGATTTCGCCGGATCGGTCGAGGAATTGAATAGCGGGCCATCCTTGGCAGCCTTCACATGGTCGAGGAAACCCAAGGCCAAAATCTGCTGATGAATGGGCACATCTCGGAAGTCACCCGCCTTCACCGTGCCGGCATCGGGGCTTATCCGCATCACCCAGCGGTCGCCCTCTTGGAAAACATCGGCCTTCCGCAGTTGCAGGATTTCGCTAATCCTCGCGCCACTAAACGCGCACAAGATGGGTGCCCATCGCTTAGCCGCGATGGTGGTTGCATGTTCGCGGATATGCCCGAACGGATCGGGTGTCGGCTGATAATCGCGCGATGCGTTCAAGATCGCCAACGCCTCCTTGTCCGAATACCCCGGATCGCGGCTGCGCTGGCGCTTGGGCTTCGCCTGCTTGACGTTCTCGGCAACATTCTCGGACAGGCGGTCGTTCTCAACAGCCCAAGCCCATAGGGTTCGAATGGTCGAAAGATAGATGCCCGCAACGGTCTTTGCGCTGATCCTGTTCAAGAGGTCGTCGCGCCATGACATAAGGTCTTTGCGCGTTACCTTGCGGGCATCGCTATGTCCGAGGAATTTTCGCAAGCTCTCGATCACCGGGCGTTGCCGCCGCCCGCCGTCCTTCATAAAGCCCGCCATGGTGCGGGCTTTCACATAGTCATTCCAGAGCTTCGCAAGGCTTACCGGCTCGGGTTCGTCCTCGGGCGGCTTGGCGTTGACCAGCAGGGGCGTAGAGGGCTGGCCGGTAAAGTCGCCCTCGTCGCGCTCCACCATACGCGCCAGCGCCTCTAGCTCGGCGCTACAGAGGGCGCGGGCGATGGTGCGCCATTCATCCGAGCCGGGCGCAGCGTCGAGGTTCCCGGCAGCCCGGAAACGCTCGATCCGCGCTCCCATGAGGTCGGCCAGTTCCTGATCGGCCAGCCTGCCGGCCGCGCCCGCCCGCAGTTGCTCAACATAGCCATCATCAATCCCGATAGCCGAGACAGTCGCATATGACGGGCTGTTGCGCATCTGGTCGTCAAAGGCGATCCGTTGCTGGTAGTGCGATAGCGCGATCTGATCCGGGGCCAGCGGATAGCGCGCTGGGGCGGCAGTGCTGTTAGCTGGTGCCGCCTTTCGTTCCGCTTGGGCGATCTGGTGCTGTAGCTGCGCCACCGCGCCCGGCAATAGCTTCATTGCGGTTCTGCGATCCGGCCCGAGGGGTGCGCGCAGTTCGGTCTTGCCGACGATGGGTCGAAGGTCTTTCGGCACCACCAGCCGCGCGAAGAATCTGCCGGATCGGTTCAAGAGGTATCGTTGCGCGCCAGCCATGGCAGGGTCCGTTTTGTAACATGCTTTGTAACAGTAGAACGGACTAAGCCCAGCAAAACAAGGAATTTCTAGCATTTGCTGGGCTTTTGATGGTGCGGGTGGAGGGACTTGAACCCCCACGCCTTGCGGCGCCAGAACCTAAATCTGGTGCGTCTGCCAATTTCGCCACACCCGCATCGCGATCCGCACGGCCGGCGGGCGGCGGCGGATCGGCGCTTCTCTTAGCAAAGCCCTCACCGGCTTGCGAGCGGAAAGTTCAGAAGCCCAGGCCGCGCAGCACCGCCGGAATCCGCTCGGGCAGGTCCTCGGCGATCAGGCCGGGGCCGAAATCGCGCGCCGTCTCGGCATGCAGCCAGGCGCCGGCGGCGGCGGCCTCCAGCGGTGCGAAGCCGCGCGCCAGCAGCCCGGTGATCATGCCCGACAGCACGTCGCCCGATCCGGCCGTCGCCAGCCAGGGCGCAGCCGCCTCGCCCACGGCGGCGGCGATGCGCGCCTCTCCGCCCGGGGCGGCGATCACCGTGTCCGGCCCCTTCAGCAGCACCACGCAACCGGCGCGCTCGGCCGCCAGCCGCGCCGCATCCAGGCGCGAGAAGGCCGGCCCGGTCTCGGCCGGGGCTTCGAGCCGCTGCGCCAGATCGGGAAACAACCGGGCGAACTCGCCGCCATGCGGGGTCAGCACCGCCCGCGGATGCAGCGCGTCCAGCAGCGCCCCGGGCGCATCGGCAAAGGCGGTCAGCGCATCGGCATCAAGCAGCGCCGCACGCCCCGAGGCCAGCACGGCCGGCACCAGATCGCGCGCCCGGTCGAGCCCGAGCCCGGGGCCGAGGCCCAGCGCGTTCAAGCGGCGGTCCTCCAGCAATCGCTGCAGCCCGGCCCGGTCGGCGACGGGGCGCAGCATCACCGCATCCAGCCGCGCGGCATTCTCGGCCAGCGCCTCGGGCGGGCAGAGCAGCGTCACCAATCCGGCGCCGACCCGCAGCGCCGCCCGCGCCGTCAGCCGCGCCGCGCCGCCGCGGCCCGGCCCGCCGCCCAGGACCAGCGCATGGCCGTGGTCGTATTTGTGGCCGGCGCGCTTGGCCAGGGCCGGCACGGGACCCGCCAGCCGCGCCGCTTCGCCCGCCGCCGCCATCCAGCCGTCGAGGCCGATATCGACGATGCGCAGCGCGCCGCTGAGCGTTCCGCCCTGCGCCAGCACATGGCCCAGCTTGGCGCGCTGGAAGCTGACGGTCAGCGCCGCCCCGGGCAGGTCCAGCCCACCCAGCACCCGGCCGCTATCGGCGCAGAGCCCGCTGAGGATGTCCACCGCGACGATACGGCAGCCCCGCGCCGCCGCCAGCCGCAGGGGCGCCGCGAGCCCGGGTGCCAGCGGCCGCACCAGCCCGGTGCCGAACAGCGCGTCGATGCAAAGGGCACCGGACGGGAAATCCTCGGGGCCGAGATCGGACAGCGCCGCCACCTCGCCCGGCCAGCAGGCCGCGGCCAGCTGCGCATCCGGGGTCGCGGGCGGTGCCAGCGCCGCCAGCCGCAGCTGCCAGCCGCGCTCGGCCAGCAGCCGCGCCACCACATAGCCATCGCCGCCATTGTTGCCGGGCCCGCAGAGAATCACCGCCCGCCCCGGCCGCTCGCATTCCGGCCACAGCGCCAGCATCTCGCGCACGACGCCCGCCCCCGCCCGCTCCATCAGCGCCGATCCGGTGACGCTGCCGCTGGCGATGGCGGCGCCCTCGACCGCACGCATCTCTCGAGTCGTCAGGATCTCGGCCCGCCGGGCCATCTCATCGCACATAATTCAGGCAACCTGCACAATATTGGGGCACATGCCCCGGATTCGCTGTCTGCATGCCGCTTTCCCCATCAAGCCGCATGGACGCGCATCATCAAACCCGCCAATCAGGGCGCAGGCAAGTCGCGAGAGAAGGATCAGGCGATGAAGAAAGTCGAAGCCATCATCAAGCCCTTCAAACTGGACGATGTGAAAGAGGCCCTTCAGGAAGTCGGCGTGCAGGGCCTTTCGGTCACCGAGGTCAAGGGCTTCGGCCGGCAGAAGGGCCATACCGAACTGTATCGCGGTGCGGAATATGTGGTCGACTTCCTGCCCAAGGTGAAGATCGAGATGGTGCTGCCCGACGATCTGGTCGAAGCCGCCGTCGACGCCATCATCTCGGCCGCGCGCACCGAGAAGATCGGCGACGGCAAGATCTTCATCCTGCCCGTCGAACAGGCCATCCGCATCCGCACCGGCGAGACCGGCGACGACGCGGTCTGAGCCGCTTCCCGCGCCACAAACCCAACCGATGACCCATGCCCGGCGGCGGCGCCGGGCAGACTGATGGAGGAAGGACCCCAATGACAGTCAAGGACGTTCTGGATCTGATGAAGACGGAGGAGGTCGAATATGTCGACGTCCGCTTCACCGATCCCAAGGGCAAGCTGCAGCACGTGACGCTGGTCGCCGATCTGGTGGACGAGGACTTCTTCGAGGAAGGCTTCATGTTCGACGGCTCCTCGATCGCCGGCTGGAAATCCATCGACCAGTCCGACATGAAGCTGATGCCGGACGCGTCCTCGGCCTATATCGACCCGTTCTATGCCGAAAAGACCCTCTGCGTGCATTGCAACGTCGTCGAGCCCGACACGGGCGAGCCCTATGCCCGCGACCCGCGCGGCACCGCGGTGAAGGCCGAAGCCTATCTGAAATCCTCGGGCATCGGCGATGCGGCCTATTTCGGCCCCGAGGCCGAGTTCTTCCTGTTCGACGACGTGCGCTATTCGGTGACGCCCCAGAAGGTCGCCTTCGAGATCGACTCGGTCGATGCCGCCTGGAACACCGACACCGTCTACGAGGACGGCAACCTCGCGCATCGCGCGGCCCACAAGGGCGGCTATTTCCCGGTGAACCCGGTCGATGCGGCCCAGGACATCCGCGGCGAGATGCTGTCCACCATGAAGCGCATGGGCATCAAGGTCGACAAGCACCATCACGAGGTCGCCACCGCCCAGCACGAGCTTGGCATGATCTTCGGCGGGCTGACCGAGCAGGCCGACAACATCCAGAAATACAAATACGTCATCCACAACGTCGCCGCCGCCTATGGCAAGACCGCGACCTTCATGCCGAAGCCGATGAAGGGCGACAACGGCTCGGGGATGCACGTGAACATGTCGATCTGGAAGGACGGCAAGCCGCTCTTCGCCGGCGACAAATATGCCGACCTGTCGCAGGAGGCGCTGTGGTTCATCGGCGGCATCCTCAAGCATGCCAAGGCGCTGAACGCGCTGACCAACCCGGCGACCAACAGCTACAAGCGGCTGATCCCCGGTTTCGAGGCCCCGGTGCTGCGCGCCTATTCGGCCCGCAACCGCTCGGGCTGCGTGCGCATCCCGTGGACCGAATCGCCGAAGGCCAAGCGCGTCGAGGCCCGCTTCCCCGATCCGGCCGCGAACCCCTACCTGGCCTTCGCGGCGCTGCTGATGGCCGGCCTCGACGGCATCAAGAACAAGATCGATCCGGGCCCGGCCTCGGACAAGGACCTCTACGACCTGCCGCCCGAAGAGCTGGCCGAGATCCCGACCGTCTGCGGCTCGCTGCGCGAGGCGCTGGAGGAGCTGGAGAAGGACATGGACTTCCTGCTGGCCGGCGACGTCTTCACCCGCGACCAGCTGGAAGGCTACATCAAGCTGAAATGGGAAGAGGTCTATGCCTACGAGCATACCCCGCATCCCATCGAATACGCGATGTATTACAGCTGCTGAACGGCAGGGACAGCGATGGAAAGGCCGCCCTTCGGGGCGGCTTTTTTCTTGGCGACGCCCGCAGCCGGGCGGTCGTGCCGGGCTCGGGGGCAAAAGCGGCAAAGACCCGGTATTGTTTCGGCGCCCCCGGATCGTCATGCGCGGCAGGTTTCGCGTCCGGCGGGGCCCGGTCATCCCAGTTCTGCAAGGCAGGACGATATCGGTTTCCCGCGGGGGCGGGGGCGGTCGCCCGCCCGCGCGCCGGAACAGGCCCGATCCCCGCCGCGACGTCCCGGCAAACGCGGCCAGGTCCGATCCGGGCAGCAAAGCGCGGCTGGCCGTTATCCCTGCGTTCCTGTCGCCGCGCTGCCATGCCGGCAGCCTGAAGCGGCCCGCAGGCGAGGTGGCAGCCTTTCCCGGCTGAAAGCAGGGCCGCCTTCGATCCGGATGGCTTCACTGCCGAAAAGCTCCGCAACCGACGCCGCGGCGATGTCGCCGGCAAGCGGCAAACCCCGCACGACACTCCTCGGGGGTCCGGAAGGCCGGCCGGCACGCGTCCTGTCTTTGACGTCGGAATTTCCGGCCGCAGCCGTGGCATCCTCCCGAGGCCGGAACGGGCGGAAGATCCTCCCCCGAAACCTGCCGATTTAAATACAGTATATCTATCGACTTTAATGAATTTATGGTTAGCTTCTGGGGTCCAGGACGCTTCTTTGGACAGGATGAACATGACCAACATTCCTTACCGCCCCTTGCTGGCATTGGCTGTCGGCCTTGCGCTCGCCACCCCGCCCGTTCTTGCCCAGGAACCGATCCCCGACGAGGTGCCCGAGGGCACGGTGCTGCGCGTCGGCGACCCCGTCACCCAGAAGGCGCTGGAGATTTCCGGGCTGATCGACGAGCTCGGCTTCAAGGTCGAATGGGCCAATATCAGCGGCGGCCCGCAGACCAGCGAGGCCTTCCGCGCCAAGGCGCTGGACCTGGCCAGCGTGGCCGAGATCCCCTCGATCCATGCGACATGGAACGACCTGCCGGTGCGCAACATCGCCTATCGCGAAAGGCAGGACCCCATCGCCCACCCGATCTATCGCTTCGGCGTCACCCCGGCGCTCGGCGACCAGATCGGCAGCATCCAGGACTTCAAGGGCAGGCGCATCGCCTACAGCCCCGGACAGGCGCAGGGCGCGCTGGTGCTGCGCACGCTCGAGGCGGCGGGGCTGGGCCGGGACGAGGTGACGCTGGTGGAAATTCCCAGCACCGGCGACGTCTATCCGGTCGCGCTCGGCTCGGGTCAGGTGGACGTCGCGCCGCTGGGCAGCGTCTATATCGCCCGCTACATCCGGCAATACGGCCCGGACGGGGCGCGGCTGGTCGATCACGGCTTGCGCGACGATCCCAGCCATCTCTGGGCGCCGCAATGGGTTCTGGACGATCCGGCCAAGGCGGCGGCCGCCGCGGAATATGTCCGGCTCTGGGCCCGCGCGACGGAATGGATCAACGACCACCCCGAGGAATTCATCCAGGGCTATTACGTCAAGGACCAGAACCTGTCCTATGAGGACGGCAAGGCCGCGATCGAGCAGACCGGCCGCCAGGTCATCCCCGCAAGCTGGGACGAAGTGATCCAGCGCCACAGCCATACCATCGCCCTGCTGGCCGAGGCGACGGGCAATACGCCCTTCAGCGCCGAGGAGATCTTCGACCGCCGCTTCGAGAAAATCGCCGCCGAGGCCCTGTCCAAGGGCTCGAGCGCGGTCAAGAAAGAGGAACTGACCCAATGACCCTGATCGCGACCGACGATTTCAAACCGACCGCCGCGGCGGCGGCCTTGCAGCCCCGCAGCCGCAGCAGCGCGCGGGTCAGGTTGGGACCCGGCCCGGCCATCCCCTTCGGCATGCAGCTGGGCAGCATCGCGCTCGTGGCGCTGTGGACGCTGGGCTCGGCGCTGGGGCTGATCGACCCGCGCATCCTCTCGGCACCCTGGACGGTGCTGGACGCCTTCCGGCAACTGATCGCGGACGGCCGGTTGCAGGAGCATTTCGGCATCTCGGCCTGGCGCGCGGGCACCGGGCTGGTGATCGGGGTCGCCATCGGCACGGTGCTGGCCGTCATCGCCGGCCTGTCGCGGCTGGGCGAGGCGCTGATCGACGGCCCGATCCAGATCAAGCGCGCGGTGCCGACCCTGGCGCTGATCCCGCTTCTGATGCTGTGGTTCGGCATCGGCGAGCAGATGAAGATCATCACCATCGTGCTGGCGGTGATCGTGCCGATCTACATCCACACCCACAACGCCCTGCGCAGCATCGACAACCGTTATGTCGAGCTGTCCGAGACGCTGAACCTGTCGCGCTGGACCTTCATCCGGCAGGTGGTGCTGCCGGGCGCGCTGCCGGGCTTCCTGCTGGGCCTGCGCTTCGCGGTGACGCTGTGCTGGGTCTCGCTCGTGGTGGTCGAGCAGGTCAACGCCACCAGCGGGCTGGGCTACATGATCAACCTCGCCCGCACCTATGGCCAGACCGAGATCATCATCGCCGGCATCGTGGTCTATGCCGTGCTCGGCCTCGCCTCGGACGCCGCCGTCCGCTTCGCCGAAAGGAGGGCCCTGTCATGGCGCCGCACGCTGTCGCAGTGAACCGCTTCACGGTGCAGACCCAGGACCTGCATCGCGGCTTCAACGGCCGCACCATCCTGGCCGGGCTGAACCTGCATATCGCGCGCGGCGAGTTCGTCGCCCTGCTGGGCCGCTCGGGCTCGGGGAAAAGCACCTTCCTCAAGGCGCTGGCCGAGCTTGACCACGACGTCACCGGCTCGGGCAGGCTGGACGTGCCGGAGAACAAGGCCGTGGTGTTCCAGGACGCCCGGCTGCTGCCCTGGCGCACGGTGCTGCAGAACGTGACGCTGGGCCTGCGCGACGCCGAGGATGCCGGCCGGCGCATGCTGCAAGAGGTCGGGCTGGCCGGGCGCGAGCATTCCTGGCCGGTCGAGCTGTCGGGCGGCGAACAGCAGCGCGTGGCGCTGGCCCGCTCGCTGGTGCGCGAGCCCGAGCTGCTGCTGGCCGACGAGCCCTTCGGCGCGCTGGACGCGCTGACCCGCATCCGCATGCATGTCCTGCTGAAGGAGCTATGCGCCCGCCACCGCCCCGCCGTCCTGCTGGTCACGCATGACGTGGACGAGGCGATCACCCTGGCCGACCGCGTGCTGGTGCTGGAAGAAGGCGCCTTCGTCGAGGACCTGCAGATCGAGCTGTCCGCCCCGCGCGCGCCCGACAATCCCCGCTTCGGCCAGCTTCGCCGCCACCTGCTTGGCAAGCTGGGCGTTTCGGCCCACTGATTTCAAAGGAAACCGACATGTCCAAGCGACAGCTTCACCTGAACCTTTTCATCTATCCCGGCGGCCATCACGAGGCCGGCTGGCGCTACAGGGGCTCGGACCCGCAGCGCGCACTGGATATCGGCTATTACCAGGAACTGGCCCGCAAGGCCGAGGCGGCGAAATTCGACGCGCTGTTCTTCGCCGACGGCCCGGCGCTGGCGGACAATATCCGCTATGCCAGCCGCTTCCGGCTGGAGCCGCTGACCACGATCACCGCGCTGGCCGCCGCGACCAGCCGCATCGGGCTGATCGCCACCGCCTCGACCACCTATACCGAGCCCTACAACCTCGCCCGGCTGTTCGCCTCGGTCGATCACATCTCGCAGGGGCGGGTCGGCTGGAACATCGTCACCACCGGCGCGGCGCAGGCGGCGCAGAACTTCGGGCTGGACGAGCATCCGGTCCATGCCGACCGCTACGGCCGCGCGCATGAATTCCTCGAGGTGGTCACCAAGCTCTGGGACAGCTGGGAGGACGAGGCCCTGGTCATCGATCCCGAAAGCGGCGTCTTCGCCGATGACGCCCGCATCCACCGGATCGACCATGCCGGCCCGCATTTCCGCGTGCGCGGCCCGCTGAACATCCCGCGCAGCCCGCAGGGCCGGCCGGTCTATGTGCAGGCGGGCTCGTCCGAGGACGGCCGGCATTTCGCCGCGCTGCATGCCGAGGCGATCTTCACCGCGCACCAGACGCTTGCCAGCGCGCAGGAATTCTATGCCGACATCAAGGCCCGGGCGCGGGGCGTCGGCCGCGATCCCGATCACATCAAGGTGCTGCCGGGCATCAGCCCCTATATCGGCTCGACCACGGCCGAGGCGCAGGCCCTGCATGACGAGTTCAACGCCCTGACCCAGCCCGCCTATTCGCTGGACGTGTTGAAGCGGATGACCGGGCTGGACCTGACGGGCCACGATCTTGACGGGCCCTTCCCGCGCCATCTGGTCGCACCCGATCCCGACCGGGCCGAGGCCAGCCGCTTCAAGCTGGTCCTGGACATCGTGGACCGCGAAAAGCCGACGATCCGGCAGCTCATGCACCGCATCGCCGGGGCGCGCGGGCATTGGGTCTCGGTCGGCACGCCGGAAAAGATCGCCGACGACATCCAGACCTGGTTCGAGAACGGCGCCGCCGACGGGTTCAACGTGATGCCGCCCTGGCTGCATGGCGGCTTCGACAGCTTTGTCGAGCATGTCCTGCCGATCCTGCGCAAGCGCGGCCTGTTCCGCCAGGATTACGCCGGCCGGACCCTGCGCGACCATTTCGGCCTGCCCCGGCCGGAAAACCGTTTCGCGGTGCAACGCGGGATCTCGGCGGCGGAATGAGGCAGGACAGGCAGGGCGCCCCGCGCGCCCCATGGCTGGTGCCGCTGGTCCTGTCGGTGGCGCTGTTCATGGAGAACATGGATTCCACCGTCATCGCCACCTCGCTGCCGGCCATCGCCGCCGATATCGGCACGACCCCCGTGGCGCTGAAGCTGGCCTTCACCGCCTATTTCCTGGCGCTGGCGATCTTCATTCCGGTCAGCGCCTGGCTGGGCGACCGGCTGGGCCCGACCCGCGTGTTCCGCATGGCGCTCCTGGTCTTCATGCTGGGCTCGCTGGGCTGCGCCTTCGCCACCTCGCTGGAGGGGTTCGTGCTGGCGCGGTTCCTGGGCGGCATGGGCGGGGCGATGATGACGCCGCTGGCGCGGCTGATGCTGTATCGCGTCACGCCCCGCGCCGGGCTGATGCGGGCCACGGCGACCATGACCATCCCGGCGGTGGTGGCGCCGCTGATGGGACCGCTGGTCGGCGGCGCGCTGACGACCTTTCTCGGCTGGCACTGGATCTTCCTGGTGAACCTGCCCGTCGGGCTGGCCGGCATCCTTGCGGTCGGCGCCCTGATCCGGGACGTGCCGAGAGCGCCCGCCCACCGGCTGGACCTGCGCGGCTTTCTGCTGCTGGCAGTCGCCTTCTCGGGGCTGATGGCGGGGCTGTCGCTGGTCAGCCTGCCGATCCTGCCGCTCTGGGCCTCGCTGGCGCTGACGCTGGCCGGGCTGGCGGGGGGTTGGGCCTATCTGCGCCACGCCCGCGCCCATCCGGCGCCGCTGCTGGATCCCGGCATCTGCCGCGACCCGGTGTTTCGCAGCGCGATCACCGCCACCATGGTCTTCCTGATCGGCGCGGGGGCGGTGCCCTTCCTGCTGCCGCTGATGCTGCAGCTGGGCTTCGGGCTGACCGCCTTCGAGGCGGGGCTGATCACCTTCGCCGGCGGCATCGGCGCGATCTCGGCCAAGCTGGTCTCGACCCAGGTCTTTGCCAGCCACGGCTTTCGCAATCCGCTGATCCTCGCCGCCTCGCTTTCGGCCCTGGGCCTTGCCGCCAAGGGCCTGCTGACGCCGCAGACCCCGCATCTGCTGATCGCGGCGCTGCTGATCGGCGGCGGCGTGCTGCGCTCGCTGTTCTTCACCGGCCAGCAGGTGCTGGCGATATCCGAGCTTGCCCCCGAGACCGTCGGCGCCGCGCTGGCCCTGACCACGGTGCTGCGCCCGATCGCGACCGCGCTTGGCGTGGCGCTGGCCGGGGGGCTGCTGGAAATCGGCGGCCGTTCCGATGGGCTGACGCTCGACGCCTTTCACACGGCGTTCTTCGCCCTGGCGCTGGTCTCGGCCTGCGCGATCCTGCCGCTGATGCGGCTGGCGGCCAGTTCCGGCCATGAAATATCCGGGCAGGCGATCCCCGTTCGCGCCGCCCCATGACCATGATTGCAGGAGAAATTGCATGACACTCGACTACCGCCCCCTTGGCCGCAGCGGCATCAAGGTTTCCGCCGTCGCGCTGGGAACCATGACCTGGGGCGAGCAGAACACCGAGGCCGAAGGCCACGCCCAGCTCGACCGCGCCGTGGATTTCGGCGTCAATCTGATCGACACGGCGGAAAACTACTCGATCCCGCCGCGGGCCGAAACCCAGGGCGCGACCGAGCGGATCATCGGCTCCTGGCTGAAGGCGCGGGGCGGCCGGGACCGGATCGTGCTGGCCTCGAAGGTCTCGGGGCCCAGCGACCGCACCTATCTGCGCGCCGACGGCCGGCCGCCGCGGCTGGACGCCCGGAACATCGAGGAGGCCGTCGAGGGTTCGCTGCGCCGGTTGCAGACGGAATACCTGGACCTCTACCAGATCCACTGGCCGAACCGCCCGGTGCCGCTGTTCGGCAGCGGCCGGCACGCACCCTCGCGCGGGCATGACGGTTCGGAAGTGCCGATCGAGGAAACGCTGGAGGCGCTGGACGGGCTGGTGAAATCCGGCAAGGTCCGCCATATCGGCCTGTCCAACGAGACCGCCTGGGGCCTGTCGCGCTTTCTGCATCTGGCCGAGACCCGGGACCTGCCGCGCGTCGTCTCGGTGCAGAACGCCTACAACCTCGTCAACCGCACCTATGAGCAGGGGCTGGCCGAGTTCCACGAGCGCGAGCAGGTGGGGCTGCTGGCCTATTCGCCGCTGGCGCAGGGCTTCCTGACCGGCAAATACCGCAACGGCGCCCGGCCCGAAGGCGCGCGGCTGACGCTGTTCGACCGCGGCGACCGCTACACCAAGCCCGGCGTGGCCGAGGCGGTGGACGCCTATCTGCAGATCGCCCGCGACTTCGGGCTCGACCCGGCGCAGCTGGCCATCGCCTATGTCACCAGCCGGCCCTTCGTCACCGCCAACATCATCGGCGCCACCAGGGCCGAGCAGCTGGAGGCCGATCTCGGCTCGGTCGAGGTCGTCATCACCCCGGAAATCGAGTCCCGCATCGACGCGGTCTTCCAGCTGCACGGCAGCCCCGCCCCCTGACAGGAGACGCGCATGAATATTTCCCTCAACGCCCCGCATCCCGCCGAAGCCGCCGAGGCGGTGCTGAAACGCTATCGCGAGCCGGCCGCGCTCGCGGGCTGGAATCCGGTTCTCGCCACGCTTCTGGCGCATCGGTCGGTCCGGTCCTACCTGCCGGATGCGCTGGCGCCCGGCACGCTCGAAACGCTGGTCGCGGCGGCCTCCTCGGCGCCGACCTCGTCCAACATCCAGGCCTGGAGCGTGGTGGCCGTCACCGATCCCGCCAAGCGCGACAGGCTGGCCGAGATCGCCGGCGGGCAGGACCATATCCGTCAGGCGCCGCTGATTCTGGTCTGGATCGCCGACCTGTCCCGCGCCGAGGCGGTCGCGGACCGGGCAGGCGTGACGCTGCAGGGGCTCGACTATACCGAGACCTTCCTGCTGGCCGCCATCGACGCGGCGCTGGCGGCGCAGAATGCGCTGGTGGCGGCGGAATCGCTGGGGCTGGGCACGGTCTATATCGGTGCGCTGCGCAACGATCCCGAAGCGGTGGCGCATCTGCTGGGCCTGCCGCACCGCGCGGTGGCGGTGTTCGGCCTCGTCGTCGGCCGCCCCGATCCCGCGGTCCCGACCGCGGTCAAGCCGCGCCTGCCGCAACCGGCGGTCCTGCACCGCGATGCCTATTCGGCGGCGGCGCAGCCCGAGGCCGTCGCCCGCCACGACCTTGCCACCGAAGCCTTCCGCGCCGAGCAGGGCCTGCCCCGGCAAAGCTGGAGCGAGCTGCTGATCGGCCGGCTGCGCGATGTCGCAGCACTGAAGGGCCGCCACCGGCTGCGCGAGGCCTTCGGGCGGCTGGGCGTCGCGCTGGGATAGCCGGGCCCGCGGCACCGCTGGCCGGCCAGGCTCCTTTGCTCTTTCCCCGGCGGCGAATCCGGTGGCGGGATTGCACATTCCCGTCATGTGGCGCTAAATCGCCGTCGAAAACCGGGGAAGGGTTCCACCATGAAACATGTCTTTGCCGCCGCGCTGTTCTGCGCTGCCCTTGCCGCGCCCTCGGTGGCGCAGGAAATCAAGATCGGCTACGCGCTGGCCGAGGACAGCCATTACGGCGCCGGCGCCAAAGCTTTCGAGGCCTCGCTGAAGGAAAGCCTGGGCGACCAGTTCAGCTTCCGCCACTTCCCCTCCTCGGGCCTGGGCGGCGAGCGCGAGGTGCTGGAGGGGCTGCAGCTCGGCACCGTCGAGATGACCATCGCCTCGGACGGCACGCTGACCAATTTCGTGCCCGAGGTCGGCGTCTTGGGCGTGCCCTTCCTGCTGCGCGACAAGGACCATGCCCGCAAGGTGCTGGACGGCGAGATCGGCCAGGAAATGCTGGCCAGGTTCGACGATGCCGGCCTGCACGCGCTGGCCTGGGGCGAGCAGGGCTTCCGCCACATCACCAGCAATCGCGGCGCGGTCGAGGCACCGGCCGACCTGAACGGGCTGAAGATCCGCACCATGGAGAACCCGGTGCATATCGAGGCGTTCCGCGCCCTCGGCGCCGCCCCCACCCCGATGGCCTGGCCCGAGGTGATCGGCGCGCTGGAACAGGGCGCCATCGACGGGCAGGAGAACCCGCTTTCGGTGATCGTCTCGGCCAAGCTGAACGAGGTGCAGAAATACCTGACGCTGGACGGCCACGTCTATTCCTCGACCATCATCCTGGTCTCGCCCGCGCTGTGGAACGGGCTGGACGACGCGCAGAAGGCGGCCTTCGACAAGGCGGCCAAGGACGCGGTGGCGGCGATGCGCGCCTATGTCGACGAGGTCGACGCCTCGGGCGTCGCCGCGATGCAGGAGGCGGGGATGCAGGTGAACGAGCTTTCGCCCGAGCAGAAGGCCGCCTTCCGCGAGGCGCTGGCCGGCCCCTACCAGCGTTATGAGGCCCAGTTCGGCAAGGAGCTGATGGACCGCATCCAGGCGGTCGAGTAAGCCCATGCGCCGGATCGAACGCGCCTTCGTCACGCTGAACGGCGCCATCCTCGTTCTGGGGCTGGCGGCGATGTCCGTGATCGTCGGCTGGAACGTCGCGGGCCGGTATCTGACCGGCAATTCGCTGACCTGGGCCGACGAGGTGGCGCGTTACTCGATGATCTGGCTGACCTTCCTGGGCAGCGGCCTGGCGCTGCGCCATGGCGCCCATGCCGCCATCACCAATGCGCAGGACGCGCTGCCCACGCGGGGCCAGCTTGTCCTGCGCGCGGCGATCCTGCTAGTGCTGTTCGCCTTTTTCGGCTTCATGGTCTGGGTCGGCATCGACTACATGAACCGCATGGCGATCCAGAAATCGGCGGCCCTGCGGGTGCCGATGAAATGGATCTATGCCGCGATGCCCGCCGGCTTCGCGCTGATGATCGCCCATCTTGCGCTGATCGCGCCGCAATACCTGCGGGCGGGGCTGCAGCATTCCGACGAGGCCCCCCTTGGTTGAGATCCTGGTCGCCGCCTTCCTGATCCTGATGGTCATGGGGGTGCCCATCGCCTTCGCGCTGGCCATGGCCGCCTTCGCGGCGGTGGGCCTGTCGGGCCGCTATCCGCTGGTCGTGGTGGTGAAGGAGATGTTCACCGGCCTCGACAGCTTCCCGCTGCTGGCCGTGCCCTTCTTCATCCTGGCGGCCGAGATCATGTCCACCGGGGCGATCTCGCGCATGCTCCTGCGCTTTGCCTCGCAATTCGTGGGGCATCTGCGCGGCGGCCTGGGCTATGCCAACGTGCTGACCGGCACGCTGTTCGCCGGCATCTCGGGCTCGGCGCTCGCCTCGGCGGCGGGGCCGGGGGCGATGATGGCGCGGATGATGGAGCGCAGCGGCTATTCCAAGGCCTATGCCGGGGCGCTGACGATTTCCGTGGCGGTGATCGACCCGATCATCCCGCCCTCGATCACCATGATCATCTATGCGCTGCAGGACCGCAACACCTCGGTCGGCTCGCTGTTCATGGCCGGCATCCTGCCCGGCATCCTGATCGCGGCGCTGCTGGCGGCGGTGAACTGGTGGATCAGCCGCAAGCGCAACTATCGCAGCCTCGAGCCGCGGCCGCCGGCCGGGCAGATGGTCCGCAACAGCTTCGCCGCCCTGCCCGCCCTGCTGCTGATCGTGCTGATCGTCGGCGGCATCCGCGGCGGCATGTTCACCCCGACCGAGGCCTCGGTCGTGGCGGTGTTCTACGCCATCCTGACCAGCGCCTTCGTCTATCGCGGCTTCACGCTGGCGGACCTGTGGGGGGCGTTCCTGCGCTCGGCCATCATGTCTGTGGCGGTGCTGATGATCCTGGCCGCCGCCCGCGCCTTCGCCTGGGTGCTGATCATCGAGGGCGTGCCGCAGGCCATGGCCGACGCGGTGATCGCCATGGACCTGTCGCCCATCGCCTTCCTGCTGATGGTGAACCTGCTCTTGCTGGGTTTCGGCATGTTCATGGACCCGCTGCCGGGGGTGATGATCCTGGTGCCGATCCTGGCGCCCATCGCCCACAACCTGGGCATCGCCGCGGATCATTTCGCCATCATCGTGATTGTGAACCTGACCTTCGGGCTGATGACGCCGCCGGTCGGCGGGCTGATCTTCGTCGTGGCCTCGGCGACCAAGCAGAAGCCCTCGGCGCTGATCCGCGAGTTGCCGCCCTTCTTCCTCGCGGCGCTGGCCTCGTTGCTGATCCTGACCTTCGTGCCGGCGCTTTCGACCTGGCTGCCGCAGGTCAGCGGCTTTTCCCGCTAGGCCGGCCGGCGCCGCATCGATCATGCCCGCCCTTGCGGCGATCCCGTCATCGCGAACACGGAACGGCGCGGCTCGGGTCACCGCGCATCCGCTCGCCCCGGGCCATTTCCCGCGGCCTCCTCGCCGCGGCTGCCGGGCTGCGGGCCTTCCGCCGCCTGTTTCAGCGCCGCCAGCATATCGACCGCATGGGCGGCATAGGGGCCGATCCAGCGTTGCTGCAAGGCGTGGATGGGCAGCGCGTCGAGATGGTTCCACCTTTCGCGGCCGCGCCGCTCGACCACGACCAGACCGGCCGCCTCCAGCACCCGCAGGTGCTGCATCACCGTGCAGCGGTCCAGATGCGGCAGCGCCTCGCACAGCCCGCCGGTGGTCTTGGGCCCCGCCTTCAGCAGGTCCAGCAATTGCCGGCGCGCCCGGTGCCCCAGCGCCTTGAACAGCGCGTCGTCCTGATCGTCGGTTGACATGTTATAAATCTATAACATAATTGCCGGCAGGACAAGGAGGATCGCAACATGGAGCTGAAATTCACCGTCGGCGGACGCATCGCCAAACCGGTCGAGGAGGTGTTCGAGACCGTCGTGAATCCCGACAGCCTGTCGAAATTCTTCACCACGGGCGGGGCCAGGGGCCGGCTGGCCACCGGCGCCGAGGTGACTTGGGACTTCCACGATTTCCCCGGCGCATTTCCGGTTCTGGTGCAGGAGGTCGTGACCAACGAGCGGATCGTCCTGCAGTGGGAGGCCGAGGGCGAGCCGCGCCTCTGGACCACCGTGACCATGACCTTCCAGGCGCTGGAGGACGGGCGCACGCTGGTGCGGATCAGCGAATATGGCTGGCCCGAAAGCGAGGCCGGGTTGAAGGGCTGCCTGGGCAATTGCGAGGGCTGGACCGGGATGATTTGCGCCATGAAGGCTTGGCTCGAACACGGCATCAACCTGCGCGAAGGCTTCTACAAATAGGGCCGCACCGGGCAGAGCCCGCCGCCGGGGGAACGGGAACGCGGGCCATGGCGCCCCATCCTGTCCGAAAGCTGGGCGGGCCGGCGCGCCGGCATCCCGTTTCGGCGCAGCGGCCGGCGGCGTCTTCCGCCGGGATGCCGGGACGCCGCGGGCGATATCGCAGGCCCGCGTGCCCCCAAGGGAGGACACAGGCGAGAATCCGGCCGATCCGGAACCCGCGCTGCGCCATGCCCGAACCACGAACCGGGATCGCAAAGGCCCGAATGCCTGCTCGCGGAAGGGACTCCTGCCGGGACGGCAATGCGTGCCCGAGCAAGGAATGCCTTCAAGGCATGTCTGTTGCACGAGGAATGGCCACGACACGCGCAGGCGGAGGAAAGCATCGCGATTTGCCCGCGCCGATGCGCCGCGGCGACCCCCGAAATCCCAGCCTTGGCGTCAAGTGAACAGCCCCATCCTGGCAGGGAACCCGGCGCGTTCGTCGCCCGCGGGCTCAGAGCCTGAACCTGGCATCCTCGCAGCAAGCCGGATGATCGGCCGCGGCCGATCCACGGAACGATCGCTCGGCCGCGCCGCCGTCCGGCCGGTCAGCCCTCTGCCGGCTGCCAATCGGCCGAAGGGATGGTGTTGATCATCCAGGGCACGCCGAACCGGTCGATGAGCGAGCCGAAGCCGGGCGACCAGAAGGTTTCGCCGAACGGCATCACCGCCTTGCCGCCCTCGGACAGGCGGTCGAACCAGCGCCGGCCCTCCTCGCGGTCCTCGGTGTGCAGGGTCACGTCGAATCCGTTCTTGGGCTTGTCGATGCCGGGCGCCCAGGCCACGTCCATATCGGCGCCCATCAGCGCCTGGTCGCCGACTTCAAGCCAGCAATGCATCAGCCAGGTCTTGTATTTCTCGTCGGTGATCGGCATGCCGGGCGGCGCGTCGCCATAGGGCATGGCGGCGGTGATCTTTCCGCCCAGCACCTCGGCATAGAATTCGAAGGCTTCACGGCACTGGCCCTGGAAGCTGAGGCTGGTCACGATCTTCATCGTCATCTCCTTGTCCGGCCGGGGTTTCGGCGCGTCATGCGAGATTGAGCTGCCAGGACACGCCGAAACGGTCTGCGGTCCAGGCGAAGCGCCTGCTGAAGCCGTAATCGTCCGGCGGCATCAGCACCGCGCCGCCCTCCGAAAGGGCGGCGAAAAGCCGCTCCTGTTCCTCGTCCGACGCGCATTCGACAAAGAAGGACCAGGAGGGGGTGAAGTCGAAGGCGTGCTGCACCGGGCTGTCGCTCGCCAACACGCTCTGCCCGGCGGCCCGGAAGCGGGCCAGCTTGATGCCGCCCTCTGCCCCCGCATCGCCCTTCTGCCAGCGCGCGATCTCCAGCACCTCGCCATCGTCGAACAGCGAGACATAGAAGGTCATCGCCTCTTCGGCACGGCCTCCTTGGAACATCAGGAAGGGCTGCATCGTGGTCATGGCGCTTGTCTCCTCCGATCCCGGATGCCGGCGGCACGCCGATTGACGCGCATGCAGCAATGTTGATATCAACGTAATGAATCGGGGAAAGTCAACCTTGCAGATGCACGCGGCCGACGAGCCCAGCTTTCAGACCACCCTGACGGTGCGCGATACCTGCCTGTGCCTGCATGCGCAAAGGGCGGCGCGCGCGCTTGCGCGCCGTTTCGACATCGCCTTGAAACCGGCCGGCATTTCAAGCGGGCAGTTCTCGCTGCTGATGTCGCTCAACCGGCCGGAGCCGCCGACCCTGGGCAGCGTGGCGGCGCTGCTGGCGATGGACAGGACCACCCTGACCGCCAATCTCAAGCCGCTGGAACGTCGCGGACTGGTCGAGACGGCCCCCGACCCGGCCGACCGGCGGGCGCGGCGGCTGCGCCTGACACCGGCCGGGCGCGCGGTCCTGCGCGGAGCGGTGCCGATCTGGCGGCATCTCCATGCGGAAATCGAGACGGCGCTGTCCGACCCGGATCAGCTGCGGGCCGAGTTGACCCGCCTGTCGGAACCCGGTCCTCGGGGCAGCCCAACCGGATAACTCACGGGCGCGCGGCGGCGCCTGCCGCGCCATCCCGATCCCGGCGACGCATCCCCGGGAAGAACCGGCCGCGGGCGGCGCGACAAGGCCCGCCAAGCATCACGCCTCCCAGGCAGCAGCGATTCGCCCCGGATGGCGGGGCCCGCCCGGCCGCGGGATCGCGGCTTGCTGTTGTCCTGCGGCCCCGGATCTGGAAGATCATCGCGCAAGAGGCCGTTGCGGCCGCCACAGGAGACAGCCCGATGGCCCATAAGAAGGTGACGCTGGCCGAGATCGCGAAGATTGCCGGGGTCTCGCGGGCAACGGTTTCGCTGGTGGTGCGGAATTCTCCGCTGGTGGCCGAGCATACGCGCCGGAAGGTCGAACAGATCATGGCCGATCTGGACTATGTGCGCGACATCGGCGCGGCCCGCCTGCGCAACAACAGCAGCCGCACGATCGGGGTGATCGTGCCCAATCTGGTCAACGCCTTCTTCACCGAATTCCTCTCCGGCGTCGAAGAGGTGATGGGTCTGGACGACCGCGTGGTGTTGCTGGCCAACAGCCGGGACGACACGGCGCGGCAGGACCAGATCCTGCAACGGTTCCGCGGCCACGGGGTCGACGGGGTGATCCTGTGCCCCGCGCAAGGCACCGCGGCCGATCTGCCCGGCCGCATCCGCGGCTGGGGGCTGCCCCTGGTCCAGTCCCTGCGCGAGGTCGGAACGGACGCCACCGATTATGCCGGGGCGGATTATGTCGCGGGCGTCGGGCTGGCGGTGCGCCACCTGGTCGAGCGCGGCCACCGCCGCATCGCCTTCCTGTCGGTCAGCGCCCGCACCTCGGCCCGCGAGGAGCGGCTGAAGGGCTTTGCCCGCGCCCTTGCGGAAACCGGCGCCGAGGATGGCGGGATCGTCGAGGCGGAACTGAGCTGGGAAGGCGCGATGCGCTCGGCCCGGCAGATCCTGGCCCTGCCCACCGCGCCGACCGCGATCCTGTGCTTCAACGACGTGCTGGCCGCCGGGCTGATGGCGGGCCTGCGGCAGGCCGGCTGCCAGCCGGGCCGGGATCGCGCCGTGGTCGGGCTGGACGACCTGCCGCTGGCAGAGCTGACCTATCCGCCGATGACCAGCGTGGCGATGCAGCCCGCGGCTATCGGCGCCAATGCCGCAAGGCTGCTGGCGCGCAGGCTGGCCGATCCCGACGCGCCGATCAGCCGCGCCATCGTCCGGCCCGCGCTGCGCATCCGGGAAAGCAGCGCCGGCGAATGGTGTTGACTTTACCCTTTCTGTGTTTTAGATCGATCTAAATCGAGGTTTCGAGTGAATCTCGCTTCGGCAGGGGAGGGCCGGATGTATCAGTTCAACTTCCAGCCGGTTTTGCAAAATCTGGATCTGCTGCTTTACGGCGCATGGCTGACCGTGCGCCTGTCGCTGCTGGCGATGCTGTTCGGCCTGATCGTTTCGGTCCTGGGCGCGGTCGCCAAGACCTCGGGCATCCGGCCGCTGCGCTGGCTGGTCGACGCTTATGTCGAGGTGATCCGCAACACGCCGTTCCTGGTGCAGATCTTCTTTATCTTCTTCGGCCTGCCCGCCGTGGGGCTGGGCATGTCGCCCAACACCGCCGCGCTGGTGGCGCTGGTCGTCAATGTCGGCGCCTACGGGACCGAGATCATCCGCGCCGGGATCGAATCCATCCCGCGCGGCCAGATCGAGGCCGGGCGTGCGCTTGGCCTGAACCCGGTGCAGATCTTCCGCTACGTCGTGGTCAAGCCGGCGCTGCGCAACATCTATCCCTCGCTGACCAGCCAGTTCATCTACCTGATGCTGACCTCCAGCGTCGTCTCGGTCATCTCGGCCAATGACCTGGCCTCGGCGGGGGCCGACCTGAACGCGCGAACCTTCGCCAGCTTCGAGATCTACCTGGTGCTGACGGTCCTCTATTTCCTGCTGGCGCTTGGCTTCTCGACGCTGTTCGCCGCCATTCGCCGCATGTTTTTCACCTATCCGGCGGGGCGCTGACATGATCCGCGAATTTTCCTCGGCCGATATCCTGTTCATCGTCACCGCCGTCCGCTGGACGCTGATCCTGTCGGCCATCGCCTTCGTCGGCGGGGCGCTCGGCGGGCTGGCCATCGCCCTGTCGCGCAGCTCGCAGAACCGGGTCCTGCGCCGGATCGCCACCGGCTTCATCCAGGTCTTCCAGGGCACGCCGCTGCTGATGCAGCTGTTTCTGGTCTATTTCGGGCTGGCAGTGGTGGGCCTGCCGATCGATCCGCTTCTGGCCGCCGCCGTGGCGCTGACGCTGCATGCCAGCGCCTATCTGGGCGAGATCTGGCGCGGCGCCATCGAGGCCGTCCCCTCGGGGCAGAGCGAGGCCGCGACCGCTCTGGCGCTTGGCTATCGCGACCGGATGCGGCATGTCATCCTGCCGCAGGCGATGCGCATCGCCACCGCGCCGACCGTGGGTTTCCTGGTCCAACTGATCAAGGGCACCTCGCTTGCCTCGATCATCGGCTTCACCGAGCTGACCCGCGCCGGCCAGATCGTCAACAACGCGACGTTCCAGCCGTTCCTGGTCTTCGGCACCGTCGCGGCGCTGTATTTCCTGCTGTGCTGGCCGCTGTCGCTGCTGGCCCGGCATCTCGAAGCCCGGATGCGTCGCGCGCTGATGCGCTGACACCAAACCACCCTTGAGGAGGGGGAGCCATGAAACTGAACCGCCGTCTTTTCGCCAGCCTTGCCGCCGGCGCGCTGGCCGCAAGCCTTGCCGGACCCGCAACCGCCGCCGACCTGGCCGCCATCGAAAGCGCGGGCACGGTCAAGATCGGGATGCTGGTCGATTTTCCGCCTTTCGGCGTGATGGACAGCGCCGGCCAGCCCGACGGCTATGACGCCGACGTGGCCAAGGCGCTGGCCGAGCATCTGGGTGTCCAGCCGCAGATCGTGCCGGTGACCGGGCCGAACCGCATCCCCTATCTGCTGTCGGGGCAGGTCGACGTGCTGGTGGCCTCGCTGGGGATCACCGAGGAACGCGCGGCGCGGGTCGATTTCTCGGACCCCTATGCCGGGATCAGCATCGCGGTCTATGGCGATGCCGGGCTGGAGATCGCCGGGCCCGAGGCCCTGTCGGGCCAGACCGTGGCCGTCGCGCGGGCCTCGACCCAGGACACCGCCGTCACCGAGGTCGCGCCCGCCGACGCGCAGATCCGCCGCTTCGACGACGATGCCAGCGCCGTGCAGGCGCTGATGTCGGGGCAGGTCAGGCTGATCGGCGCCTCGAACGTGGTGATGGCGCAGATCGGCGGCGCCGTGGGCGACCGCTTCGACAAGAAGTTCGACCTGTCCAGCCAGGTGCAGGGCATCGCCGTGGCGCCGGGATCGGATGCGCTGCTGGACAAGGTGAACGCCTTCGTGGCCGGGGCCAAGTCCGACGGCACGCTGGACCAGATCCATCAGAAATGGCTGGGCGAGCCGCTGCCCGATTTCGTGAAGAACGCCGAATGACGGCGGGCTGCCCGGCCGCTGCCGGCCGGGCGCTTTCCCAGGGGAATCCGACCATGACGGAACATGCGATCATCATGCGGGCCGTGAACAAGTATTACGGCGGCTTCCATGCCCTTGCCGATATCGACCTGACGGTCGAACCGGGCGAGCGGATCGTCATCTGCGGTCCTTCGGGATCGGGAAAATCGACGCTGATCCGCACCATCAACCAGCTGGAGGCCATCGAATCCGGCACCATCATCGTGGACGGGGTCGAACTGACCGCCGGCGGCGAGAACGTCGCCAAGGTCCGCAAGGATGTCGGCATGGTCTTCCAGAGCTTCAACCTGTTCCCGCACATGACGGTGCTGGAGAACTGCATCCTCGCGCCGATGAAGGCCCGCAAGGTCAGCCGCCCCGAGGCCGAAAAGACCGCGCGCCACTATCTGGAGCGGGTCAGGATCCCCGAACAGGCCGACAAATATCCCGCGCAGCTGTCCGGCGGCCAGCAGCAGCGCGTGGCCATCGCCCGCGCGCTCTGCATGAAGCCCCGGATCATGCTGTTCGACGAACCCACCTCGGCCCTGGACCCGGAAATGGTCAAGGAGGTGCTGGACACGATGATCGATCTGGCGCGTGAGGGGATGACCATGCTCTGCGTCACGCACGAGATGGATTTCGCCCGCGCCGTGGCCGACCGGGTGATCTTCATGGACAAGGGCCGCATCGTCGAGGAGAACGCCCCGGCGGAATTCTTCGGCAACCCGCGGAACGAACGGCTGCGCAACTTCCTGGGCCAGATCGCATGAGCCGGCCGCGCATCCTGGTCCTGGCCGATCCCAAGCCGCAGGACATGGCCGACCGGTTGGCCGCGGATTACCGGATCGTCCGCGACATCGCCGATGCGGGTGACGTGGAAATCGTGCTGACCACCGGCGGGCTGGGCCTGTCCTCGGCGCAGATGGCCGCCCTGCCCGCCCTGCGGCTGATCGCCGTCAATGGCGTCGGCGTCGATGCCGTGGACCTTGAACAGGCCCGCGCACGCGGCATTCAGGTGACGACCACGCCGGACGTGCTGTCGGATGCGGTGGCGGAAATGGCGCTGGCGCTGGCGCTGGCCGCGGGTCGCCGCATCACCGAGGGCGACCGCTTCACCCGCGCGGGGGACTGGGCCGCCGGGGGCAAGCTGGGACTGGGGCTGCCGGTCCTGGGGCGCCGCGCCGGAATCCTGGGCTATGGGCGGATCGGCCGCCGGCTGGCCGGGATGCTGCGCGCCCTGGGCAGTCAGGTGCTCTATACCAGCCGCAGCGAAAAGCCCGACAGCCCAGACGGCTTCCGCCCCGACGCGCTGGCGCTGGCCCGCGATTGCGAATTGCTGTTCGTGACGGCGGCCGGGGGCGAAGACACGCGCGGCCTGGTCGGGGCGGCGGAACTGGCCGCGCTGGGGCCCTCGGGCATCCTGATCAACGTCGCGCGCGGCTCGCTGGTGGACAATGCCGCGCTGGCCGAGGCGCTGGCGCAGGGTCGCATCGCCGCGGCCGGGCTGGACGTGGTCGAGGGCGAGCCGGAGGTGCCGCGGGCATTGCTTCAGGCGCCGAACTGCGTGCTGACGCCGCATATCGGCTCGGCCACGGCGCAGGCGCGGCGGGCGATGGCGCAGCTGGTCCTGGACAACATCGCGGCCTTTACCGCCGGCCGCCCTTTGCCGACGCCTTACGGGATGTGATCATGCATGTTCTTGCGATCGGAGAGCCGCTGGTCGAATTCACCGCCCGGTCCGATGCCCCCTCGACCTTCGACCGGCGGCTGGGCGGCGACACGCTGAACACCGCCATCTATCTGGCCCGGCTGATGGGTCCGGGCGCGGTCGGCTATCTGACCGGCCTGGGCGACGACGCCATGAGCCGCTGGCTGATCGCCGCGGCCGAGGCCGAGGAGGTCGGCATGGCGCCGGTGGTGCTGCGGCCGGGCGGGCGGCCGGGGCTCAGCTTCATCTCGACCGACGCAGCGGGGGAACGCAGTTTCCTCTATTGGCGCGAACATGCCCCTTTCCGCAGCCTGTTCTGCGATGCGGCGCAGGCGCCGCTGGCGGCGCTGGAGCAGGCCGGGACACTGTTTCTGTCGGCGATCACCCTGGCCGTGCTGCATGAGGACGGTCGCGCGCGCCTGATGGGCGCGCTGGCCCGGCGGCGAAAGGCGGGGGCGCGGATCGTCTTCGACACCAATTACCGCCCCGCGCTGTGGCCCGATGCCAAAACCGCCGGCCGGGTCATCGCCCGGGCGGCGGGGATCGCCACGCTGGTGCTGCCCTCGATGGACGACATGGCCGGCTGTTTCGGCACCGCCGCCCCGGCCGAAGCGATGGCCCTGCTGATGCGCCTGACCGAAGCCGAGATCGTCCTGACCACCGGCGGCGCGGCGGTCCTGCGCCGCGCGGCGGGGGAAACCGAGGTTCAGGCCCACGCCCTGCCGCCCGCCGTCGCGGCGCGCGACACGACCGGGGCGGGCGACAGCTTCAATGCGGCCTATCTGGCGGCGCGGCTGGCCGGCCTGGCGCCGCAGCCGGCCATCCTTGCCGCCGCGCGGCTGGCGGCGGTGGTGGTGCAGCATCCCGGCGCGATCATTCCGCGCCACGCCATGCCCGGCGATCTTCCGGGCCTGCGGGTGGCATCGTGACCGGCTTCGACGCCGGGGCCGCCGCGCAGGTGCTGCTGGCGGCGCGCAGGTCCGCCCGCCCGGCCGACAGCCTGACCCCGCCGCCCGGCGACACCGCCGCCGCCTATGCGGTGCAGGAGGCGGTGCTGGCCGGGCTGGGCGATCCCGGCGGGCTGTGGAAGATGGCGCTGCTGGGGGGCGCGGACCGCGAATGCGCGGTGCTGCCCGGCGCGACCCTGGTGCAGTCCGGCGCGCGGCTGGCCGTGCCCGCCGATGCGCGAATCGAGGTCGAGACGGCGATCCTGCTGGCCGCCGATCCCGGCCCCGACGCGGCCGAGGACGACATCCTGCGCGCCATCGCCGCCGTGCATCTGGCCTTCGAGCTGGTGGCGCCACGCCTTGCGCCGCAGGCCGAACTGCCGCCCCTTGCGCGGATGGCCGACAGCTTCAACTCGGCCGGCGTCGTTCTGGGCTCGCGGCTGGCGGAACCGCCGTCGGACCGGCTGGGGATCGAACTGGAGCTGGACGGCAAGCCGGTCGCGACAACCGAGGCCGCCGCGCCCCTCGCCGATGCGCTGGATTTCCTGCGCTGGCTTTCCGGCCATGCGCGGCGCCAGGGGCGGGACCTGAAGGCGGGCGACGTGATCATCACCGGCGCGCGGATCGGCCCCCTGCCCCTGAACGGCGCCCGCCATGCCCGCGCCACCGCCGCAGGCGCCTGCGTCGAATTGCGGCTGGCGGACGGCTGACGCCCCCTGCCCCGGTCGCCCGCCCGGCAACGCACCGAATCCCTGTCGGGCCGCGCCAGCGATTGCGCGAGCCGGTCGCCGGACCCCGGCGGCCACGGGCTGCCCCCCGGCCGGCAGCGTGCCGCCACGAGAGCCGGTCCACCGCATCCGCTGGCGGGACATGCGCGCCCTCACCTCCGGCCGCGCGTCTTCCGCCGCCGGCCCGCTTGCGGCGCCCGGCCATTTCGCCTCTCCCGCAGTTGCGGCCTCCTCCCCAACCGAATAGAACCCCCGCAAACACAGGAGCTCCCGATGATCCCGCGCTATGCCCGCCCCGAAATGGTCGCCATCTGGTCGCCCGAGACCAAGTTCCGCATCTGGTACGAGATCGAGGCGCATGCCTGCGACGCCCAGGCCGATCTGGGGGTGATCCCGCGCGAGAATGCCGAGGCTGTCTGGAAGGCCAAGGACGTCGAGTTCGACGTCGCCCGCATCGACGAGATCGAGGCCGTGACCAAGCATGACGTCATCGCCTTCCTGACCCATCTGGCCGAGCATATCGGCGCCGAGGAGGCCCGCTTCGTCCATCAGGGCATGACCAGCTCGGACGTGCTGGACACCACGCTGAACGTGCAGCTGGTGCGCGCCGCCGACATCCTGCTGGCCGACATGGACAAGGTGCTCGCCGCACTGAAGAAACGCGCCTATGAGCACAAGGATACGGTCCGCATCGGCCGCAGCCACGGCATCCATGCCGAGCCGACCACCATGGGCCTGACCTTCGCCCGCTTCTATGCCGAGATGGCCCGCGGCCGCGAGCGGCTGGAGCGCGCGCGCGAGGAAGTGGCGACCGGCGCCATCTCGGGCGCGGTCGGCACCTTCGCCAATATCGACCCGGCGGTCGAGGAACATGTCTGCGCGAAAATGGGCCTCTCCCCCGAGCCGATCTCGACCCAGGTCATCCCGCGCGACCGCCATGCGATGTTCTTCGCCACGCTGGGCGTGATCGCCAGCTCGATCGAGAACATCGCCATCGAGATCCGCCACATGCAGCGCACCGAAGTGCTTGAGGCCGAGGAATATTTCAGCCCCGGCCAGAAGGGCAGCTCGGCCATGCCGCATAAAAGGAACCCGGTCCTGACCGAGAACCTCACCGGCCTGGCCCGCCTGGTGCGCATGGCGGTCGTGCCGGCGATGGAGAACGTGGCGCTGTGGCACGAACGCGACATCAGCCATTCCTCGGTCGAGCGCGGCATCGCCCCCGATGCGACGATCACCCTGGACTTCGCGCTGAACCGCCTGGCCGGGGTGATCGAAAAGCTGGTGGTCTATCCCGAGAACATGTTGAAGAACATGAACAAGTTCAAGGGCCTGGTCATGTCGCAGCGCGTGCTTCTGGCGCTGACCCAGGCCGGCGTCAGCCGCGAGGACGCCTATCGGCTGGTGCAGCGCAACGCCATGAAGGTCTGGGAGCAAGGCGCCGATTTCAAGACCGAGCTGCTGGGCGATGCCGAGGTGACGGCCGCACTCTCGCCCGCCGAGATCGAGGAGAAGTTCGACCTCGGCTATCACACCAAGCACGTCGACACGATTTTCGCCCGCGTCTTCGGCGAGTCCGGGGCGCGTTAACCGGACATTCGCCTTTTCCTGCCAGATTGCCCCAAGGACGAACGAATCGGGGGCAATCCATGGGCGTTCCGGCAATCGGGGGGGCGGGGCTGACCGCCCGGCAGAAGGCGGCGGTGATCGTGCGGCTGGTGCTGGCCGAGGGCGAGGATATCGATCTCGCCCGGCTGCCGGCGGAATTGCAGACCGGGCTTGCGCAGGAAATGGCGCTGATGGGCGTCATCGACCGCGACACCCGCAATGCCATCGTGGCGGAGTTCTGCGACCGGCTGGAATCGGTCGGCCTGTCCTTTCCGGGCGATATCGACGGCACGCTGGACCTGCTCGACGGCCATCTCTCGCCCGACACCAGCGACCGGCTGCGGCGCATGGCGGCGCTGAACGGCGCCGGCGACCCCTGGGACCGCATCGCGGCGACGACGCCCGCCCTGCTGGCCGAACTGGCCCGGACCGAGGCGGTGGAGATCGCGGCAGTGATGTTCTCGAAACTGCCGGTGCCGCGCGCGGCCGAGGTGTTCGGCCTGCTCGACCCCGATCTGGCCCGGCAGATCGCCTATGCCATGTCGCCGACCGGCGGGATCGGGGCCGATGCGTTGCAGCGCATCGGCAAGGCGCTGATCCAGGCCGCGGATGCGGTGCCGCAGCCGCCGCTGGAGGGCAAGGCCGGCGAAAAGGTCGGGGCGATCCTGAACTTCTCGCCTTCCAGCATGCGGGACAGCGTGCTGGCGGGCCTGGACGACGACGATGCCGCCTTCGCGGGAGAGGTGCGCAAGACCATCTTCACCTGGGCGCATATCCCCCGCCGCGTCGATCCGCGCGACATCGCCCGCATCACGCGCGAGGTGGACAATCCCGTTCTGCTCAAGGCGCTGGCTGGTGCCAGGGGCGAGGCCCGCGAGACGGTGGATTTCATCCTTGGCGGCATCTCGAGCCGGCTGGCCGAGTCGATGCGCGAGGAGATGGAGGGGCTGGGCAAGGTCTCGGCCCGCGATGCAGAGGAAGCCATGGATCAGGTGGTGGCGGCGATCCGCCGCATGGAGGCGGCGGGCGACCTGTTCCTGATCGCGCAGGAGCCCGAGGAAGAGGAACCGGGCGAGGACCCGCCCGGCTGATCCCCGGCAACCGGCGCGGCGGCAGAGGCAGAGCGGCGGCTGGCATGACGCGGATGGCAGAGCGGCGGCTGCCCGGCGCAAATGGCACGGCGGCGACGGGCGGCTCGGCCGCCGGCGGCACCGCCAGCGGGGCAACGACGTTGCACACGGCGGGCCGCACAGCGGGCAAGGGCCTGGCCCTTGCTGGTGCCGGGTGCCGCCGCAGGGCTTGCCAGATCCCGGCCCCTGTCCTAGCAGAGGGCGCAACGGCAACTGGGGCCGGGCCGGGCAATCGTGGGGATCGGAGACATGACAAACCAGATCGCGCTGGTGCTGGGCCTGTTGATCCTGGGCCTGTTCGCGGCGGATGCGCTGATCCTGCATTGGGGCCTGCCGCTGTTCCTGGGCAAGCAATTCGCCAGCCTGATCGAATATCTCAGCTTCTGGCGATAGGGGGCAGCTCCCAGAGCGCACGCCGCGCGATTCGCCCGGCGCTGCCGGGCGGCGCGGGACGGGCGCATCTCCTCCCGGCGACACGGCGCGCCTCTCCCGTCCGCTTCCAGCCGGCGGCCCGACGGCGCCCGCCGCGTCGCGATCCGGCAACTTTCGATCAAGTTTCCACCCCCGCCGCCTTGAGGCATTTGCATTCCCCCGGCAATGCGGGCTATCAGCACCGCGAAACATCATCAGCGGCGGAGGAACCCCATGGCTGTCAAGGTGGCGATCAACGGCTTTGGCCGGATCGGTCGGAACGTGCTGCGCGCGATCATCGAATCGGGGCGCAATGATATCGAGGTCGTGGCGATCAACGACCTGGGCCCGGTCGAAACCAATGCGCATCTGCTGCGCTACGACTCGGTCCACGGCCGCTTTCCCGCCGAGGTCAAGGTGACCGACGACTCGATCGACGTCGGCCGCGGCCCGATCAAGGTCACCGCGATCCGCAACCCTGCCGAGCTGCCCTGGGGCGACATCGACGTCATCATGGAATGCACCGGCATCTTCGCCTCGAAGGAAAAGGTGCAGCCGCATCTTTCGACCGGCGCCAAGCGCGTGCTGATCTCGGCCCCCGGCGACAATGCCGACAAGACCATCGTCTTCGGCGTGAACCACGACACGCTGACCAAGGACGACATCGTCGTCTCGAACGCCAGCTGCACCACCAACTGCCTGTCGCCGGTCGCCAAGGTGCTCAATGACAGCATCGGCATCGCCCGCGGCTTCATGACCACGATCCACAGCTATACCGGCGACCAGCCGACGCTGGACACCATGCACAAGGACCTGTATCGCGCCCGCGCCGCCGCGCTGTCGATGATCCCGACCTCGACCGGGGCGGCCAAGGCCGTGGGCCTGGTGCTGCCGGAACTCAAGGGCAAGCTGGACGGCGTGGCGATCCGCGTGCCGACCCCCAACGTCTCGGTCGTGGACCTGGTCTTCGAGGCCGCCCGCGACACCTCGGTCGAGGAGATCAACGAGGCGATCCGCAGCGCCGCCAACGGTCCGCTGAAGGGCATCCTGGGCTATACCGACGAAAAGCTGGTCTCCTCGGACTTCAACCACGATCCGCACAGCTCGGTCTTCCACATGGACCAGACCAAGGTGATGGAGGGCAAGCTTTGCCGCATCCTGACCTGGTATGACAACGAATGGGGCTTCTCGAACCGCATGTCGGACACCGCGGTCGCCATGGGCAAGCTGATCTGAGCCCGGAGCCGGCCGAAGAAACGGAAAACGCGCCCCGGAAACGAGGGCGCGTTTTTCATATCCGGTCGGATCCCGGCGCCCAGGCGCAGGCCGCGCGCGTCAGCCCTTGCCCGAGAGGCGCCGCACATTGGCGCGGGTGCGCCGGCGATAGGGCCGCAGCGCCGCCGCCATGACCCGGTCGGCGCGCTCGCCGCGCCCCGCCGCACGCAAGGCGGCATGCAGCGCCTCGGTGGCGGCATCGGCCTTCTCGACCACCATGCGCCGCGGCTCGGCCGCATCCTGGCGCACCAGGCCCAGCAGACCCGCGGTGCGCCATGCGATGACCATATGCGATTCCCAGGCCATGCGCGCCATCTGCTGCCACAGCAGCAGCGGCGCCTGCATGGCCGAATAATTCATCATTCCGAAACCCATCCCGAATTCCCTTCGCACGACCGCTAGGCGGGACAGGCTGCGCCCCCGGCGGCGAAATGCCAAGAGCCACTTTGGGATTGCCCTTTGCCCTATGGCCTTGTTGCCGCACCCGGTATAGAGGGAAAATCATGATCCGATCCGTAACGCTCCGACGCCCCGACGACTGGCACCTGCATCTGCGCGACGGCGCCATGCTGCAGGCAGTGGCTTCATTTTCCGGCCATTTCGGCCGGGCGATCATCATGCCGAACCTGGTGCCGCCGGTGGTGACCGGCGCGCAGGCCGCGGCCTATCGCGACCGGATCCGCGCCGCCCTGGGCCCGGAAATGACGTTGCGTCCCTTGATGACGCTCTACCTCACCGAAACCACCGATCCGGCCGATGTTCTGGCCGCCCATGCCGAGGGAATCATCTCGGCGGTCAAGCTCTACCCGGCCGGCGCGACCACCAATTCGGCCTCGGGCGTGCGCGATTTCGACAAGGTGCGCGGCGTGCTGGAGGCCATGGCCCAGGCCGGCATCCCGCTCTGCTTCCATGGCGAGGTCACCGATCCGGCGGTGGACATCTTCGACCGCGAGGCCGTTTTCATCGACCGGGTGCTGGACCCGATCCGCCGCGCCACCCCCGGCCTGCGCGTGGTGATGGAACATATCACCACCTCGGACGGCGTGGATTATGTCGCCGCCAACGAGGATATCGGCGCGACCATCACCACCCACCACCTGGTCATCAACCGCAACCACATCCTGGCGGGCGGCATCCGCCCGCATTACTACTGCCTGCCGGTCGCCAAGCGCGAGACGCACCGGCTGGCGCTGCGCCGCGCCGCGACCTCGGGCGATGCGCGCTTCTTCCTCGGCACCGACTCGGCGCCGCACCCGGACCGCGCCAAGGAATCGGCCTGCGGCTGCGCCGGCTGCTTCACCGCACCGAACACCATGTCGATCCTGGCGCAGGTCTTCGAGGAGGAGGATGCGCTCGACCGGCTGGAAGGCTTCACCTCGCTGCATGGCGCCGGTTTCTACCGCATGGAACCCAACGAGGACCGCATCCGGCTGGTCCGGCGCGACACGCCCGCCGCCTATCCGACTCATATCCCCGCCGGCGACGAGACCGTCACCGTGTTCGACCCCGGCTTCCCGCTCTACTGGCACCTCGAGGATCCCGCATGACCCTGCCCTTTCCCCCGCATGAGGAAATCGCCCGGCTGACCGCCCGCATGCTGCTGGAGATCAAGGCGGTGCATTTCAACGCGGCCGAGCCCTTCACCTATGCCTCGGGGCTGAAGGGACCGACCTATATCGACTGCCGCAAGCTGATCAGCTTCCCGCGCATCCGCTCGACACTGATGGACTTCCTGGCGGCGACGGTCCTGCGCGAGGCGGGCTTCGCCGCCTTCGACAATGTCGCCGGCGGCGAAACGGCGGGCATCCCCTTTGCCGCCTGGGTGGCCGAGCGGCTGGAACTGCCGATGACCTATGTGCGCAAGAAGCCCAAGGGCTACGGCCGCAATGCCCGCATCGAGGGCGCCATGACCGAGGGCCAGCGCGTGCTGCTGGTCGAGGACCTGACCACCGACGGCGGCTCGAAGCTGAGCTTCGTCGACGCGATCCGCGAGACCGGCGCCACCTGCGGCCATACGGCGGTGATCTTCTATTACGGCATCTTCCCGGACACCACGCAGCGCCTGGCCGACCATGGCGTCAGGCTGCATTATCTCTGCACCTGGTGGGACGTTCTGGCCGAGGCCAAGGCGCAGGGCTTCTATGACGAGGCGACGCTCTCCGAGGTCGAGAGCTTCCTGACCGATCCGCGCGCCTGGCAGGCCGCGCATCCCTGACTTGGCCCCAGCCTGCGGGCACGGTGCCTGGCAGCACGGTGGCAATGGGTATTTGAGCAACAGAGAAGACCGGGGCGCCGCGCGCTGGTCTTCTCTGTTGCTCAAATACCCATGCCGCCCTCGCCACCCGCGCAAGGGCGGCAATCTGCCCACAGCTTATCCACAGCATATCCCGATGGACCCCGGAGCGCATAAGGTGGATAACGACCCCCAGCCGAGTCGAAGGTCGGAGACCATGGGATGAGCGAGTTGCGCGCCGTCGAAGTCAGGAAACCCGGCGAGATCGCCGAGGCCGCCGCCGAACAGGCGGTGCCCTTTTCGATCGAGGCCGAGCAGCAGCTGCTGGGCGCGCTTCTGACCAATAACGAGGTCTATGACCACGTCTCGCGCATCATCAAGGCCGGGCATTTCTACGACCCGGTCCACCGCCGCATCTACGAGATCTGCGCCGAGCGCATCGCCCGGAACGCGCTGGCCAGCCCGGTGACGATCAAGGCCTTCATGGAGCATGACGCGGGGCTCAAGGAACTGGGCGGACCGGCCTATCTGGCGCGTCTGGCCGGGGCGGCGATCTCCTCCCATGCCGCGCGCGACTATGCGCAGATGATCCGAGAATTCGCCCTGCGGCGCGAGCTGATCGGGCTGGGGCAGGACATCGCCGCCCGCGCCTCGACCGTCTCGGTCAGCGATTCCGCCGAGGAGCAGATCAAGGAGGCCGAGCAGGTCCTCTACAAGCTCGGCGAGCAGGGCGTGGCCGAGCGGGGTTTCCAGAGCTTCCTTGCCGCGGTCACCGGCGCGCTGAATGCCGCCAATGCCGCCTTCAGCCGGGGCGGCGGGCTGTCGGGCATCTCGACCGGGCTGGTGGATCTGGACGGCAAGATGGGCGGGCTGAACCGCTCGGACCTGATCATCCTGGCCGGGCGGCCTTCGATGGGCAAGACCTCGCTGGCGACGAACATCGCCTTCAACGTCGCCAGGGAGCACAAGCTGGGCGAGCTGCCCGACGGCACGCATGGCACGGTGGCGGGCGGCGTCGTCGGCTTCTTCAGCCTGGAGATGTCGGCCGAGCAGCTGGCAGCGCGCATCCTCTCCGAGGCGGCCGAGGTGCCCAGCGAGGCGATCCGCCGCGGCGACATGACCGAGGACGAGTTCCGCCGTTTCGTGAAGGCCGCGCACGACCTGCAGAACTGCCCGCTTTACATAGACGACACGCCGGCGCTGCCGATCAACCAGCTGGCCGCGCGGGCCCGCAAGCTCAAGCGCACCATGGGGCTGGACCTGCTGATCGTGGACTATCTGCAGCTGCTGCGCGCCGCCTCGGCCAAGGACAGCCGCGTCAACGAGGTCAGCGAGATCACCCAGGGTCTCAAGGCCGTCGCCAAGGAGCTGGACATCCCCGTCATCGCGCTCTCGCAGCTGTCGCGCCAGGTCGAGGCGCGCGAGGACAAGCGCCCGCAGCTGTCCGACCTGCGCGAATCCGGCTCGATCGAGCAGGACGCCGATATCGTCATGTTCGTCTTCCGCGAGGAATATTACCGCGAGCGCGAAAAGCCCGCCGACCACGACCTGGACAAGATGGCGGCCTGGCAGCAGGTCATGGAGGCCTGCCACGGCAAGGCCGAGGTCATCATCGGCAAGCAGCGCCACGGCCCCATCGGCACCGTCGAGCTGTCCTTCGAGGGCCGCTTCACCCGCTTCGGCAACCTGGAGAAGCATCGCAGCTGGGACCGTTCTGAATGAACCTGCCGGTGCCTGCGGTCACCATCGGCCTGCTGATCCTGTCGAACCTGTTCATGACCGTCGCCTGGTATGGGCACCTGAAGTTCAAGGCCGCGCCGCTGCTGCTGGTGATCCTGGTCAGCTGGGGCATCGCCTTCTTCGAATATGTGCTGCAGGTGCCGGCGAACCGCAGCGGCTACGGCCATTTCAGCGCCGCGCAGCTCAAGACCATCCAGGAGGTGATCAGCCTGTCGATCTTCGTGCTGTTCTCGTGGCTCTGGCTGGGCGAGCGGCTGACCTGGAACATCGGCCTGGGCTTCGGCTTCATCTGCTTCGGCGCCTTCCTGATCTTTCACAGGTTCGGCGCAGCCCCGAATTGAGGCGAAACAGCGCCGCGTAAACAGGCGGTTGCCTTTGTCCGCCGCTCGGGCAATCTATGCGCCATGACCGCCCTTCCCCCCGCCCCGCGCCGGCCCAGCCTGATCACCCTCGTCTCGATTTCGGCCACGGGCGCGCTGTCGATGAACATCTTCCTGCCCTCGCTGCCGGCGATGGCGCGGGATTTCGGCGTCGAATACGGCTTCATGCAGCTGTCGGTCTCGGCCTTCCTGGCGGTCAGCGCGGTGCTGCAGCTGCTTTGCGGCCCGATCAGCGACCGTTTCGGGCGCCGGCCGGTGGTGCTGGGCTCCTTCGCGATCTTCCTGCTGGCAACGCTGGGCACGCTGCTGGCGCCCAGTGCCGGCTGGTTCATGCTGTTCCGGCTGGTCCAGGCGGTGGTGACGACCGGCTTCGTCATCAGCCGCGCCGTGGTGCGCGACATCGTCCCGGCCGAGCAGGCGGCCAGCATGATCGGCTATGTCACCATGGGCATGTCGCTGGTGCCGATGATCGCCCCGACCCTGGGCGGCGTGCTGGACGAGACGCTGGGCTGGCAGGCCAGCTTCATCGCCATGGGCATCGCCGGGCTTGGCGTCATGGCGCTTTGCGCCTGGGACCTGACCGAGACGGCGCGCGGCGGCGGCGTGCCGCTGCGCCAGCAGGTCGCGACCTATCCGGTGCTGGCCCGTTCGCAGCGGTTCTGGGGCTACGCGCTGGCGGCGACGCTGAGCGCGGGCTCGTTCTATGCCTATCTGGGCGGCGCGCCCTTCGTGGGGCAGGTCGTGCTGCACCTGACGCCGGCCGAGGTCGGCTACTGGTTCGCGGGCCCCTCGATCGGCTATGCGCTGGGGAACTTCATTTCGGCCCGGTTCTCGACGCGGATCGGCATGAACCGGATGATCCTCGTCGGCGCGCTGATCTGCTCGGGTTTCCTTCTGGCGGCGCTGCTGGTGGATCTGGCCGGCGGGCTGACGCCGCTGGTGTTCTTCGGCGCGGTCGGCTTCATGGGGCTGGGGAACGGCATGCTGCTGCCCAATGCCAATGCCGGCATGATGAGCGTGCGGCCCGAACTGGCCGGCACCGCCAGCGGCCTGGGCGGAGCCATGGCGGTCGCGGGCGGGGCCGGGCTGGCGGCGCTGGCCGGCGCGCTGCTGCATGACGATTCCGGCGCCGGGCCGCTGCTGGTGATCATGACCGGCTCGGCCATCGCCTCGATCCTGTTCATCCTTTGGGTGATGATCCGCGAAAGGCAGGTCATCGCCCGCGGCTGACCCCTTGCGGCGGCGCCTTTGCAAAGCGTATTCCTGTCTTTGCAAAGCCAGGAGGTCAGATGGCCACCCAGAAGATCTATGCCGGGGTCGCCCTGCGCGAGACCCGCGCCCGCGCCGGGCTGACCCAGCGCGCCTTCGCCGACCGGCTGGGGGTCTCGCTGCCCTATCTCTCGCAGATGGAGAACAACCACCGGCCGGTCTCGGCCGGGGTGCTGCTGCGGCTCGCCTCGGAGTTTTCGGTCGATCTGGGCGCCATGGCGGTGGGCGATGCCGAACGCATGGTGATGGACATGGCCGAGGCGCTGGCGGACCCGCTGTTCGACGCCACACCGCCCCGCGCCGATCTGCGGCTGGCGGCGACCAATGCGCCGGCGCTGGCCCGCGCCTTCCTGGATCTTTATCGGGCCCATCGCCAGGGACAGGAACGGCTGGCGGCGCTGGACGAGGCACTTGGCGCCGGCGCCCAGAACGCCACGCCCTCGCCCTGGGAAGAGGTGCGCGACTTCTTCCATTACTGCGACAACTATATCGACGCCGTGGACCGCGCCGCCGAGCATTTCGCCCGCTCGCGCCCCGACCAGCGCCCGCTGGAGCGCGCCATCGCCGCGCTGGCCGAACGCGGCATCGAGGTCACCCTTGCCGAGCTGGGCAGCGGCGCCGTCTATCTGCGCGAGGGCAAGCGCATCACCCTGAACGCCGCCGCCGAGCCCGCGACGCAGGCCTTCCAGCTGTTGCACCTGTTCGCGCTTGAGACCCGGGCCGACCTGCTGGAGGCGACGCTGGAACTGGCCCGGTTCCGCAGCGCCTCGGCCCGCGACATCGCTCGGCTGGGGCTGGCCAACTATTTCGCCGGCGCCGCGATGATGCCCTATGCCCGCTTCCTGCAAACCGCGCGGGCCGAGCGGCACGACCTGGAGCGGCTGGCGCATCTGTTCGGCGCCTCGCTGGAACAGGTGGCGCATCGGCTTTCGACCATGCAGCGCGGCGGGGACCGGGGGGTGCCGTTCTTTTTCGTGCGCGTCGACCAGGCCGGCACCATCACCAAGCGCCATTCCGCCACCCGGATGCAATTCGCCCGGTTCGGCGGTGCCTGCCCGCTGTGGAACGTGCATCAGGCCTTCGAGACGCCGGGCCGCTTCCTGCGCCAGCTGGCCGAGACCCCGGACGGCAAGCGATACCTGCTGCTGGCGCGCGACGTGTCGAAGCCCGGGGGCGCCTTCGGCGCGCCGGTACGGCGCTTCGCCATCGGGCTGGGCTGCGAGATCAGCCATGCCCGCGACATGGTCTATGCCGACGGGCTGGACCTCGGCAATCCGCAACTGTTCGAGCCGATCGGCGTGTCCTGCCGGATCTGCCCGCGGCCGAACTGCCATCAACGCTCGGTGCCGCCGGTGGACCGGCATATCCGCATCCCGCCGGACCGGCCAGGGCCGCTGCCCTACGAGATCGCCTGAAGCGGCGGCAAACGCGCAGGCCCGCATCCGGTTCCCCTGTCCGCGGTCCCGGCGCCGCCCAGCCCACGCCCGACCCGGGCGAACCTTTGCCGATCCCGGCGGTTCTGCCCATTTGCCAGGCAGCGGATTCGCGCGGAACCCGCAAGCCACAGCACGGCGGGCCGGCAAAGATCCGGCGCAACTAAGGGAAATGAATCAGACCTGCTTTTAGGCGCTTATCCCCCGAAGCTCGAATATCAATTCCAGGTTGCGGGGTAATCGCCGCTCTCCCCCGGCGAATATCCACCCGCCGCGCGCCAGGGCATCGGCGTCAATCCGCCCAAGATCCGTGCAGACGGCCCAGTGCTGTTGCGCTTTGGGCACAGGTCGGATTTATCCGTGCGCAGCGTCACGACCGCCCCTGCTTGGCCGGTCCGGCGAAAACAACATGGACCCGGGACATTGCGCATCACCCATAGCCTGAATTCGGTGCTTGAGCGCTGGCTGCCAGAACAGCGCCTCTTCCTGAAATCGGACAAGACCACCCGCTTCCTGCGGCTGCGTCCGATGACCCAGCTGATCGCACTTGGCGGCACGGCGCTGGTCTTCGGCTGGTCGATCATCGCCAGCTCGATCCTGGTCATCGACGCGATCAGCGCCGGGTCGTCCCGCGACGAGGCGCTGCGTTCCCAAAGCGCCTTCGAGGCCCGGCTGACCGATCTTTCGGCCGAACGCGACAGCCGCGCCGCCGAGGCGGTGGCCGCGCAGAACCGCTTTGCCGTGGCGCTGGACCAGGTATCGCGCATGCAGTCGCTGCTGCTGGAATCCGAGGCGCGCCGGCGCGAACTGGAAACCGGGCTGGGCGCGGTGCAGGCCAGCCTGCAAGAGGTGGTCAAGGCCCGGCACCAAGCCGAGGCTAGCGACGAGGACGGCGCGGCCGCCCCCGCCCGCACCGCCGAGCTGCAGGCCGCGCTGGACATCCTGGCGGGCGAGCTGAAGCAGGCCGCCAGCGCCCGCAGCGAGGCCGTGCAGCAGGCCGAGGACGCCCGCCGCCTGGCCGAGGCCGTCACGCTGGAGCGCGATCAGATCGTCGCCCGCAACGACGAGATCCTGACCCAGCTGGAGGATGCCGTTTCCGTCTCGGTCAAGCCGCTGGACGACATGTTCCGCAGCGTCGGCATGAACCCGGACGAGATCCTCAAGACCGTGCGCCGCGGCTATTCCGGCCAGGGCGGCCCGCTGAACCCGGTGGGCTATTCCTCGAGCGGCAATGCCGAGATCACCCAGGGCGAGGCCAAGGCCAACGAGATCCTGATCACCCTGGACCAGATGAACAGCTATCGCATCGCGGTAGAGAAGATGCCGCTGGCCATGCCGGTGCAGGCCGCCTTCCGCTACACCTCGCCCTTCGGCCGGCGCTGGGGCCGGATGCACGAGGGCATCGACATGGCGGCGCCGGTCGGCACGCCGGTCTATGCCACCGGCGAAGGCACGGTGGTCTTTGCCGGCTGGCAGCGCGGCTATGGCAACCTGATCAAGATCCAGCACGAGCTGGGCACCGAGACCCGCTATGGCCACCTGTCCAAGATTCGCGTGAAGGTGGGCCAAAAGGTGTCGCGCGGCAGCCAGATCGGTGATATGGGCAATACCGGCAGATCGACCGGCTCACATCTTCACTATGAAGTCCGCGTGAACGGCCGAGCCGTGAACCCCATGAGCTTCATCAAGGCAGCCCAGAATGTTTTCTAAGACCCGTGTGACCGAACCCGGCCCCCGCACCCAGCCGACCCCCGAGCCCGAAGCCGCGCGCAGCCTGGACACGAGTTACGACATTCCCGCCGCGGCCGCGCCGCGCACGCGCACCACGCCTTCGGTGCTGTCCTCGGACCTGACCGTCACCGGCAACATCCAGACCCAGGGCGACATCCAGGTCGAGGGCACGGTCGAGGGCGACATCCGCGCCCATCAGCTGGTGGTCGGCGAAAGCGCTACCATCCGCGGCGAGATCGTGGCCGAGGAGGTCGTGGTGAACGGCCGTGTCGTCGGCCGCGTCCGTGGCCTCAAGGTGCGCCTGACCGCCACCGCGCGCGTCGAGGGCGACATCATCCACAAGACCATCGCCATCGAATCCGGCGCCCATTTCGAGGGCTCGGTGCAGCGCCAGGAAGATCCGCTGGCCAATGGCGTCACCAAGAAGCTGGCGCCCCCCGCCGCGCGCGAGGCCGACGCGGCCGAGTGATCGAGGGATCATCCGGAAAGACGGGCGGCCCTTGCGCCGCCCTTTTTCATGGCATCGGTTCGGGGTCCGGCATGAGCCGACGATACATGTGCCAGCTGGCATGGCCCAGCACCGGCAGGACGATGAACAGCCCCAGGAACAGCGGCAGGATGCCGGCGAACAGCAGCGCCGCGATGACCAGCGCCCAGGCCAGCATCACCGGCAGATTCGCCCCCACCGCCTGAAAGCTGGCGATGATGGCCGAGATCAGGTCGACCTCGCGGTCCAGGATCAGCGGCAGCCCGACCACGGTGATCGAGAACAAGAGCGCCGCGAAACCCGCCCCGACCACCGTGCCGGTCAGCAGCATGACCAGCCCCCGGCCCTGCAGCAGCACCTCGGCCGAGGAGGTGATGTTGGTCAGCGCCGAAACGCCCATGAACAGCGCGAAGGTGGTATGGGCGACGAAGACCCAGAACATGAACATCAGCAGGATCACCATGGCCATCGAGGGCACCTGCCGGTCCTTCTGCGCGACGACCACGGCCAGCACCTCGCGCCAGATCAGCGGCCGGTCGGATTCGATGCGGCGGCTGACCTCGTAAAGCCCGACCGCGGCGAAAGGCGCGATCAGCGGAAAGCCGACGATGAAGGGCATCAGCCACCATTCCTGCCCCGCCGCTGTGGCCACCGCCGTCAGCACCAGCCCGCCCATGACGTAGAAGGCGGCAAAGAGCAGGCCGAAGGCCGGGGCGCGGCGGAAATCCCGCCAGCCCGCCGCCAGCACCGCCGGAATGGCGTCGAAGCCGATCACCTCGGGCAGCGGGATCTCGTCCGGGCCGGGATCGGGCGAGGGATCGGGCAGCGGCGGGCGTTCGGGCTCGGGGATCGGCGTGGGGATCGGCTTGGGGTCGGTATCGGTCACGGCCATCTGTTCCTCCGTCAATGGGCGAAGGTTAGCAGGCTGGCGGCAAAGCGAAAGCCTCAGCGCGCGAAGCGGTCGACCAGCGCGTCCTTGACCGCGGGAGAGACGAATTTCGACACGTCGCCGCCCAGCCGCGCGATCTCCTTGACCAGTTTCGAGGCGATGGCCTGGCGGCGGGCATCGGCCATCAGGAACACCGTCTCGATGCTGGCGTCCAGCGCCCGGTTCATGCCGACCATCTGGAATTCGTATTCGAAATCCGCCACCGCCCGCAGGCCGCGCACGATCACCGTGGCGCCGACATCGCGGGCGCAGTCGATCAGCAGATTCTCGAACGGATGGACGACGATCTCGCCGCTGGAACGGGCGGCGACGATGCGGTCGCATTCCTCGCGCACCATGGCGACGCGGTCCTCGAGCCCGAAAAGCGGTCCCTTGTCGCGGTTTATGGCGACGCCGATCACCAGCCGGTCCACCAGCTCCAGCGCCCGCTGGATGATGTCGAGATGCCCCAGCGTGATGGGATCGAAGGTGCCTGGATAAAGCCCGATGCGCATGATGGGTGCGTCTCCTCGCCGAATATCCGCAGTCAAACAAAGTTCGGCAAGGAAATGCAAGGCCATGCGCCGATCCGGCGATTCGGCGCGGCGGGCGGGCGCCGGGCCTCAGTTGCCCATGATCATGCCGGTCAGCGCCTCTTTCTCGGCGGCGAGCTCCTTGAGCCGGGCCGAGACCGCATCGCCGATCGAGACCAGGCCCACCATCTCGCCCTGCTCGTTCACCACCGGCAGGTGGCGGAACCGGCCCTGGGTCATGCGGTCCAGGATCACCAGCGCGTCCTCGCCGGTGGCGCAGGTCATCAGCTTGCGGGTCATCAGTTCCGAGATCGGCAACTCGAGGATCGCGGCGCCGCGCTTGCCCAGTTCGCGCACGATGTCGCGCTCGGACAGGATGCCCAGCGGGATCTTGCCGTCCTCGGAGACCACGATCGCACCGATGCGCTTTTCCGAAAGCAGCTTGGCGGCATCGGCCACGCTGGCATCCGGGGCGACGGTGAAAATCTCGCCGCTGGCTTTCATCGACAGGATCTGGTTCACGAGCATTGCTGTTCCTCCTCGGGTCGGGCTGGCGAAGGCTGCCTCTGGCGCCCAGCGTCACCTCAACCCGCGCTTGCGTCAAGCCCGCTGTTGCAGCGCAGCGATTCAGGGCAAGACCAGCGCCTGCAGCCGCGCCACCTCGGCTCGGATGCCCTGCGCCAGGGCATCCGCCAGCCGGTTCATCCGCTGCGAGCGGCGGTCGTCGGCGTGCCGGATCAGCCAGAAGCTGCGCGTGAGCGAGATCTGGTCGGCCAGAACCCGCCGCACGCCGGGACAGAAGGGAATCGCGAAGTCATGCACGATGCCCAGCCCCGCCCCGACCCGGATCGCCTGCATCTGCACCGAGACCGAGTTCGAGGTCAGCGCCGCCCATTCCGCCCCGGTCTCGGTCAGGTAGTCCAGCTCGCGGTCGAAGATCATGTCGGCGATATAGCCGATCATGCGATGGCCGCGCAGGTCCTCGCGCGAGCGGATCGGGGGATGGGTGCGCAGGTAATCCTCATGCGCGGCAAGGTGCAGGTGGTAATCGGTCAACCGCTGCACCACCAGCCGCCCGGCCTGCGGCTGCGAGACGGCGATGGCCATGTCTGCCTCGCGCTTCGACAGGTTGAAGACCCGCGGCAGGGCAACGATCTGGATCTCCAGCCGCGGATGCGTCTCGGAGAGCCGCGCACAGAGCTGCGGCAGCAGGTAGTTCGCGCAGCCGTCCGGCGCGCCGATGCGCAGCTGGCCGGTGAGGTCGCCCGGCCCGGTCAGCGCCTCCTCGGCGCCGCTCAGCGCCGCCTCGACCGCCTCGGCATGGGGCAGCAGCCGCTCGCCCTCGGGGGCGAGGCCGTAGCCCTGCGGGGTCTTGACGAACAGCTTGGCCCCCAGCGCGCTTTCCAGCCGCGCCACCCGCCGGCCCACGGTCGAGGCGTCGATGCCCAGCCGCCGGCCCGCCCCAGACAGGCTGTCCGCACGCGCCACGGCCAGAAAGATGCGCAGGTCGTCCCAGTCCATGCTCGTCGCCTTTGCAAAAATGCAAAACCCTTTTGCCAGACTTCCTCTTTTTCCGGCAATGCTGCAAGTCTATGATCCGCCCGAAGATGCGAAACCCTCGGGAGGCACCCATGGAAGAACTGAGCCACTGGATCGACGGCAAAGAGGTCAAGGGCACCTCGGGCCGCTTCAGCGATGTGATGAACCCGGCGACCGGCGAAGTGATCGCCCGCCTGCCACTGGCCACCCCGGCCGAGCTGGACGCCGCCGTGCGCAGCGCCGAGAAGGCGCAGGTCGCCTGGGCCGCCACCAACCCGCAGCGCCGCGCGCGGGTGATGATGAAATTCGGCCAGCTCATCAACGAGAACATGGAAAAGCTGGCCGAGCTGGTCTCGCGCGAGCATGGCAAGACCCTGCCCGACGCGCGCGGCGACGTGCAGCGCGGCCTTGAGGTGATCGAGGTCTGCATGGGCGCGCCGGCGCTGCTCAAGGGCGAGTTCACCGACAATGGCGGCCCCGGCATCGACCTTTATTCCATGCGCCAGCCGCTGGGCGTGGTCGCGGGCATCACCCCCTTCAACTTCCCGGCGATGATCCCGCTGTGGAAGATGGGCCCGGCGCTGGCTTCGGGCAACGCCATGATCCTGAAGCCCTCCGAGCGCGTGCCCTCGACCTCGATCATGCTGGCCAAGCTGGCGCAAGAGGCCGGGCTGCCGGACGGCGTGCTGCAGGTCGTCAACGGCGACAAGGAAATCGTGGACGCGATCCTCGACCACCCGACCATCCAGGCGGTGGGCTTCGTGGGCTCGACCCCGATCGCGCAATACATCTACGGCCGCGCCGCGACCAACGGCAAGCGCGCGCAATGCTTCGGCGGCGCCAAGAACCACATGCTGATCATGCCCGATGCCGACCTGGACAAGGCGGCGGACGCGCTGGTCGGCGCCGGCTTCGGCGCGGCGGGCGAACGCTGCATGGCGATCTCGGTCGCGGTGCCGGTGGGCGACAAGACCGCCGACGCGCTGATCGAGCGGCTGATCCCCAAGATCGAAAAGCTGAAGGTCGGCCCCTATACCGCCGGCGAGGACGTGGATTTCGGCCCGGTCATCACCAAGGCCGCGCAGGAGCGCATCAACCGGCTGATCGATTCCGGCGTGGAACAGGGCGCCAAGCTGGTGGTCGACGGCCGCGGGCTGAAGATCCAGGGCTATGAGAACGGCTTCTTCTGCGGGCCCTCGCTTTTCGACAACGTGACCCGCGATATGGAGATCTACAAGGAAGAGATCTTCGGCCCGGTGCTCTCGACCGTGCGGGCGCAGAGCTACGAGGATGCGCTGAACCTGGTCATGGACAACGACTATGGCAACGGCACGGCGATCTATACCGCCGACGGCGACACGGCGCGCGACTTCGCCAGCCGGGTGAACGTGGGCATGGTCGGCATCAACTTCCCGATCCCGGTGCCGCTGAGCTATTACACCTTCGGCGGCTGGAAGAAGTCGGCCTTCGGCGACCTGAACCAGTATGGCCCGGACGCCTTCCGCTTCTACACCAAGACCAAGACCGTCACCGCCCGCTGGTTCTCGGGCATCAAGGACGGCGTGGCGCTGAACTTCAAGGCCATGGACTGACGGCTCGGGCGGGCGGGGCTCTGCCCCCGCGTTCCCCGCACCCCTCGAAGGGGTGCAGGGAACGCTCCCCCGGGATATTTGAACAAGAAAGAAACCGGGGCGGCGACACCCCCGCCCTTTCGCGCAAGCCTGCAAAACTTGCGCAACATTTTCCGGCCATCACCGGCAAGACACATCATCACGAAAGACATGAGGGGGAGAGCATGGATTTCGCGCTGAGCGAAGAACAGCAAGCAATATTCGATCTGGCGCGGGATTTCGGGACGGCGGAGATCGCACCCCATGCCCGCGCCTGGGAAGAGGCTGGGACCATCCCGCGCGCGCTGTGGCACAAGGCCGCCGAGCTGGGCTTCGGCGGCGTCTATGTCGGCGAGGATCACGGCGGCACCGGGCTGTCGCGGCTGGACGCCACGCTGGTCTTCGAGGCGCTGGCCATGGCCTGCCCCTCGGTCGGATCGTTCCTGTCGATCCACAACATGTGCGGCGGCATGATCGACAAGTTCGGCACGCCCGAGAACAGGGCGCGCTGGCTGCCCGGCCTGTGCAGCATGGAAAAGGTGTTCTCCTATTGCCTGACCGAGCCGGGCTCGGGCTCGGACGCCGCGGCGCTGCGCACTCGGGCCGAGCGGGTGCCGGGCGGCTGGAAGCTGAACGGCACCAAGGCCTTCATCTCGGGCGGCAGCTATTCGGATTGCTATCTGGTCATGGTCCGCACCGGCCAGGACGGGCCGCGCGGCATCTCGACCATGGTGGTCGAAGCCGGCACCCCGGGCCTGAGCTTCGGCGCGCTCGAACAGAAGATGGGCTGGAAGGCGCAGCCGACCGCGCAAGTGCAGTTCGACGATTGCGTGATCCCCGAGGAGAACCTGATCGGCGAGGAAGGCCGCGGCTTTGCCTATGCCATGGCCGGCCTGGACGGCGGGCGGCTGAACATCTCGGCCGGCGCGCTTGGCGGCGCGCAGGCGGCGCTGGACGCGACCCTGCGCTACATGGGCGAGCGTCGCGCCTTCGGCCAGACGCTGGACCAGTTCCAGGCGCTGCAATTCCGCCTGGCCGAGATGGAGACGGCGCTGCAATCCGCGCGCATCTTCCTGCGCCAGGCGGCCTGGAAGCTGGACCGGGCCGAGCGCGACGCGACCAAGTTCTGCGCCATGGCCAAGCTGCATGTGACCGACCGCGCCTTCGAGGTCGCCAATCAATGCCTGCAACTGCATGGCGGCTACGGCTATCTTGCCGATTACGGGATCGAAAAGATCGTGCGCGACCTGCGCGTGCACCAGATCCTGGAAGGCACCAATGAAATCATGCGGCTGATTATCGGCCGCGCCCTGCTGGCGGAGCGTGACTGAATGGCCGAGATGATCATCCGCAAGGACCGCCGCGCCGGGCGGCTGACCTTCAACCGCCCGCAGGCGCTGAACGCGCTGAGCCACGAGATGGCGCTGGCCATCGACGCGGCGCTGCAAGAGTGGCGCGACGATCCCGAGGTGGCGCTGGTCGTCATCGATGCCGCGGGCGAGCGCGCCTTCTGTTCGGGCGGCGACATCGCCGCCGTCTATCGCGCCGGGCTGGAAGGCGACCACCGGGTCGGCCGCGCGTTCTTTCGCGACGAATACCGCATGAACGCGCGGATCGCCGAATATCCCAAGCCCATCGTCGCCTTCATGCAGGGCTTCGTCATGGGCGGCGGCGTCGGCGTCGGCGGCCATGCCAGCCACCGCATCGTCGGCGACACGACCCAGATCGCCATGCCCGAGACCGGCATCGGCCTGATCCCGGATGTGGGCGGCAGCTGGCTGCTGGGCCATGCGCCGGGCCGCTGCGGCGAATATCTGGGCCTGACCGGGGCGCGGATCGGCGCCGGCGACGCGATCTTCACCGGCTTCGCCGACAGCTATATCCCAGAGGCGGAATGGCCGGCGCTGATCGACCGGCTGGCCGAAACCGGCGACGTGGCCGCGATCGCGCCTCACCCCCGCCCCGAGGCGCCGCTGGAAGGCCGCGACCTTTCGGCCTTCGGCGGTCCGAGCGTGGCCGAGATCGTCGCCGCGCTGGAGGCGGCGGGCGACGAGGCGGCGCTGAAGCCCTTGCGCCGCAACTCGCCCCTGTCGATGGCGGCGACGCTGGCGCTGGTGCGCGCGGCGCGCGGCGATGCCAGCCTGCGCGACAGCCTGGCGCGCGAGCTGCGCTTCACCGCCCGCGCCACGGCCGAAAGCGATTTCCTGGAAGGCGTGCGGGCGCAGATCATCGACAAGGACCGCAACCCGCAATGGTCGGCCGATGCCAGCCCCGCGCATGTCGCGGCGATGCTGGCGCCGCTGGGCGAGGATGAAATCGAATGGGAGGACCGGACATGAAGATCGGATTCATCGGCTTGGGCAATATGGGCGGCCCGATGGCGGCCAATCTGGCCAAGGCGGGGCACGCGGTCGCAGGCTTCGACCTGGCCGCGCCGATGCCCGAGGGCGTCGTCAAGGCCGCCAGCGCCGCCGAGGCGGCGCAGGGCGCCGAGGTGGTGATCACCATGCTGCCGAACGGCGCCATCCTGCGCGCGGTCGCGGAGGAGGTGATTCCGGCCATGACCGCGGGCGCGGTGTTCTGCGACTGCTCGACGGTGGACGTGGAAAGCGCCCGCGCGGTGGCGGCGCTGGCGCAGGCGGCGGGGCTGGGTGCGCTGGACGCGCCGGTTTCGGGCGGGGTCGGCGGCGCGACCGCCGGCACGCTGACCTTCATGGTCGGCGGCTCGGCCGATGCCTTTGAGAAGGTGAAGCCGCTCTTCGACGTCATGGGCCAGAAGGCCGTGCATTGCGGCGAGGCGGGCGCCGGCCAGGCCGCCAAGATCTGCAACAACATGATCCTGGGCGTGACCATGATCGCCACCTGCGAGGCCTTTGCGCTGGCCGACAAGCTGGGGCTGGACCGGCAGAAGATGTTCGACGTGGTCTCGACCTCCTCGGGCTACAGCTGGACGATGAACGCCTATTGCCCGGCGCCGGGCGTGGGTCCGCAATCGCCCGCCGACAACGGCTACAAGCCGGGCTTCGCCGCCGAGCTGATGCTGAAAGACCTGCGGCTCAGCCAGCAGGCCGCCGAGGCCGCGGATGCCGACACGCCGATGGGCGAGCTGGCCGCCGCCCTCTATGCCCGCTTCGTCGAGGACGAGGACGGAAAGGGCCGCGACTTCTCGGCCATGCTGCCGAGATTCGAAAAACGTCACCGGCACGACTGATTTCTCGCATTCGTGAGGGAGCCGATCAGGGGTTTGCGGCGTTTAATCCCTGATCAAGATTATCGTGCCAGGCTGGAGCCATGTTCCGCAACCGCCAGAGCCTGTTTATCGCCGTCGGCCTTTTGGCCCTTGCTCCGGCTACTCTTGCCCAGAACGCCGGGCAGGCAGCGGCACCGGCCGCCCAGGTCGCCGCCGAGCCGCCGGGCATGCTGCGCGTCGGCGACCGCCTCGACAGCGCGCGCCTGCATCAGGTGACGCGCCCCGGGCTTTACGGCATGAGCGAGGCGCCTTCCGGCAGCCGCTACGGCATCGTCGACGGCAAGCTGATCCGCTATGATCCGGAAAGCGCCCAAGTGCTGTCCATCATCCGGCAGGTGGACCGGATCATGGATTAACCCTGCAGCAAGGCCCGCGCCGCCTCTTTCGCGGCCGGGGTGACCTCTTCCCCCGAGAGCATGCGGGCGATTTCCTCGATGCGCTGGCTGGCGGTCAGGGCGGCGACATTCGAGGTGGTCATGCCGCCCTCGACCGATTTCGCCACCCGGAAATGATGCCCGCCAAGCGCCGCCACCTGCGGGCTGTGCGTGACGACCAGCACCTGCGCACCCTCGGCCAGCCGGGCCAGGCGCCGGCCCACCGCATCGGCGGTGGCGCCGCCGACGCCGCGGTCGATCTCGTCGAAGATCAGCACCAGCGCGTCGTTGCCGCGCGCCAGGCAGACCTTGAGCGCCAGCAGGAAGCGCGACAACTCGCCGCCCGAGGCGATGCGGTCCAGGGGTCCGGCCGGCGCGCCCGGATTGGTGGCGACGGTGAAGGCCACGGCATCGCGACCCTCGGGGCCGGGCTCGGCGCCGGAGAGCCGGGTCTCGAAAACCGCGCGCTCCATCTTCAGCGGCGCGAGCTCGGCCGCCATCGCGGCATCGAGCCGCTCGGCGGCCGTGGCGCGCTGTTGCGACAGGGCAGCCGCGGCGGCGTCATAGGCGGCGTCGGCCGCCGCCACAGCCTCGCGCAGGCGCGCCAGATCCCCCTCGCCCGCGTCGATGCGGGACAGCCGGGCCCGCAGCGCGTCGGCGAGGCCCGCCAGGTCATCGGCCAGCACGTCATGCTTGCGCGCCAGTGCGCGCAGGGCAAACAGCCGCTCCTCGGTGGCTTCCAGGTCGCGCGGGTCGAAATCCATCGCCTCCAGCGCCGCCTCGACGCCCGAGACCGCCTCGCCCAGCTCGATCAGCGCCCGCTGCAGGGCCGCGGCGGGGGCCTCCAGCCGGCCCTCGGCGCGCTCGGCGGCGCCATCGAGCCAGCGCGCGGCGTCGAGCATGGCGCCCTCGGCCCCTTCCGACCCCAGGGCCTGCAAGGCCCGCGCCACGTCCTCGCGGATGCGCTCGGCGCCCTGCATGGCGCGGCGGCGGGTGTCCAGTTCGGCCTCCTCGCCCGGCTGCGGGGCAAGCTTGTCGATCTCGGCCACGGCATGGCGCAGGAATTCCTCCTCGCCCTTCGCCGCCGCCAGCGCCGCCTCGGCCTGCTCCAGCGCCGCGCGCGCCTCGCGGCGCGCGGCCCAGGCGGCGCGGGTCGGGCCAAGGTCAGCGCCGGCAAAGGCGTCGAGCAGCAGCCGGTGGCCGCGCGGATTCAGCAGCCCCCGGTCGTCGTGCTGGCCATGCAGCTCGACCAGCAGCTCGGAAAGCGTCCGCAGCACCTCGCCCGAGGCGCGCCGGTCGTTGATCCAGCCGGTCTTGCGCCCGTCGCCGGCATTCACGCGGCGGATGATCAGCTCGTCCGAGACCGGAAAACCCGCCTCGTCCAGCAAGCTGCGGGCGGGATGGCCGGGCGGCAGGTCGAAGACTGCCGTGACCTCGCCCTGGCTCGCGCCCTGGCGCACCAGGTCGGCCCGGCCGCGCCAGCCCAGCACGAAGCCCAGGCAATCGAGCAGAATCGACTTGCCCGCCCCGGTCTCGCCGGTCAGCACGTTCAGGCCCGGCCGGAACGCCAGTTCCAGCCGGTCGATCAGCAGCATGTCTCGGATTTCAAGCGAAAGCAGCATCACCCCACCCGTAGGGCGCGCTTCAGCGCACCCTCACAGCCATTTGCCCTGGATGACCTGGCGATAGACGCGGGTCAGCCAACTGTCGCCGCGCGCCTCGGGCTGCAACCCATGGCCGCGCAGCTGCGCATAGGCGTCCTGATAGAAGGGCGAGGAGCGGAAATTGTGGCCCAGGATCGCCCCCGCCGTCTGCGCCTGATCGTTCAGGCCAAGCGCCAGATAGGCCTCGACCAGCCGCATCAGCGCCTCGGGCGTGTGGGTGGTGGTCTGGAACTCCTCGACCACCACGCGGAAGCGGTTGATCGCCGCGGTGTAATGGCCGCGCTTCAGATAGTAGCGGCCGATCTCCATCTCCTTGGCGGCGAGATGGTCGAAGGCCAGATCGAATTTCAGGATGGCCGAACGGGCGTATTCCGTATCGGGATATTGCTCGATCACCTCGCGCAGCGATTGCAGCGCCTGGAAGGTCAGGCCCTGGTCGCGGCCGATCTCGTCGATCTGGTCGTAGTAGGAAAGCGCCAGCAGGTATTTCGCATAGGCCGCATCCTCATCGCCCGGATAGGTGTCGATGAAACGCTGCGCCGCGCCGCGCGCCTCTTCGTAGTCGCGGGCGCGGTGATGGGAATAGGCCTGCATGATCAGCGCGCGCTTGGCCCATTCGGAATAGGGATAGAGCCGCTCGACCTCGGTGAAATACTTCACCGCATCCTTCGGCTTGCGCGTGTTCTCAAGCTCGTATTCGCCGCGCTTGTAGATTTCCTCGGCGGTGAAATTCTCGAATGATTCGGGCTGATTGCCCGAGCCGCCGCCACAGCCCGCCAGAAGGCCCAACGACAGCACAGCCGCGACCAAGGAACCCGATCTGATGCCTGTCATTCCACCCTGCCCGTCAGAAATTCATGCCGCCGCACGGGCGGAAAGGCCCGCGCGGCCCGGTCGTCCTAGCACAGAAAATCGGGCTGCGCAAAATGCCAAAACCGCAAAAGCGGCGGCATGCCCGTCACCTTCAGGCGACGGCCAGCTGACGGGGGCGGGGCGCAAGGCGCGCGGCCGAGGCCAGCACCCCGGCGCCGGGCAGGCGGCTTTCCATCGCCGGGGTCAGCGTGACCCATTCCCAGGCATCGGGCTGGGCGAAAAGCGCGCGCAGCAGCTTGTTGGTCATGGCATGCCCGGCGCGATGGCCGGTATAGCGCGCCAGCAGCGGCGCACCGGCCAGCGCCAGGTCGCCCACCGCGTCCAGCATCTTGTGGCGCACCGCCTCGTCGCGGTGGCGCAACCCGCCGGGCGAGAGCACCTTGTCGCCATCGACAACCACGGCGTTCAGATAGGTGCCGCCAAGCGCCAGGCCGTTCCGCTGCATCTGCACCACATCGGCCTGGCGGCAGAAGGTGCGGCTGTCCATCAGCTCGTGCACGAAACTGCCATTGGCCATGTCGAGGCGCTTTTCCTGGTGGCCGATCGCCGCATCCGCGAAGTCGATGTCGAAATGGATCTCCAGGTGGTCGGCGGGCGACAGGCGGGCGAAGGCCTCGCCCTGCTGTACCTCGACCTCGCGCAGCACGCGGATGGCGCGCAAGGGCGCACCGGGCTGCTGGCGCAGGCCGGCCTCGAGGATACCCTGGACGAAGGGAGCCGAGGAACCGTCGAGGATCGGCACTTCCGGCCCGTTCACCTCGACCACGGCATTGTTGATGCCGGTGCCGGCCAGCGCGGCCATCACATGCTCGACCGTCGAGACGGTGGCGCCGCGGCCGTTGTCCAGCAGCGTGCAGAGCTGCGAGGGCGTGACGTGATCCCAATGCGCCGGAATACGCGCGCGGCCCAGATCGGTGCGCACGAAGACGATGCCGTGATCGGCGGGCGCCGGCAGGATCGCCAGGCGCACGGCCGCACCCGAATGCAGCCCGACGCCGCGGAACTGGGCTTTCTGAGCGATGGTGGTCTGCATGGTCTTGCCTGCCGCTTGCTGTGAACTTTCGTTGGCCGCGGGCGTGGCCACGGCGTGAAGCTCAGTTAGGCATGCCAGAGCGATTGCTCAATTAACGTTTTGTAACGGGGTGAAACAATCGCCGCGGCGCAGCATCGGCAGCCGCAGGACTGCCTGCAAGAGATTGATCCCAAAAGGGAAAAGGACCGCCTTGGCGGTCCCTTCCAATTCCGGGGCTGAAATAATGTGATCGGCTTAGTTCGCCTGGCGGCGCAGGAAAGCCGGGATCTCGACATTGTCGCCGGCCCGGTCGGGGCTGGCCAGATCGTCGAAACCGGCGTCGAAGCCGCTGCGGTTGCGGGTCGCGACGCGCTCGTTCACGCGCTCGGCGATGGTCGAGGGCGCCGGCTTCTCGGCCTGCTCGCCATGGCCCGAGATGCGCTCCAGCATGCGGCTCAGCCCGCCCATGCGACCCTGGGCCCGGCCCTGCTCGGCGGGCTGCTGCTGGGCGGCGCGGTTCTGGGCGGTGGCCTGACGCTCGGGCGCCTTCTGCACCGCGGCGGCCAGCCGCTGCATGACCGCATCCGAAGGCGTGCCGGCCGGGGCTTGCGGACGGCGGGTCGGGGCGACGAAGCCGCCGGCATCGCCGTTCAGCGCATCGCCTTGCGCGGCGGGTGCGGACGGCTGGCGCAGGTCGGGCTGATAGGCCGGGCGAGGCATGTCGTCCTCGTCGTAGCGCGCCGCCGGGGCGGCGGGCTGCGGACGCGCGACCGGCGCGGCGGCCGGTTGCGGCGCGGCCTCGGCCAGGGGCGCGGTGCGGCGCGGCGGCACCGGCAGCTCGTCCTCGACCGACTTTTGCGCCACGGGCGGGTGCTGGGTCAGCGGCTCTTTCATGCCACGGCGCGGCACGGGCAGTTCGGCCGCCGAGGCGTCGATGCCGGTGGCCACCACCGAGACGCGGATCGAGCCTTCCATCGACGGGTCCAGCGTCGAGCCGACGATGATGTTGGCGTCGGGATCGACCTTCTCGCGGATTTTCTCGGCTGCCTCGTCCATCTCGAACAGGGTCAGGTCGTAGCCGCCGGTGATGTTGATCAGCACGCCCTTGGCGCCGTTCAGGCTGATCTCGTCCAGCAGCGGGTTGGCGATGGCCTTCTCGGCCGCCTGCACGGCGCGGTTCTCGCCCGAGGCCTCGCCGGTGCCCATCATCGCCTTGCCCATCTCGTCCATCACCGCGCGCACGTCGGCGAAGTCGAGGTTGATCAGGCCCGGGCGCACCATCAGGTCGGTCACGCCCTTGACGCCCTGGTAGAGCACGTCGTCGGCCATGGCGAAGGCTTCGGTGAAGGTGGTCTTTTCGTTGGCCAGCCGGAACAGGTTCTGGTTCGGGATGATGATCAGCGTGTCCACGACCTTCTGCAGGGCCTCGACGCCCTCTTCGGCCTGGCGCATGCGCTTGGTGCCCTCGAACTGGAAGGGCTTGGTCACGACGCCGACGGTCAGGATGCCCATCTCGCGCGCGGCCTGGGCGATGATCGGCGCGGCGCCGGTGCCGGTGCCGCCGCCCATGCCGGCGGTGATGAAGCACATATGCGCGCCCATCAGGTGATCGACGATATCCTCGATGGTTTCCTCGGCGGCCTTGGCGCCGATCGAGGGCTTGGCGCCGGCGCCCAGCCCCTCGGTCACCTTGGGACCGATCTGGATGCGGCTTTCGGCCTTCGAGGACTGCAGCGCCTGGGCATCGGTATTCGCCACGACGAATTCGACGCCCTCCAGCTGCTTGTCGATCATGTTGTTGACCGCATTGCCACCCGCACCACCGACGCCGAAGACGGTGATGCGCGGCTTCAGTTCCTGGTCATCATTCAGCATCAGGTGGATCTGCCGTTCCATGTCTCGCCTGCCTTATGTTTGCGCCGGACATGTGCGCAGTCCGGTCGAATCCCCTATGCGGGCAGCCTAGCCAGATTCGCCCCCAGCGTCACCCGAAAAACACAGTTGACCCACCAAATATGGCGGTCAGAGCTGCTATTCTCGGCGGTATCTTGCCCATTCTCCACCATGTGGTGTGGACACCGGTCCACACCACCGCATCCGGGTTCCGCTCGCCTACCAGTTGTTGCGGAACCAGCGATAGGCCCGGCGCAGGCTGCGCGCCGGGTAATGTTCGGCGGGCATGTCGAAATCCCACCATTCGTCCTGCGGATGCGCCGTCAGCAGGGCCAGCCCGATGGCCGAGGAAAAGCCCGGCGCGGTGGCGTTATGCGGCAGGCCCTGGATGCGCAGCGGCCGGCCGATGCGCACGCTTTGCCCCAGCATGCGCGAGGCCAGCACGTCCAGCCCCGGGATCTGGCTGCCGCCGCCGGTCAGCACGATCTGGCGCGAGGGCATGCAGTCGAAGCCCGCCGCATCCAGGATCTCGCCCACCTTTTCCAGGATCTCCTCGACCCGCGGGCGCATGATGCCGATCAGGTCGGCGCGGCTGACGCTGCGGCGGTCCGTTTCCCAGTCGCCGGTTTCGCCGCCCAGCTCGATCATCTCGCGGTCGTCGCGGCCGGTGGCCTCCAGCCCGCCATGCAGGGTCTTGAGCCGCTCGGCCACGGCATGGCTGACCCGCAACCCCTTGGCGATGTCCTGGGTGATCAGCTCGCCCCCGACACGGACAGCATCGGCGAAGATCATGTGCTTCTTGATGAAGACCGAAACCCCGGTCGTGCCGCCGCCCAGGTCGATGCAGGCGGCGCCCAGTTCCTGCTCGTCCTCGACCAGCGCGGCAAGGCCCGAGGCGTAGGAGGCCGAGGCCACCCCCGCCAGCTCCATGTCGCAGCGCCGGATGCAATGCACCAAGTTGCCGGCCGCGTCGCCGTCGATGGTCAGCACATGCATGTCGCAGGCCAGCCGGCCGCCCGACTGGTCGCGCGGATCCGAAAGCCCCGAGCGGCCGTCCAGGGCGAAGTTCACCGGCTGGGCGTGCAGCACCTCGCGGCCACGGCCGAAATCGGGCACGTCGCAGGCGGCCAGCACGCGGGCCACGTCGCCCTCGCCCACCTTGCCGGCGGGCAGCACGATCTCTCCCGCCAGGCCGTAGCTTGCCGGGCGCGCGCCCGAGATGCAGGCGATGACATGATCGACGCGCACGCCCGCGACCTTCTGCGCCGACTGGATCACGGTGCGGATGGCGCGCTCGGTCTCGGCCATGGTCTCGATCTCGCCGTAGCGCATGCCGCGCGAGCGGGTGGTGGCGGTGCCGATGACGCGGAAATTCGACTGGCCGGCCATGGGGCCGACCCCGTCCGTCTCGCGGAACTGGCTGGGACCGTCGAATTGCAGGACCAGGCAGGCGATCTTCGAGGTGCCGATGTCCAGAACCGCGATGACCCCGCGCTGCATGGCCTGGCGGCGCATGTTCCGCATCGCCCGCTGGCCCTGATACAGATCCTTCATATCCGCTGACTCCCCAAGCTGTTAACCGCTCTTCTTCGTGCTTTTGCCGGTCTTGCCCGCCGTCGCCTCCGGCTTGACCGGCAATCCGTCCGGACCAAGCTCGGGCTGGCCGCGGGCGCGGCGGATGGCGTTCTGCGCCTCCAGCCCCAGCCGGACCACCGGACGCGCCTCCTGCCGCAGGTCGACGACCGAGATGTCGCGGTCCAGCATGTGCAGGGCGCGGTCCAGCGCGATGGCGCGCTCCAGCGCCTGAAGCGCCTTGTCCTCGGGCAGCTGGATGCGCTGACCGCGGTCCAGCACCACGTCCCAGCGCCGTTCGCCCATGCGCTCCAGCCCGCGCAGGCGCGGCAGGATGGGCCCGGAGGCATCGATCAGCGCCAGCGCCTCGCGTGCGGCGCGGTCGGCGCCCTCGCCGGCGATGATCGGCAGGTCGGTGCGCACGTCGCGCGAGGTGACCGAGGCGACCCGGTGCCCGGTCTTGTCCAGAAGCTCGATGCCGCGTCCATGGCGCCACAGCACCACCGGCACCCGCTCGGTCACCACGGCCGACAGCACGCCGCCCGGCTTGATGCGCAGCTCCACCGCCTCGACCGCATCGAGCTTCAGCACCCGCTCGCGCAGCTTTTCCAGGTCGATGTCGAAGCTCGATGCCGGCAACTCGACCGGCAGCATGGCGCGCAGCCCCTTGTCCACCGCCGGCGAGGCGCCCTCGATGGTCATCATCTTGACCATGAATTCGTCGCGGTGCTGGATGCGGTCCACGATGGCGTCGATGCCGCCGGTCAGATTGGCGCGGCGGGTGTCGTCCGACAGCCAGATCCCCGCCACCAGCGCCGCCAGAAAGGCGGGCAGGCCGACATGCACCAGCCGGCGCACGATGGGCCGCAGCATCATCCGGTTCAGCCGATAGGCCAGCCGCGAAGGCGCCGGGTCCCTGCGCGGCGCGCGCGCCGCCACCGGCGCCGGGCGCGCGGGCGCGGGGCGCGTCGGGGCCGGGCGCCCGCCGTCGCCCTGTCCGCGGTGGAAGGGGTTCAGGCCCTGCATAGCGCCTCCTCGACGATCCAGCGGCAGAGCGCGGGGAAATCCATGCCGGCATGCGCCGCCTGCTCGGGGGCAAGCGAGGTGGGGGTCATGCCGGGCTGGGTGTTCACTTCCAGGATGATCAGCCCGGCCAGCCCGCGGCTTTCATCCCAGCGGAAATCGGTTCGGGTCAGTCCCCGGCATCCCAGCGCCTGATGCGCCCGCACCGCCTGCTCGCGGCAGGCGGCGGCGATCTCGTCGGGGATCGCGGCCGGGATCACATGGGTCGAGCCGCCGGGCTTGTATTTGGCGTCGTAGTCATACCAGCCCTTGGTCACGATCTCGGTCACGCCAAGCGCGCGGTCGCCCAGCACCGCCACGGTCAGCTCGCGGCCCGGCGCATAGGTTTCGACCATGACCCGGGCCGGCATCTGCGGGGAAAGCTGCGGCGGGCCGTTCGCGGCCTCGTGCACGATATAGACCCCGACCGAAGAGCCCTCGTCATTCGGCTTGACCACATAGGGCGGCGCCATGACATGGCGGGCGCGCACCTCGTCCGCATCGGCGATGAGGCTGTCCACCACCGGCAGCCCGGCCTCGCGCAGCGCCTGCTTGGCGCGGGTCTTGTCCATGGCCAGCGCCGAGGCCAGCACACCGGAATGGGTATAGCGCCAGCCCAGCCATTCCAGCAGGCCCTGCACGCAGCCGTCCTCGCCCCAGCGGCCGTGCAGGGCGTTGAAGACCACATCCGGTGCATGCTCGGCCAGACGCGCGGGCAGATCCCTGCCCGCGTCCAATTCGACGACTTCATAGCCCGCCTGCCGCAGCGCAATCGCGCATTCACGCCCCGACGAAAGCGACACCTCGCGCTCGGCCGAGGGTCCGCCCATCAGGACCACGACTTTCGGGGCTGTCCTGCTCGACCTGCCCGCCAATTTCTGCCTCTTGTCCCCGGTTGATCCGGGTATTTGTCGGGTCAGGATAGCGGGTCGGGCGGAATCGCAAAAGTCCCTTTTCGCGTTCCACGCGATATTTCCGGCAATGCCGGCGGGTTACGGCCGGTTCCTAGGGCTGGCCTACGCGGATGACTTCCCATTGCAGCTCGTGCCCGCTGGTCTCGCGCACCTTCTGCCGCACCAGTTCGCCCAGGGCCTCCAGCTCGGCGGCGGTGGCGCCGCCGGCATTGAGCAGGAAATTCGGATGCTTTTCCGACATCTGCGCCCCGCCCAGGCGGTGGCCGCGCAGGCCGGCGGCATCGATCAGCGACCAGGCCTTCAATTCGTGGCTGTCATCCGCCCGCCCGGTCGAGGAAAAGCCGGCCGGGTTGCGGAAGGTCGAACCGGCGCTGCGGTCCCGGGTCGGCTGGCTGGCGTCGCGACGCGCCAGCTGCTCCTCCATCCGCGCGGCCAGCTCGGCGGGATCGCCCGGCTCGGCGCGGAAACGGGCCTCGGTCACGACCCAGTCCTCGGGGATCTCGGAATGGCGATAGCCGAGGCGCAGGTCGGCGGCCGCGATCTCGTGCAGGCTGCCGTCGCGGGCCACGGCACGGACCGAGATCAGGTGATCGGCGACATAGGCGCCGTAGCAGCCGGCATTCATCCGCACCGCGCCGCCGATGCTGCCGGGAATGGTGCGCAGGAAGGTCAGGTCCAGCCCCGCCTCGGCGGCGCGGCGCGCGACATGGGCATCCAGCGCGGCGGCCCCGGCGGTAACGGTGCCGCCCTCGCAGGAGATGGCGTTGAAGCCGCGTCCCAGCCGGATCACCACGCCGCGGATGCCGCCATCGCGCACGATCAGGTTCGAACCGACGCCCATCGGAAACACCGGCAGAGCCGGATCGAGGCTGCGCAGGAACTCGGACAGATCCCCCTCGTCCGCGGGCTGGAACAGCCAGTCGGCCGGGCCGCCGACCCGCAGCCAGGTCAGATCGGCAAGGACACGGTTCGGGGTCAGGGCGCCGCGCGGGCTGGGAAGCGTCTGGGTCATGCCGCGCTCCTAATCAGCGCGGGCCGGGCCGTCAATGCGCCCGCATCCGCGCCGCCGGCATTGCGCGGCATGCCGCAAGCCGGCGGCCCCCGACGGGCCGGCGGCCTGGCCGGCGATCAATGCGCCATCATCTCGGCCAGGATCTGCGCGCCATCCAACGAAGCGGGGTAATAGGTCGGCCAGTTCGTCACCTCCTGCAGCAGCGCCGCACGGTCGTCGCCCCAATAGAGGTGATAATGGTCGGCCTTTTCGGGCGCGATGCGGTGGTCGCTGAACTGGATGAATTGCGGAGCCGCCTCGTCGCCCGCGGTCTTCCTGAAGACATAGCGCACGCCGCGATTGCCCTTGGCATAGGTCAGGATCTCATGGCCGTCGCCGGCATATTGCCCCGAGACCACGGCATCGCCGCTGCGGAAGCTGACGCGGTCGCCCTCGATGGTGATGCGGTCGACATCGGTCTTGTAGCCGGCCTCGTAATAGGCGCGATATTCCTCGGCCGTCTTGTCGCCATGTTCGGCCTTATGCGCCATGACCGGGTCCAGCGTCCCGTCGCGCAGATAGGGATAGACCGATTGCCAGTCGCCCTGCCAGTCCGACAGCGGACGGTCCCGGACCTGATCGTCCTCGAAATAACCGTTATGGATCGCCTCCTGGGCGGCATCCTTGTGCTCATGCGCATGGTCGTGGCCGTGGCTGTGGTCATGGCCGGCATCGCTGGTCTGCGCGACGGCCGCGGCCGCGAAAAACAGCATCGAACCCAGCGCCAGCGCGCCGATCTGCGTGGTGATTGCCCTTTGCATCTGGTCAGACCTCTAGCGGTTGTCGGAGACATATATGAAATGTGATTACATCACATTCATTGCCTAGACGGCTTTCCCCGCCGTGACAAGGGGAGGCGCAGGATTTACGCGGCGGGCGGCTTCATTCGACCGCGCTGAGGATCACCGCCAAAGCGGCGAAGGCGCCAAGGCCCATCAGGTCCCAGGCCGGGCGCAGGGCCGCGCGCGGCGGCGCGGGCGGGCTCAGCCGTTCGTAAAGCCAGCGCAGCAGCGTCCCGGCCAGAACGCCGCCGGCGGCGATCAGCATCAGCAGGCACAGAAGCATGCCGACGATGCCGGCCAGATAGCCGCCGGTCTTGGCCTCGCCGATCAGCCAGCACAGGCCGGCCGAACCCAGCAGCACCGCCAGCCCCACCCCCAGCACCCCGAAGGAGCGCGCACCCATGCGCGCCGCACCGAACCACAGCGTCGCGGCCAGCGTGACGCCGATGACCAGCCAGACGATCTCCATGGGCTCAATGCGCGCCGTGCCGGCGCCGGCGGCGACGCGGGTCGAAGGGCGGCCAGACCAGCAGGGACAGGCCAAGGGACAGGAACAGCACGCCGAAACCGGGACCGCACAGATAGGTCAGCCAGCCCAGCACCGGCACGCCGCACAGCACCAGCGCCCAGAGCGCCGAGTGACGCCAGCGCAGCCGCACGAAGGGCAGAAGGCAGGCCGCGATGCCCCAGAGCACCGCGCAGAACGCCGCCGTGGCGGGATGGCTCGCCAGCGCGATCACGCGGCTTTCTCCCTCAGCCGCTCGGGCAGGTTGTTGGCCCAGGTCGAAATGGTGCCGGCACCCAGACAGACCACCATGTCGCCCGGCCGCGCCTGCTCGCGCACCAGCCGTTCCAGGTCGCCCTCGTCCATCACCGCGCGGGCGTGGCGGTGGCCGTGGGCGATCAGCCCGGCGACCAGATCGTCGCGCGAGGCGCCGGGGATCGGCTCTTCACCGGCCGAATAGACCTCGGCGATGGCGACGACATCGGCCTCGTTGAAACAGGTGCAGAAATCGTCGAACAGGCTCGACAGCCGGCTGTAGCGATGCGGCTGATGCACGGCGATCACCCGGCCCTTGGTGGCCTGCCGGGCTGCCTTCAGCACCGCCGCGATCTCGACCGGGTGATGGCCGTAATCGTCGATGATGGTCACCCCGTTCACCTCGCCCACACGGGTGAAGCGGCGGCTGACCCCGCCGAAGCGCGCCAGCGCCTCGCGGATCTGGGCGCGCTTCATGCCCAGGTGACGGGCGACGGCCACGGCCGCCAGCGCATTGCTGACATTGTGGTCGCCCGGCATCGGCAGGCTGCAGCCCTCGATCACCGGCACCTCGCCGTCGTTCAGCTCGGCCTCGCCTTGCAGCGCGATGTCGAAATGCGCCACGCCGTTCTCATAGCGCAGGTTCACTGCCCGCACGTCGGCCTGGGCGTTGAAGCCGAAGGTCGCCACGCGGCGATCGGTCAGCTTGCCGACCAGCGCCTGCACCTCGGGGTGGTCGGTGCAGCAGACGGCGAGCCCGTAAAAGGGGATGTTCGAGACGAAATCCTGAAAACCCTTGCGCAGCGCGTCGAAGCTGCCCCAGTGCTCCATATGCTCGGGGTCGATATTGGTGACGATGGCGATGGTGGCGGGCAGGCGGTTGAAGCTGCCGTCGCTCTCGTCCGCCTCGACCACCATCCACTCGCCGGCGCCGGCGCGGGCGTTCGAGCCGTAAGCGTGGATCACGCCGCCGTTGATCACGGTCGGATCGAAGCCGCCGGCGTCCAGCAGCGTCGCGACCATGGTGGTGGTCGTGGTCTTGCCATGCGTGCCGGCGATGGCGACGTTGGATTTCAGCCGCATCAGCTCGGCCAGCATCTCGGCCCGGCGCACCACGGGCAAGCCGCGGCGGCGCGCCTCCTCAAGCTCGGGGTTGCCATTCTTGATGGCGGTCGAGATCACCACCACCCCCGCCTCGCCGATATTCTCGGCACGCTGGCCCTCGAAGACGGTGGCGCCCAGGCTTTCCAGCCGGTCGGTGATCTTGGAGCGTTTCGCGTCCGAACCCTGCACCTGGTAGCCCAGCGTCATCAGCACCTCGGCGATGCCGGACATGCCGATGCCGCCGATGCCGACGAAATGGATGGGGCCCAGTTCGCCCGGGAGTTTGGTCGCTGCGTTCATCGGGTCAGTTCCGTCACTAGTTCTGCAAGGCGCTGCGCCGCATCGGGGCGGCCCAGCGACAGCGCCGCGGCTGCCATGGCGGTGGCGCGGGCGCTGTCGGAAAGGATGTCCCGCATGTCGCGCCTGAGGCTCTCGGCGTCAAGCACGGATTCGGGCAGGACGACGCCGGCACCGGATTCCGCAAGGGCACGCGCATTGGCGGTCTGGTGGTCGCCGGTGGCGGCGGCATAGGGGATCAGGATGGCCGGACGGCCGATCACGGTGATGTCGGCGATGGACGATGCCCCCGCCCGGCTGACCACCAGCTGCGCCTGCGCCAGCCGCTGCGGCACGTCGTCGAAGAAGGGCCGCACCACGGCGTCGATGCCGGCCGCGGCATAGGCGGCGGTCACCCGCTCGGCATCCTCGGCCCGGGCCTGATGGCTGACCGACAGGCGGGCGCGCAGCTCCTCCGGCAGGCCGGCGACCGCCTGGGGCACCACATCGGAAAGCACGCGCGCGCCCTGGCTGCCGCCGATGACCAAGAGGTTCACCGGCCCGTCCGAGGAGGGCGGCAGATAGGGCGCGGCGGCGCGGTCCAGCACTGCCTGCCGCACCGGGTTGCCGGTATGGATGCCCTGCACGCCCGGCGGCAGCGCGGTCGGCCATGTGCCGCAGGCGACGCGGTCCACCCGGCGGGCAAAAGCCATATTGACCCGACCCATGATGCCGTTCTGCTCGTGGATCATGCGCGGGATCTTCAGCGCCAGCGCCGCCGACATGGCGGGAATGGTCGGATAGCCGCCGAAGCCCACCACCACGGCCGGACGGTCGGACCGCATCCGGCGCATGGCCGAAAGCACGCCCGCAGCGATGCGGAAGGGCACGGCGAGCCTGGCCAGCGCACCGCCGCGCGCGGTGGTGGCGGAGCTGACCACCTCGCGCGCGACCTCGGCCGGGAAGGCGCCGGCATAGCGGGCGCCCCGTTCGTCGGTGGACAGCTTCACGCGCCAGCCCTGCGCCAGCAACACCTCGGCCAGAGACTGCGCCGGGAACATGTGCCCGCCAGTGCCGCCGGCGGCGATCAGGCAAAGCCGCCGCTGGGCCTGCGGGACGCTCATCCCCGACCCCGGCCCAGCACGTCGCCGATGCGGCCCTGCGGGCGCGAGCGGGTCAGCGCCAGAAGCATCCCCATGGCAATGCCCGAGGCGATCACCGACGAGCCGCCATAGCTGACGAAGGGCAGCGTCATGCCCTTGGCCGGCAGAAGCCGCACCGCCACGCCCATGTTGATCAGCGCCTGCACGCCGAAGGCGCAGGCCAGCCCGGTGCCGGCGATGCGCACGAACGGGTCGCGTTCGTCCTGCAGCCGCAGAAGCGAGCGGATGACGATGGTGGAATAAAGCGCGATGATGATGAGGACCAGGATCAGCCCGTATTCCTCGGCCGCCACCGCGATGATGAAATCGGTATGCGCGTCCGGCAGCGACCACTTGACCGAGCCCTCGCCGACGCCGACGCCGAAGAAGCCGCCCTCCTGGATGGCGTTGGTGGCATAGCCGAGCTGGGTGCGCGGATCGACCTCGGCCGCAAGGAAACCGTTGATGCGGCGCGCGAAATGTTCCGAGGCGCCATAGGCGAAGATGCCGCCGACGCAGGCCAGCCCCATCACCCCCCCCAGAAGGTAAAGCGGCGCGCCGGCGATGAAATACATCACGCACCAGGAAAACAGCACCAGCGAGGCCTGGCCGAAATCGGGCTGCATCGCCAGAAGCAGCACCACGATCACCGCCAGCCCGAACGAGAAGGACTTGCCGGGCGGGCCGCCGACCTCCTGGCTTGCGGCCATGAACCAGGCGCAGATGGCGACGAAACAGGGCTTGAGGAACTCCGAGGGCTGGACCGACATGCCGCCGGGCAGCCGCAGCCAGCGCACCGCGCCCTTGCCGAAATCGGTGCCGACGAAAGGCAGTATCGCCAGGATCAGCAGCGCCACCAGAAAGCCCAGCACCCCGATGCGCCGCACCTGCCGGGGCGAGAAGGTCGAGATCACCAGCATCACCCCCAGCGCCATGGCGCCGAAGACCGCCTGGCGGCTGACGTAGTAGAATTGCGGCAGGCCGTTCTTTTCGGCCAGCGGCACCGAGGCCGCCAGTCCCAGAAGAAGCCCGACCGCGAACAGTCCCAGCACGCAGGCCAGGGACCATCGGTCCAGCGTGCGCCACCAGCGTGGAAGAATCGGATCACCTGCCCGCACGGGCGTGGTGCCAAAGACCATCTCGGTCATGGGTTACCGCCGTCACTGCCTCGTTTGCATCGCCCGTTTTCCGGGTCTGAGCGGCAGCATAGCGCGATTGAACCCGAGGCGCTACTGCGGATTGGTTAACGCTGCGGCAACCCGGATCACATCGCACGGAGACGGCCGGGTCTCGCACCCCGCCTCCCCGCTTTCTCTGTTTCTCAAATACCCACGGCTACCGCGCGGCCGGGCGCGGCGCCGCGGATTCGGCGCTCAGGCCTGCGCCGCGTCCTTGCGGGTGCGCCACAGCGACCAGCCGACGCCGGCGCCGAGGATGGCGAAGGTGATGCCCAGCGAGACCGCGGGCGGGAATTTCGCCAGCCCCATCAGATCGGCCAGGAACACCTTGGAGCCGATGAAGATCAGCAGCACCGCCAGCGCCTGCTTGAGATATTCGAAGCGGTGGATGATCGCCGCCAGCGCGAAGAACAGCGCGCGCAGGCCCAGGATGGCGAAGATGTTCGAAGTGTAGACGATATAGGGGTCGGTGGTGATGGCAAAGACCGCCGGCACCGAATCCACCGCAAAGATCACGTCGGCGATCTCGATCATCACCAGGGCCAGCAGCAGGGGCGTGGCGTAACGGCGGATGCGGCCGGTCGCGGGGTCGGACCTCTTCACGACGAAGGCATGGCCGTGCAGTTCGTCGGTCAGCCGCATCCGGCGGCGCAGGAAGGCCAGGATGGGGTTCGATCCCATGTCATGCTCCTTGTCGCCGATGAACAGCATCTTGATGCCGGTCAGGATCAGGAAGCCGGCGAAGATATAGAGGATCCAGCCATATTGCGCGACCAGCGTCGCGCCGACGCCGATCATGATGCCGCGCAGCACGATCACGCCCAGGATGCCCCAGAACAGCACCCGGTGCTGGTAGCGGCGCGGGATCGACAGCGTGGCGAAGATCAGCGCGATGACGAAGACATTGTCCATCGCCAGCGTCTTTTCGACCACGAAGGCGGTCATGTATTCTGCGGCGGCGTTGCTGCCCAGCTGATACCAGACGAAACCGCCGAACAGCACGCCCAGAGTGATGTAGAAGGCCGAAAGCTTGAGGCTTTCAGTCACGCCGATTTCCTTGTCGCCGCGATTCAGCACGCCAAGATCGAAGGCCAGCAGCGCCGCGACGAGGCCGAGGAAGACCAGCCACAGCCAGATCGGCGTGCCGAGAAAGAGGGTCAGGTAGAAAGGTTCCATGTCAGGCTCCGCATTGGACGAATGCCGGTGCGAAGCCTTGGCGAGGAATGGGTTCCGGGCTGGCACCGAGCAAGGCTCGATGCGGTCCGACATCACGACATGCGTCGTCAGAGGGGCCCGGTCCGCCCGTCCCAGATAGGGGGCTCGGGGTCGGGATGCAAGGGCTGGCCGGCCGTTTTTCCGGGCTGCGGGCCGAGGGGCGGAGACAGCCACCCCTTTTCCTTGGCCCTGCGCGGGACTAACTATCGCCAAGCCCCGCAAAAGGATCGCCCATGCTCTACAAGACCCAAGCCGAATGGCTGGCCGCACCCCGCAAGCGCGTGCTGTTCTTCGGCATGTCGGGGCTGGGCAAGACCTTCCTCGCCTCGATGCTGCGCGGCTCGGGGGAATGGTTCCACTATTCGGTCGATTACCGCATCGGCACCCGCTACATGGGCGAGCTGATCGCCGACAACTTCAAGCGCGAAGCGATGAAGGTGCCCTTCCTGCGCGAGCTGCTGCTGTCGGATTCGGTCTATATCGCCAGCAACATCACCTTCGAGAACCTGGCGCCGCTGTCCACCTATCTGGGCAAGCCCGGCAGCGTGACCCGCGGCGGGCTGGAATTCAACGAATACATGCGCCGCCAGGACCAGCACCGCATGGCCGAGATCGCGGCGCTGCTGGATACCGGCCACTTCATCCGCCGCGCGCAAGAGATCTACAATCTGGGGAATTTCGTCTGCGATTCCGGCGGCTCGGTCTGCGAGGTGGTGGACCCCTGGGCCGAAAGCGACCCGGTGCTGGACGCGCTGGAACGCGACCTGCTGCTGGTCTGGATCAAGGGCTCGGCCGAACATACCGAGGAGCTGGTCCGCCGCTTCGACCGCGCGCCGAAACCGATGTATTACCAGCCGGATTTCCTCGACCGCGCCTGGACCGACTATCGCGTGGAAAAGGGCCTGACCGAAGAGCAGGTCAATCCCGACGACTTCATCCGCTGGACCTATGCCCGGGCGCTGGCCCACCGGCAGCCGCGCTACGAAGCCATGGCCCGGCGCGGCGTGACCCTGCTGGCCGAGGAGGTGGCGCAGGTGAAAAGCCCCGACGACCTGCTCCGCCTGGTCGGCCAGGCGATCGACAGGCGGGCCCCCGAAGAAAAGACCGACAGAAAGGACGCATGATGCCCATCACCCTGCCCAATGACCTGCCCGCCTTTGACATCCTGTCGAACGAAGGCGTCATGGTCATGTCGCCGGGCCGGGCGGCGATGCAGGACATCCGGCCGCTGCGCATCGGGCTTCTGAACCTGATGCCCAAGAAGATCCAGACCGAGAACCAGTTCGCCCGGCTGATCGGCGCCACGCCCCTGCAGATCGACTTCCAGCTGATCCGCATGTCGGACCACGAAAGCCGCAACACGGCGGCCGACCACATGGAAAGCTTCTACCGCCGCTTCTGCGAGGTCGAGGAGACGGGCGAGAAGTTCGACGGGCTGATCATCACCGGCGCGCCCATCGAGCACCTGCCCTTCGAGCAGGTGACCTATTGGGACGAGATCACCCGCGTCTTCGAATGGACGCAAAGCCATGTGCATTCCACCTTCGGCGTCTGCTGGGGCGGCATGGCGATGGCCTGGCATTTCCATCGCCTCGAAAAGCACATGCTGGACCACAAGGCCTTCGGCTGTTTCCGCCACCGCAACCTTGCCCCCGCCTCGCCCTATCTGCGCGGCTTCTCGGACGACGTGCTGGTCCCGGTCAGCCGCTGGACCGAGGTGCGCCAGGACGAGGTGGACGCCATCCCGGCGCTGCGGACGCTGATCGCCTCGGACCAGGTCGGGCCCTGCCTGATCGAGGATGCCGGCCACCGCGCGCTCTATGTCTTCAACCATTTCGAATATGACAGCACGACGCTGAAGGACGAATACGACCGCGACGTGATCTCGGGCAAGCCGATCAACGTGCCGGTGAACTACTACCCGGACGACGATCCCGGCCAGACGCCGACGAACCGCTGGCGCAGCCATGCGCATCTGCTCTATGGCAACTGGATCAACGAGATCTACCAGACCACCCCCTTCGACCTGAACCGCATCGGCGAGGCATAGGCATGGGCAAGAACGGCAATGACGGAAAGGACGAGAAGGACGGGGCCGGGGCGCCGAAATCGCTGCCCGACCTGCCCTTCGTGGGCGCCATCACCCGCTACCTGGAAAAGCAGGCGCCCGAGGCATTGCGCAAGGCCGTGAAGGCGGCGGAAAAGGGCCGCATCCTCGACCCCTCCTATCCCTATCCCGAGGAGATGAAGGGCAAGGATTACGACGAGCGCATGGCCGGGCTGCAGTTGCAGCTGGTGCGGCTGATGCGCGACGTGATCCATACCGGCAAGCGCATGGTGGTGCTGTTCGAGGGCCGCGACGCCGCCGGAAAGGGCGGCACCATCGAGCGGGTGCGCGAGAACCTCAACCCGCGTTCGGCCTATATCGTCGCCCTGCCCAAGCCCAGCGAGCGCGAGGCCGGGGAATGGTATTTCCAGCGCTATGTCGACTGGCTGCCCGCGCGCGGCGAGATCGCGCTCTTCGACCGCAGCTGGTACAATCGCGGCGTGGTCGAGAAGGTCTTCGGCTTCTGCACCGACGCGCAGCGCGAGACCTTCTTCCGGCAATTGCCACCCTTCGAGACCATGCTGGCCGACGACGGGGTGATCCTGGTCAAGCTGTGGCTGGAGGTGGGCCGGCCCGAGCAGCTCCAGCGTTTCCTCGACCGCGAGCGCGATCCGCTGAAGCAATGGAAGCTCAGCGCGATCGACGTGGACGGGCTGGCGAAATGGGACGATTACAGCGCGGCGATCCGGGACACGCTGCTGCGCAGCCATTCCGGCATCGCGCCCTGGACGGTGATCCGCGCCGACGACAAGAGGCGGGCGCGGATCGCCGCCATCCAGACCATCCTGCGCGCGGTCGATTTCGCCGGCCGCGACGACGAGGTGATCGGCCAGCCCGACCCGCAGATCACCGGCGGCCCCGAGATCCTGCCGGGATAAGGCGCAAGACGAGAAGCGACGATGGATAGCCCGTTCAGGACCGCCCCGCCCGCCAAGATCCAGCAGCGCGCCATCCGGGCGGCGGCATGGCTGTCCGCGCTCCTCTGGCTGGCGCTGCTGGCCCCGGCCCATGCGCAGACCCTGCCCGACTGGCAGCACCTGCGCATCAACGATTTCGCCGGGCTGCTCACGCCCGAGGATGCCCGGACCGTCGACGCGGCGCTGAGCACGCTCCGGGACCAGGCCGGCATCGAGGGCACGGTCGTCACGCTGGCCGACCGGGCGCGCTACGGCGGGACCGACGGGCTGGAGCCCTTCGCCACCCGGCTTTTCAATCATTGGGGCGTGGGCGACGCCGCGCGCAGCGACGGCTTCATGGTCCTGGTGCTGGCCGGAGACCGCGAGGCGCGGATCGAACTCGGCCGCGGCTACGAGAACGACGCCGACATCCTGGCGCAGGAGATCATGCGCAACACCATGCTGCCCGCCTTTCGCGACGGCCGGATGTCGCAGGGCATCCGCGACGGCACGCTGGCGGTGATCGAGCTGATCGCCCGGCCGGTCGCGGCGGGCCAGCCGGTCGGGGCGCCGGAACGCGGGCTGATGGACAGGATCATCCCCTTCCTCTTCGGCGGCGCCTGGCTGCTGATCCTCGGCGCCATCGCGCGGCAGGCCTGGCGGCGCAACCGCTGCCCGCAATGCGGCCGTCGCGGCCTCGAGACGCAGGTCGCGCCGCTGGAAACCCCGCTGCCCGAGGGCGGCTACATGGTCTCGCATGACAATGTCACGCGACGGTGCCCGGCTTGCGGCTGGTCCGACAGCCGGCGACGTCTTCGCCCGCAGACCGTCTGGTATGGGCCGACCGGCATGGTGCTGCGCAGCGAGCCGACGCCCGGCTATCGCGCCTCGCGGGGCGCCTCGGGCTTCGGCGGCGGCTCGTCGCGCGGCGGCGGCGCATCGGGGCGCTGGTAGGCGCGGGCGCGCTTGCGAGGTCGCCGCGGGGCGGCTAGCGTCGTGCCAGACTGCCTCAAGGAAAGCTCCGACATGAAACCTCTCCGCTTCCCCGCCCTGGCGCTCGCACTTGCCAGCACCAGCCTGACGGCCGCCTGGGCCGCCGACCCCGAACTCACGGTCTTCGACTGGGCCGGGTTCGAGGAACCGGTGATCTTCCAGGGCTATATCGACAAGCACGGCACCGGCCCGACCTTCGCCTTCTACGGCGATGACGACGAGGCCTATCAGAAGCTCGCCTCGGGCTTCAAGGCGGACGTGGCGCATCCCTGCTCGCAGATGGTGTCGAAATACCGCGACGCCGGGCTGATCGAGCCCTGGGACGTCTCGAATATCCCGGCCTTCGAAACCCTCGACCCGGAATTCCTCGATTCGGAAATCTTCAAGGACGACGAGGGCGTCTGGTACATCCCGACCGACTGGGGCGCCACCGCCGTCGCCTACAATACCGAAACCGTGCCGGCCGAAGATGTCGCCAGCCTGAACATCTTCATCGATCCGAAATACCAGGGCCGCACCTCGCTGCCCGATTCGGCCGACGATGTCTGGGCGCTGGCCTATCTGGCCACCGGCACCACCGACTGGACCGAGGTCACGGATGAGCAGTTCTCCGCCGCCGCCGACTGGCTGCGCCAGGCGCATCAGAACGTCGCGGCCTATTGGGCCGACCCGGCCGAGCAGGCGCAGCTGATGGCCTCGGGCGCGGTGGACGTGGCCTGGTCGTGGAACGACGGCGTGGTGCTGCTGGAAAACGACGGCTTCCCGGTCGGCTTCCAGCGCGCGGCCAAGGAGGGCAGCTCGACCTTCTTCTGCGGCTTCATCAACCTCAAGAACGGCCCGGGCAACGAGGACAAGGCCTACGATTTCATCAACGCCTGGCTCGCGCCCGAATCGGCCAAGGGCCTCCTCGACACGATCGGCTACGGCCATACCTCGACCGTCGCCATGGAGACGATCAAGGACGAGCCGGCGGTGCAGGAAGGGCTGTCGCCCGTGGACGCCCCGATCCTGGCCCAGACCCCGAACGACCCGCAGCAACGCGAGCGCCAGCTGCAGGAATTCGAAAAGATCAAGGCCGGCTTCTGACCCCTTCCCCCTTCTCTTGCAGCGCCCCGCCCCTCGGCGGGGCGTTTCGCCGGCAGAGCGGCCGGATGAGTATTCGAGGAACGAAGAAGGCCGGGCGCCGCGCTCGGCTTTCTCCGTTTTCCAAATACTCCAAGGGGTGAATTGGCCCGCGCAGCGGGACAAGAGGGGAACGGCGTTCCCCTCCCTTGCGTGCCGGAATGGCGGCGCCTATATTCGTGGGGTCCGGGTTCGCCCGGACTATGGACATAAACGCGCAGGTAATAAGCGGATCGGACCCGGGGGCGGTACCCGGCGGCTCCACCATCATCCCTCGTTGGGGGCACATGGGGCCGAAACAGGATCGACGAACGTCTAAAGCTGTTTGCTTTGTCTCGGTGAGCTACCACCGTCATCGGTGCAAAATGTACAGTTGCCAACGACAACCGTGCTCCGGTGGCTCTGGCTGCGTAAGCAGCTCGGGTAACCGAAACCTAAGCCCTTCCGCCTAGCAGCGTAAGGCGGGGCCCGCAGGAGCCTGGCAACAGAATCCTGCACCTTCCCCCTTTCCTCTCTGGTTTTTCGGCGCGCCCGGGCCTATCTCAGGCCTCATGCAAGGGAATGCCGCCATGAAAGACCTGACCACTTCCGAGGCCGATGCGCTGATCGCGGATCTGGGGCAAAAGGCCCGCGCCGCCGCCGCCGTGCTGGCCGAGGCCTCGCCCGAGCGCAAGCATGCCGCGCTGATCGGCGCGGCCGAGGCGATCCTCAAGGCCGAGGACGCGATCCTCGACGCCAATATCCTCGACATGCACCATGCCGAGGAAAAGGGCCTTTCCCCCGCCATGCTGGACCGGCTGAAGCTCGATCCCGCGCGCATCCGCGCCATGGCCGAGGGGCTGCGCTCGGTCGCGGCGCAAGAGGATCCGGTCGGCAAGGTGCTGGCGGAATGGGACCGGCCGAACGGGCTCAACATCCGGCGCGTCGCGACGCCGCTGGGCGTGATCGGCGTGATCTACGAAAGCCGGCCCAATGTCACCGCAGATGCCGCGGCGCTGGCGCTGAAGGCCGGCAATGCGGTGATCCTGCGCGGCGGCTCGGAAAGCCTGGAAAGTTCGACCGCCATCCACGAGGCGCTGGTCGCGGGCCTGAAGCAGGCCGGGCTGCCCGAGGCGGCGATCCAGATGGTCCCGACCCGCGACCGCGAGGCCGTCGCCGCCATGCTGCGGGCGCAGGAATTCATCGACGTCATCGTGCCGCGCGGCGGCAAGGGCCTGGTCGGGCTGGTGCAGAGAGAGGCCCGCGTGCCGGTCTTTGCCCATCTGGAGGGCATCTGCCATGTCTATGCCGACCGCGACGCCGACCTGGAAAAGGCCCGCCGCGTGGTGCTGAACGCCAAGACCCGGCGCACCGGCATCTGCGGCGCCGCCGAATGCCTGCTGATCGACTGGCAGTTCTACACCAGGCACGGCCCCGTGCTGGTGCAGGACCTGCTGGATGCCGGCGTCGAGGTGCGGGCCGAGGGCGAATTGGCCAAGGTGCCCGGCACGGTCCCGGCCGAGCCTTCGGATTTCGGGCAGGAGTTCCTGGACAAGATCATCGCCGTCAAGCTGGTCGACGGCGTCGAGGAGGCGATCGCCCATATCCGCCGCTACGGCTCGGGCCATACCGAATCGATCCTGACCGAGAACGACGCCACCGCCGAACGCTTCTTCAAGGGGCTCGACAGCGCCATCCTGATGCGCAACGCCTCGACGCAATTCGCCGATGGCGGCGAGTTCGGCATGGGGGGCGAGATCGGCATCGCCACCGGCAAGATGCATGCGCGCGGGCCGGTCGGCGCCGAGCAGCTGACCAGCTTCAAGTATCTGGTCACCGGCGACGGCACCATCCGCCCCTGATGCGGGCCGAACAGCTGCACCAGGACGACCGCCACCGCATCACGCTGTTTCGCGGCGCCGGCGACGGGCGCCGCGCCGTGGTCGGCTTCGAACATGGCCGGGACCGCATGGCGGGCTTCGCGCCCGCCGCCGCGCCGCGCTACGCCGAAAGGCTGGGGATCGACGCGCTGGTGGTGCAGACGGCGCGGCGCGACTGGTTCGTCCCGGACCGCGACGCCGCGCTGGCCGGGGCGCTGCGAGAGGCGACCCGGAACTATGCCGAGGTCATTGCGACCGGATTCTCGATGGGCGGCTATGCGGCGCTGCTCTATTCCGCCGCCTGCCATGCCGACCGGATCATGGCGGTCTCGCCGCAATATTGCATCGACCCGGCGGTGGCGCCTTTCGATCCCGACCGCCATGCGAAATTCGCCCGCATCGGCCGGCCCATGCCGCGGCCCGAGACGCTGGGCAATCGCGACGCGCGCGGCGCGCTGATCTATGATCCGGCCATCCGGGCCGACCGTGCCCATGCGGCGCTGATCCGGGCCGGGTTTCCACATCTGACGCCCATCGCCCTGCCGTTCGGCGGCCATCCGGCGACCGGGGTGATCGGCGCGACGGGCGGCACCGGCCGCATCGCCGAGATGGTGGTGCAGGACCGGCTGGACGCGGCGCTGGTCCGGCAGATGCATCGTGCCGCACGGCCCCGGGCCGAGCCCTACCGGCTGAACCTGGCGGCTGCCGCCCTGACCCGACATCCCGCCCGCGCGCTGCGCGAATTGCGGGCGCTGGCGGCCGGTGCCACCCCGCGCATCCGCCTGGAGGCGGGGCTGATCCTGCTGGAACGGGGCGAGGAGCTGGCGGTCGCACTGCTGTCCGAACTGCTCGACAGCGTCGAGGCTGTCCCGCCGGCGCTGGCGCGACGGCTGGACCGGGCGCTGAAGTCCGGCGGGATCTGACGCTCAGAACGCGATCTCGCCGCCCGTCTCGTCCAGCTCCCAAGCGAGGGGCCGGCCGGCGGCGCGGGCGAAACCGGCCAGCAGCGGAAAATGCACCTCCGAGGCGGCGGGCTCGGGCCGCTCGCGCCCGGGGGCGGCATCGAGCCAGGACCACAGCGCCGGATCGGGCTTGGTGCGGCTGCATTCGGCCACCAGCCGCCAGCCGCTGGCGCCGCGGCAGACCAGCACGCCGCCGCCCCAGGGCATCGCGGTCTCGAAACACATCAGCGCCAGCAGGATCATGCGGCCCTCGGCGCGCGGCAGGTCGCCCTCGGCCTCCAGCCGGACGCGGATGCGCCCGCCCCGCTCGACATCGGCAAGCAGCGCCGCCAGCTCGGCCAGGCTCAGCCGCTGGTCGGGCGCGGCTTGGCCGAAGGCCATGCGGAACCAGCGCACCCGCGCCCGGGCCGCCTCGACGCTTTCCGCCATCAGCTGCATCTCGGCGCTGTTGCCGATGCCCGGCCAGGCGCCGGACAGCTGCAAGAGTTCCAGCCCGTTGCCGATGGCGCCCAGCGGCGAGACGATGTCGTGGCAGAGCCGCGAGCCGACCAGCGCCGCAAGACGCTCGGGCGGGATCGCCGCGGATGCATCGGGCGGGCGGCGGATTGTCAGATCGTCCATGAAAGGCTAGCCTGCATGTTTCCTCGGAAAAGGGCGTAAGATGAATGAAATCCTGGAACCCGGCATGATCGTGCGCCATCCCGGCGCCCCCGAATGGGGCACCGGACAGGTCCAGTCGCGCATCGGGGATCGCATCACCATCAATTTCACCAATGCCGGAAAGCAGGTGGTGAACGGCAGGCATATCGAGCTTGAACTGGTCACAACCGAGCCCCACTAAGCGATACGTGCAGAGTAATTCAACTTTTGCGTTAGTCAATCGCCGTTGAATCGCGCGACGCGCCAGCGGTTGCAATGTCGCGCCCCCCCGCCTAGACACGGGGCCAGAGACCATCAGCCCGGGTTCCAAGGCCGTAACGATGACGCCAGAGACGTCCTATTTCGCGACCCGTCTTGCCACGGACGAGACCGACCTTCTGGCGGCGCAGCGCCTGCGCTATCGCGTCTTCGTCGAGGAGCTGGGCGGCGACGGCCCGCTGGTCGATCATCAGTCCCGGTTCGAGCGCGACGAGTTCGATCCGGTCGTCGATCATCTGGTGCTGGTGGACAATCGCCGCTCGCGCGAGGCGCTGGACCATGTGGTCGGCGTCTATCGCCTGCTGCCGGGCGACCGGGCCGAGGCGTTCGGCCGCTTCTATTGCGACAGCGAATACGACCTCGCGCCGCTGCGCGCCTCGGGGCGGTCGCTGCTGGAGCTGGGCCGGTCCTGCGTCGATCCGGCCTATCGCGGCGGCTCGGGCATGTTCCTGATGTGGAACGCCCTGGCCGATTACGTGCTGGCGCGCGGCATCGAGATCCTGTTCGGCGTCGCCTCGTTCCACGGCACCGACGTGCAGGCGCTGGCCCAGCCGCTCAGCTGGCTCCACCATCATCACCTGGCGCCCGAGGCGATCCGTCCCCGCGCCCGTCCCGACGGCTATCGCCGCATGGACCTGATCCCGCCCGGGCAGCTGGACCGCCGCGCCGCCATGACCGGCATGCCGGCGCTGATCAAGGCCTATCTGCGGCTGGGCGGCATGGTCGGCGAAGGCGCCTGGCTGGACCGCGCCTTCAACACCACCGACGTGTTCCTGCTGGTCGATACCAAGGCCATGTCGGAAAAGCACCGCAAGTTCTACGAAACCCGGCAGGGGCAATGAGCGGGGGCGCCCGCGCCACCTGGCGGGACGAAGTGCCGCCGCCCGCCATCCCGCGCCCCGGCGCATTGGGCTGGCTGCTGGTCCTGCTGCGCGGCGGCGGCATCGTGCTGGTTCTGGCGCTCGGCGTGCTGCTGATCGTGCCGCTGCGCCTGGCCGAGCGGCTGTTCACCGGCCCGCGCCGGCCCGTCACCGGACCGCATGTGCAGATCGTCTGCCGCCTCTGCCTGTGGATCATGGGGCTGCGATGGCGCTGCATCGGCCGGCCGATGCGCGGCCCCGGGGCGGCGGTGGCGAACCATTCCAGCTGGCTCGACATCTTCGTGCTGAATGCGGCGATGCCGGTGTTCTTCGTCTCGAAATCCGAGGTGGCGGGCTGGCCGGGCATCAACATCCTGACCCGAGTGACCGACACGCATTTCGTCGCCCGCGACCCCCGCCTGGCCCGCGCCCAAGCCGAGGAATTCGCCGAGCGCACCCGCGCCGGCCATCGGCTGCTGTTCTTTCCCGAGGGCACCAGCAGCGACGGCTGCCGGGTGCTGCCCTTCAAGCCGACGCTGTTCCAGGGCTTCCTCGATCCGGCCCTGCCCGAAGGGCTGGCGATCCAGCCGATGAGCGCACATTACCATGCGCCGGAAAGCCGCGACCCGCGATTCTACGGCTGGTGGGGTGACATGGATCTGGGGCCGCATCTGCTGGCGGTGCTGGCGCAATATCCGCAGGGCTCGGTGACCGTGCGGCTGCACGCGCCGATCCCGGTGGCGGGAGAGACGCGCAAGACGCTGGCGATCAGGGCCGAGACCGAGATTCGCGAAGGTTTTTCGCAGGATTGAGCGGCAGCGCTTCAAGGCCGACCGCCATGCGAGCGGCACGGCCGCATGGGTATTTTCAAAACAGAGAAGTCATGAGCCGGCCAGCCTCGCTGCGGGCGGCGTTTCTGGTCTTCTCTGTTTTGAAAATACCCATGCAACAACGAAGCCCGAGCGAAGGCCGGGAATCGAGCACCGAGCTCAGAGCGGCCAGAACAGCGGAATCGTCAGGCAGGCGACGATGCCGCAGATGATGTCCAGGGGCACGCCGACCTTGACAAAATCGCTGAACCGGTAGCCGCCGGGGCCGTAGACCATCAGATGCGTCTGGTAGCCGATGGGGGTGGCGAAGGCGACGGTGGCCGAGAACATCACCGCCACCACATAGGCGCGCGGATCGTGGCCCAGCGATTTCGCCAGCGCGATGGCCACCGGGGTCAAGAGCACCGCGACGGCGTTGTTCGACAGCACCTCGGTCATGACGAGGCCGAGGAAATAGACCGCGATCAGGGTGGCAAAGGGCGGCAGGCCGCGCAGGTGGGGCGCCACGGCATCCACCACCAGATTGACCGTGCCGGTGTGCTCCAGCGCTTCGCCCACCGCCAGCATGGCGAAGATCATCGCCAGCAGCCGGGCATCGACAAAGGAGAACGCTTCCTCGGCATCGACGCAGCGGGTGATCAGGATGATCGCCGAGGCGATGAAGGCCAGCGCCATGATCGGCGCCACGTCCAGCGCCGCCAGCGACACCACCGACAGAAGGCAGAGGATGGCGATGGGCGCGCGCTCGCGGCGGAACGGCCGGGCCGAGGGGCGCGAGACGTCGACCAACTCCATGTCGGCGGCCAGCCGGGCGATATCCTCGGGCGCGCCTTCCAGAAGCAGCGTGTCGCCGACCTGCACCACCAGGTCGTCGAGCTGGCGGCCGATATTCTGGCTGCGGCGATGCGCGGCCAGGACATAGACCCCGTATCGGCGGCGCAGGCGCATGTCGCCCAGCCGGCGCCCGACCAGCCGCGCGCCGGGCGAGATCAGCACCTCGACGGTCTCGGTGGCGACCGAGCTGAGCTTGTCCACCATCTGGAAATTCTTGTTGGCCTGCATCTCCAGCAGATCGGCCATTTCCGAGCGCAGCACCACGCGGTCGCCCGGCTCCAGCGCCACCTCGGCCAGGTTGCGGCGCAGCGAGGCATCGCCGCGCAGCACGTCGATCACCCGCACCGCATCGCGCTTGAAGATCGGCGCGGTCAGCACCGGCTGGCCGACCAGGCTGGATTCCTCGGGGATGGCCACCTCGGTGAAGTATTTCATCTCGCGCCGGGTGCCGAGGAAGCCGGCCAGCGAGGTGCGGTCGGGCAGAAGCCGCCAGCCGATGGTGGCGAAATAGGCGATGCCCGCCAGCGTGATGGCGATGCCGACCGGGGCGATCTCGAAGATGGTGAAGGGCACCATGCCCTGCTCGCGCGCCACGCCGTCGACCAGCAGGTTGGTCGAGGTGCCGATCAGCGTCATCATCCCGCCCAGGATGGTGAAATAGCTCAGCGGCATCAGCAGCTTCGAGGGCGAGAACCCCAGCCGCAGCGCCAGCTGGATGAAGATGGGGATCATGACCGCCACCACCGGCGTGTTGTTCATGATCGCCGAGGCCAGGATCACGAACAGGAACAGCGCGCCGATGGTGAAGCGCGGATGGCTGGTCGCCCGCGCGGTCACGAGGCGCGACATGATTTCCAGGGCACCGGTCCGCAGAAGTCCGCCCATGATCAGGAACATGAAGGCGATGGTCCAGGGCGCCGAGTTCGACAGCACCCCGGCCGCGTCCTTGATCGGCAGAAGGCCCAGCAGCATCATCACCGCGGCGGTGCCGATGGCCACGACTTCGGGCGGGTGCTTTTCGCGAATGAACTCGATGAACATGATGGTCACGATGATCAGCATCGCGAATGCCGCATTGGTTCCGGTCAGTTCAAAGCCCAGCATGCAATCCCGTCCCGTGCGCCGCTAAATCACGGCCTGTTCGATGGGTCATAGAATTATTTTCCCCCGCGCCGCAAGCAAAAGCGGGGGTCATGGCCGGTTCAGGCGGGAAGCTGCGTCGGGGCCAGCCGGCCGCCCCGGCGCAGCGGCTCGACCGCCACCGCCTTGCCGGTGCGATCGTCGGTCGTGACCAGCACGCCCGACAGCGTGGCCTCGCCCTCGGCGGGGGTGAAACGCTCCTGGGCCATGCCGGTCAGGAAGCGGCGCAGCGGCTCGGCCTTCTCCATGCCGATCACGCTGTCGTAGTCGCCGCACATGCCGGCATCGGTCTGGTAGGCGGTGCCGCGGTTCAGGATCGTCGCATCGGCGGTGGGCACATGGGTATGGGTGCCGACGACCAGGCTGGCGCGGCCGTCGCACCAATGGCCCATCGCCATCTTCTCGCTCGTCGCCTCGGCATGGATGTCCACCACGCTGGCCTGCACCAGCCCGCCCAGCGGATGGGCGCGCAGCACCGCGTCGATGGCCGAGAACGGGTCGTCGAAGGGCCGTTTCATGAAAACCTGGCCCAGCACCTGCGCCACCAGAACCTTGCGGCCGCGCGTCGCCTCGAAAACCCGGGCGCCGTGGCCGGGCGCGACCTTGGAATAGTTCAGCGGCCGGATGATGCGCGGTTCGGTCTCGATATAGGACAGCATCTCCTTCTGGTCGAAGGCATGGTCGCCCAGCGTGATGCAGTCGGCGCCGGCATCGAGGATCAGCTTGGCATGCCCTCCGGTCAGGCCCATGCCGCCGCTGGCATTCTCGCCGTTCACGATGGTGAAATCGACGCCCAGTTGCTGCTTCAGGGGCGCAAGCCCCTCTGCAATCGCGCGCCGGCCCGCGCGTCCCATCACATCGCCAAGATACAGAATCCGCATGGGGCAGCGTTAGGCGAAAGCGGGCGCGCGCTCAAGCCCCGGCGGGGGCCCCGGGCGGCCTTATCCCAGCCATGCGCCAAGCGCCGCGCCCGCCAGCGCGACCATGGCGCCAAGCGCGATGCCCGCGGCGAATCCCGGGCGTCTCCGCGTCTGGGCCGGCGGCGGCGGCTCGCGCAGGAGTTCGGGCATGCGGCGTTCCAGGAATTCCGGCAGGAGCGGCGCGAAGCGCCCCAGCACCTGCGCGGCCCGGGTCAGGTCGCGCACCGCGGCGCGCGGCCCCAGATTGTCGCGGATATAGCTTTCCACCACCGGCCGGGCGACCTGCCACATGTTGATCTGCGGGTCGAGCGAGCGCGCCACGCCCTCGACCACCACCATGGTGCGCTGCAGCAGGATCAGCTCGGTCCGCGTCGCCATGCCGAAGCGTTCGGTGACCTCGAACAGATAGGCCAGCAGGTTGGCCATCGAGATCCGGCTGGCATCGGCGCCGAAGATCGGCTCGCCCACGGCACGCAGCGCGCGGGCGAATTCCTTGATGTCGCGGTCGCGGGGCACGTAGCCCGCCTCGAAATGCACCCGCGCCACGCGCTCGTAGTCGCGGCGGATGAAGCCCATCAGGATCTCGGCATAGACGCGGCGGGTATATTCGTCGATCTCGCCCATGATGCCGAAATCGTAGATGACGATGTCGCCGTTCGCCGCCACCTTCAGGTTGCCCTGATGCATGTCGGCGTGGAAATAGCCGTCGCGCAGCGCATGGCGCAGGAACAGCTGCAGCACCCGCGCGCCGATGGTCGGCAGGTCGTGTCCCGCCGCCCGCAGCGCGGCGATATCGCCCATCGGCACGCCCTCGGCCCAATCGGTGGTCAGCACCCGCCGGGCGCTGAGATGCCAATAGGGGGCTGGCACCGCCATGCCCTCGTCGCCCGCGGTGTTCTCGGCGAATTCCGAGGCCGAGGCGGCTTCGAGCCGCAGGTCCAGCTCTCCGGTCACCACCGATTCGAAATGCGCCACCACGTCGCGCGGCCGCAGCCGGCGGGTGGCCGGCGACAGCCGCTCGATCATGCCGGCGGCGAAGTGGAAGGCGTCGATGTCGCGGCGGAAGGCGGATTCGATCCCCGGGCGCAGCACCTTGACCGCGACCTCGCGGCCATTGTCGGCGCGGCGCGCACGATGCACCTGGGCGATGGAGGCGGCGGCCACCGGTTCGGAGAACTCGCTGAACAGCGTCTCGACCGGGCGGCCCAGCTCGGCCGCGACGGTGCGCAGCGCCTGGTCCTGCGGAAAGGGCGCCAGCCGGTCCTGCAGCATCGAGAGCTGGTCGGCCAGGTCCACCCCCACCACGTCCGGCCGGGTCGAGAGGATCTGGCCGAATTTCACATAGGCCGGCCCCAGCGCGGTGATGGCGCGGGTGACGGGCGGCAGGGCCGGGTCGCCCTTGTAGCCCAGCCAGGCGAAGGGCCAGCCCAGGATGCGGGCGGCGATGCGGATGCGGGCCGGCGCGTCCGCCGCGTCCAGCGCCACCTTCATCGCGCCGGTGCGCTCGAAGGTGGCGCCGGTGCGGATCAGGCGCCAGATATTGTGAGGACCGCGCATGTCAGAGCTTCCAGCCCGAATGCAGCGCGGCGATGCCCATGGAGAGGTTGCGCCATTGCACGCGGCCGAAGCCCGCCTCGCGGATCATGGAGGCGAAGGTTTCCTGATCGGGGAACTTGCGGATCGATTCGACCAGATACTGATAGCTGTCGCGGTCGTTCGCGACGATCTGGCCCATGACCGGGATCACGTTGAAGGAATAGCGGTCGTAGAGCCATTGCAACATCGGCACCGGCATCTGGCTGAATTCCAGCACCATCAGCCGGCCGCCGGGGCGCAGGACGCGCCGCGCCTCGGCCAGGGCATCGGGGATGCGGGTGACGTTGCGGATGCCGAAGCTGATCGTATAGCGGTCGAAGCTGTCATCGGCGAAGGGCAGCTGCATGGCGTCGCCGGTGACCCAGGCGAGCCGGTCGGCGAGTTTGCCGGCCTCGGCCCGCTTCCTGCCCTCGACCAGCATCGACTCGGTCATGTCGCAGACGGTGACGCGGGCGCCCGGCGCGCGGTCCAGGAAGCGGAAGGCGATGTCGCCGGTGCCGCCCGCCACGTCCAGCAGGTGCTGGCCGTCGCGCGGCGCCAGCCAGTCCATCATCGCGGTCTTCCAGATGCGGTGAATGCCGGCGCTCATCAGGTCGTTCATCACGTCATAGCGCGAGGCGACGCGGGAGAAGACGCCATGGACCAGCCCGGCCTTGTCCGCCTCGGCCACGGTGCGAAAGCCGAAATGGGTTTCCCCGTTGCTGTTGCCGCGCTCGTCAGGGGTCATATCGCTTGTCCATCCGTCGTTTCGCGCCCAGATAGTCCGAAAGCGCGCCGCGCGCCATAGCTGGGACGCGGGCCGCACCATGCGACGAACGGGAAGAAAATGCCAGAACTGCCAGAGGTCGAAACCGTCCGACGCGGCCTTCAGCCGCATCTTGAGGGGCGGGTGATCGCCCGCGCCGAAGCCCGCCGCCCCGACCTGCGCTGGCCCTTGCCGCCCGATCTGGTGCAGGTTCTGACCGGGGCGCGGGTGACGCGCCTGCTGCGGCGCTCGAAATACATCCTGGCCGAGCTGGAGGATCGCGGCAGCCTGCTTCTGCATCTGGGCATGTCGGGGCGGATGCTGATCGAGGGGGAAAGCCAGGGCGAGTTTCACCGCGACCCGGCGATCCTGCCGCGCCATGACCATGTCGTGTTCTGGACCGACCAGGGCACGCGCATCACCTTCAACGACGCGCGGCGATTCGGCATGGTCGATCTGGTGGCGCCGGGGGCGACGCATCCGCTGCTGGCGCATCTGGGGCCAGAGCCGCTGTCCGAGGCCTTCACCGCCGAGGCGCTGGGGCGGGCCTTCGCCGGGCGGCGCATGCCGGTCAAGGCGGCGCTGCTCGACCAGCGAATCGTGGCCGGGCTGGGCAATATCTACGTCTCCGAAGCGCTCTACCGCGCCGGCATCGACCCCCGCCGGCTGGCCGGGGCGGTCGCGGCGCCCGAACTGGCGGCGCTGGTCGGCCATGTCCGCGCCGTGCTGGAGGAGGCGATCGCGGCCGGCGGCTCCTCCCTGCGCGACCACCGGCAGGCGACGGGCGAGCTGGGTTATTTCCAGCATGCCTTCCGCGTCTATGGCCGCGAGGGGGCGCCCTGCCCCAGGCCGGGCTGCGCGGGCACGGTCCGGCGCATCGTGCAATCGGGCCGGTCGAGCTATTTCTGCCCGCTCTGCCAGCAGTGAAGCGGCCCCTGGCCGCTGCCTCCGGCGGGGGTATTTGGACAACAGAGAAGCGCGCTGGCCTTGCGGTCGCGCTTTTGTTACGAGTCGCGGTCAGCTTGTTTGCGAAAGGCTAGGAGTCGATGGCTTACCAGACCCTCACCGTCGAGATCGACGATTATGTGGCGCTGATCCGGCTGAACCGGCCCGAGGCGCTGAACGCCCTCAACTCGCAGCTCCTGGGAGAGCTGGGCGATGCGCTGGCCGAGGCCGACCGGAACGAGAAGGTGCGCTGCATCGTGCTGACCGGCAGCGAAAAGGCCTTCGCCGCCGGCGCCGACATCAAGGAGATGTCGGCCAAGAGTTTCGTCGATGTCTATACCGAGGACCTGTTCGGCGCCGAGATCGACCGCATCACCGCCACCCGCAAGCCGATCATCGCCGCCGTCTCGGGCTATGCGCTGGGGGGCGGCTGCGAGCTGGCCATGGCCTGCGACTTCATTCTCTGCGCCGACAACGCCAAGTTCGGCCAGCCCGAGATCAACCTCGGGGTGATGGCCGGCATCGGCGGCACCCAGCGCCTGACCCGCTTCGTCGGCAAATCGAAATCGATGGAGATGCATCTGACCGGGCGCTTCATGGATGCGGCCGAGGCCGAACGCTCGGGCCTGGTCAGCCGCGTGGTGCCGGCGGCCAGGCTGATCCCCGAGGCGCTGGCGGCGGCGAAGAAGATCGCCGAAAAGAGCCAGATCGCCGTGCTGGCCGCCAAGGAGGCGGTCAACCGCGCCTATGAGACCACGCTGCGCGAAGGCATCCTGTTCGAGCGCCGCAGCTTCCAGGCTCTGTTCGCCACCGAGGACCAGAAGGAGGGCATGGCCGCCTTCCTGGAGAAGCGCGAGCCACAGTTCCGCGACCGCTGATTTCGCTTGGCATTCGGCCCGGGGCGCTGTATAGGCCCGGGCTTACATGCGCGTGGGCCCGCTTAAGGCAAGAATCATGACCGTCCGGCAACGGACGGGGCCGTGGGGCTTTTGCGTAATCGAAATACGAGAAAGAGAATAGGACCCATGGCCAACACGCCCCAGTCGAAGAAGCGCGCCCGCCAGATCGAGCGCCGCACCGCCGTCAACAAGGCCCGCCGCTCGCGCATCCGCACCTTCCTGCGCAAGGTCGAGGAAGCCATCGCCAGCGGCAATGCCGAAGCCGCCCGCGAAGCCCTGCAGAGCGCCCAGCCCGAACTGATGCGCGGCGTGACCAAGGGCGTCGTCCACAAGAACACCGCCGCGCGCAAGATCTCGCGCCTCTCGGCCCGGGTGAAGGCGCTGGCCACCGCCTGATCGGCTGCGGCATTTGTGCAACTATCAGTGGAATTGCCTAGGGGCGCGATCCATCGGAACGCGCCCTTTCGCATGAGGAAGCCCCGGGTTTTCCCACATTTTCCAGCCTGTTGGCGACCACCCCGCCATGCCCGCGAAGCGGCGAGATTCGATCCGGCAAAGTGACTGTCAAGCGCGAAGATCGGTTGCTGGCCGGCTGCGGTTCTTGCTAGCTTGTTTTCTGCGATTCACCGTCGCGCCTGGGGGACATGCTCTGAACCGTCGGCTCTGCCGCCGACAGGCAGGGTGGCAGCAGGATCAGACAGATCCGCTACCGATAATGCGCAAAGCCGGCTGCCACCGGCCTGCGCTGCGTGTCTGAAAGTTTCGGCCGCAGGACGGCCCGCACACCGCCTTGGCGGCGCGGGCTTTCTGTTGCCGAAACTTCATGCGTTCAGGCCGCGGCACCGAATCGCCTCACGCCGGAAAATCCCGGCGGCATGTGGGGACAAGAGACGGAACTGGGCGAG